>CAZDAM010000025.1:0-26236 GCA_964503595.1 uncultured bacterium
ATTCCTGGAATAGCCCCACAATCCTTGTTGCCCTATCGCAACCGGATCGCTATGATTGCGCGGTTTGATTTGTTGGGAAAGGATTGTGCGAATGCAAACAGCTACAAATCCCCCCAATACGCAATCGGCGACCACAGGTATTGTGGCCAGCTTGCGGGGGGTGAAAAAGTCCTACGGAGATGTTGAGATCCTCAAAGGTGTGGATCTTCAAATCCGTCATGGGGAGTTTCTGACTCTTCTTGGTCCTTCAGGATGCGGGAAGACGACAATTTTGAAATTGATTGCTGGCTTTGAACAGCCGACTTCCGGGGAAGTCACCCTCAATGGCAGGGTGGTCAACGGGGTTCCTGCGGAGAAGCGGGAAGTCAATACCGTGTTTCAGTCCTATGCTCTGTTTCCTCACCTGAATATTTTTGACAATATTGCCTTTGGGCTGCGTCTTAAAGGTGTTTTAGAATCAGAGATTCAGACCGTGGTGACAGATGCCCTGCATATGGTGCAGTTGCCGCATCTTGCCGATCGGATGCCTCATCAGCTTTCTGGTGGTCAGCAGCAAAGAATTGCAATTGCTCGCGCCGTTGTGATGAAGCCAAGCATCATTCTTCTGGATGAAAGCCTTTCTGCTTTGGATTATAAGCTAAGAAAGCAGATGCAGCTTGAACTCAAACGGCTTCAGCGCCAGTTGGGGATCACCTTTATTTTTGTGACTCATGATCAGGAAGAAGCCCTTTCGATGTCGGATCGCATTGTGATCATGCACAAGGGAGTGATTCAGCAGTCAGGGTCTCCGACGGAAATTTATGAGGATCCGGCAAATCTTCTGGTGGCCCGTTTCATTGGCGAGGCGACTCTTCTGGATGCGCAAGTTCTGGAAGCTCAGGAAGATAAGGTTCAGCTGAAAACCGAAGGTCAGGTGATTCGTCTCAGGAACAAGGCGAAAGCGAAAGCTGGAGATAAGCTTAAAATCCTGATTCGTCCTGAGGACCTTCGGGTGGAAAGGGAAGAGAAGGATATTCAGGAACCTTTTCATTTCAAGGGAATTCTCGAAGAGATTATCTATCGGGGAACAGTCATCGATCTGATGATTCGCCTTGATTCGTCACGTCGCATTCTGGCTACCGAGTTTTACAACGAGGATTCAGATGCTTTGGGGTATACACGCAATCAGACCGTTTATGTTACCTGGGTAGACGGCTGGGAAGTCCTGCTTCAAGATGACGGATCCACAGAAGAGTAACAGCTTTCGTCTGTTTGCCGTTGGAACTCTGTGGGGCTTTCTGGGGCTTTTTGCCTTCATTCCCCTCATTCTTCTGTTTATGGTTTCGTTCTTTGAGCGGGGCTATTCAGAGTTTTATGTTCCCGGTTTCACCCTGGAAAACTATCTGAAGCTTCTGGATCCGGTGTATTTCATCGTGTTCTGGAAATCCTTCAAAATGGCGGTTCTGACCACGGTACTCTGCCTGATTTTTGGCTATCCTTTCGCGTATTTCATGGCATCCATGCCAAAAAAGACCCGAAGCCTTCTGATGGTTCTGATTATCGTACCTTTCTGGACTTCCAGTCTGATTCGTACCTATGCGATTGTACTCATCCTGAGAACCAATGGACTTTTGAATTCCATTCTGATGAATCTTGGAATGATCAGTGCTCCACTGGAAATCCTTTACACGGACTGGGCGGTTTATATCGGTCTGGTCTATACCCTGCTGCCTTTCATGATCCTGCCGCTTTATTCGGCTGTTGAAAAGCTGGATACGCGTCTTCTGGATGCGGCTCAGGATTTGGGAGCAAGTCCCTGGCAGGCGTTTTTGAAGGTTGCTCTTCCCTTGACGACTCCGGGAATTGTGGCTGGCTGCATGCTGGTGTTCCTGCCCGCTCTGGGGCTTTTCTACATTCCGGATATTCTGGGTGGAGCCAAAAGCCTGGTGGTTGGTTCTTTCATCCGCAATCAGTTCCTGGCGGCGCGTAACTGGCCGTTTGGTGCGGCTGTCAGTATGACTCTGTCCATGATGATGCTTGGATTGATGCTGCTTTATGCCAAAGTGCAGAAAAAAGCGGGCAATCAGGAAGGGGGGATGCTGTGAATGACATCCTGAAAAAAGGCTGGCTGGCCATGGTGCTGGCTTTCCTCTATGCACCTATCCTGGCGCTGATTCTCTACAGCTTCAATTCTGCACGCTACTCAGCTGAATGGGAGGGCTTTACCCTTCAGTGGTATGCCAATCTTGCAGATGGAGGGGAGCTGATGCAGATCACCTTCAATTCCATCTTCCTGGCAATGGCCTCGGCGACCGGGGCGACCATTCTTGGCCTGATTGGCGCGGTGGCTTTGAAGCGCTACCAGTTTGCCGGAAAGGCTCTTTTGAAGGCTCTGATCTATGTGCTTCTGATGTCTCCGGACATTGTGATGGGGATTGCCCTTCTGGTGATTTTTGTCGCTTTGCAGCTGGATCTGGGTTTCTGGACCCTGTTTCTCAGCCATGTCACCTTCAGCATTCCTTTCGTGATTGTCACAATCCTTGGAAGGCTTGAAGGGCTGGATGAAAATCTGACCCAGGCGGCCCATGATCTGGGCTGCAATGACTGGCAGACATTTCGCATGATCATTGCCCCCCTGATGCTTCCGGCGATTTTCTCCGGATGGCTTCTGGCTTTTACTCTTTCCATGGATGATGTGATCATCAGCTTCTTTGTGTCCGGGCCGGATTTTGAAATCCTCCCGCTCAGGATTTATTCCATGGTGCGCCTCGGGGTGAAGCCGGAAATCAACGCGCTTTGTACCATCCTCTTTCTTTTGACCATGGGAGTGGTTTTTGCCTCCCGCAAACTGGTAGGAGAGAAAGAATGATTTTTGTGCGATGTTTGCTGCTGCTGCTGCTGACAGGCTTTGGCTCTGCGGATGAAACGAAGACTCTTTATGTCTACAACTGGTCGGAATACACCCCGGAGGATATTCTGAAGCAGTTCACTGAAGAGACCGGGATTGAAGTGCGACTTTCGACCTACGATTCCAATGAGGTTCTTTATACCAAGCTGAAGATTCTGAATGCAGGTGGCTACGATCTGGTTTTTCCTTCCACCTACTACGTGCAGAAAATGATTCATGAGAACATGCTGCATGAACTGGATAAGGAAAAGCTTCCCAATCTTAAGCATCTGAACCCCAAGCTCATGGGTAAGGAATATGATTCAAAGAATCGTTATTCCCTCCCTTACCTTTGGGGAAATACCGCTATTTCTTACCGGGAGCAGTCCGGCCTGAAAGCCCCCACAAGTCTGAAGGATCTGTGGAAACCGGAATACAAGGGTCAGGTTCTGCTTCTGGATGATATGCGGGAGGTCTTTGCCGTAAGCCTCCGATCGCTTGGCTATTCCGCCAATACAACGGACAAGGTCAAGATCAGGGAAGCCTATGAGCATCTGAAGGAATTGATGCCCAATGTAAGAATTTTCAATTCTGAATCTCCCCGTCAGGCTTTTTTGACCGGGGAAGTCGGGGTTGGCATGAATTACAATGGTGATGCCTTTCGGGCAGAAGAGACGGATCGGGGCATGAAATATATCTATCCTTCTGAGGGAGCGACTCTCTGGGTGGATTCGATGGTGATTCCAAAAAATGCCAGAAGTGTCGCTGAAGCGCATCTTCTGATGAACTTTCTGATGCGCCCGGAGATTGCCCAGCAGATATCCGTGAGGGTGGGCTACAGTTCCCCCAATCGGACTGCGGTTGAAGGACTTTCGGACACCATCAGGATGAATCCGATTGTCTATCCACCGGATGACGTGGTCGAAAAAATGGAGATTCTGAACGAAGTCGGACGCTCTGTTTTTGAATACGAGTACTGGTGGGAAAGACTCAAGGTTTTCTGAGCATTCTGAGATACAGGGCGGGATGGCTTCTGTTCATCCCGCTTTTCGTTTTCTATGGCTTTGGCTTCGGGGGCTGGTTTCACAGCGGTGAAATGTATGCCGAAATGGCCACCAACCTGTATTTTCATGCCCCGGAGGGACTGAGTGCTTTTCAGATTCCGGACTTTGGATATCTGCCGTTTTTTCCCCGACTGACTGCTTTTGTGGTTCAGCTTGCGGGCCTGGGCCCCACATGGGTTCCCCATGCCTATAACCTGGCGGCTTTTCTCGTCCTGTATGCATTTGCCTTAAGTCTGATTGATCCGTGTTTTGAGTCCATCATGAGCTGGGAGCTGCGGTTTTTTCTGGCTCTTTGCCTGATTCTGCTCCCAGGGTTTGCCGAGCGTACGCTGATCAATGTCAGTGGCCTTGGTCTTCTGACCCTGATTTTCTGGATAGCCCTGAAGTTCAGGGAACCGGAGAAAATCTGCCCTCCCTGGATTCAGTTTCTTCTCTTCATCCCGTTTTCCAAAACCTATGCCCTGATTCTTGCTCCTGCTCTTGTGGGGCTTGGAGTCCTGCGTAAGGCCAGTCGAGGGCCTGTTCTGATTCTGCTGGGGTTTTCCCTGATTCAGTTTCTGACCATGCTTTTGAGTCATGAAGCTGTTGCGGGTTCGGGGTTTGGCTCAAATCGAGGTCTGGATCAAAGATTCCTGGCATTTTCTGGCTATGCTCTGGCTTGGCCTGTCCAGATTTTCCTGGGTCGATGGCAGGGGTTTTTGGGTCTGGAAGCCAAATGGCTGACAGGTCTAATCTTCTGGCTTCTGATCTTTCGCGCACTTTACAGGGGAAGGGATTTTCTGGCTGGTCTGCTTCTCTTTACGGTTCTTGGGGCCATCGGTCTGAACTGTCTGGCTATTTCAGCGGACTGGAATGATTCCTATGAGAAAGTCCGGCATTTTCCAGCCTTCTATCGTCATACCAGTCAGGCGATTCTTGGAACAATCACTATCTTCTGGCTTTGCTCAAAGTTCAGATTCCGTTGGTGGATCCTGTGGCTGGCTGGAAGTGGCTGGCTGGTAAGGGGAGTCTTGCAGCCTTTTTCAGACTGGGGAGAAGCCCAGACAGGTTCTTCTTTATGGAGCCAGTTCAGAGTTGAGAAAACCGGCTGTATACCGATTGACCCTCCCGGTTGGAGATATCCCGAAGATTGCGGATTTTCCGGAACAGAGACTTTGGCTTCCGGTCAATGGTCATCCTTGAATGAGCTCCCGTTTCACCCCTACCAGGAATCGCTCAGTTTCCTGGAATCTTCGCCCTCAGGCTTGAGTTTGAGGGTGGATTCTTTGGTTGAAGAACTTCCCGGATTGAGAATTCTGTTTCGGGATGGTCAGTGGATTGATTGTCCGGCCCGGTATCTTTTGCAGGGAAAAAACACGGTTTTATGGGCCGATTGTCCGGTCAGGGCTGGGGAACCGGTGCTGCTTGAGGCCGACTTTCCGAAGAATCTGCGTTTTATGGGGCAGAAGGGTACCGGTTTACCGGCCTTTGGGTATTTTGTTCCAGGGCAGGATCACTAGAAGTTCATCACCGTTTTTCAGGCGGCGGCTCTGAGGATTGACCTCAAGCTCCCGGCTTCCCTGGGCTCTGAGTCCCACCACGATTCCCCCTAGAATGGCGTAAAGCTCACTTAAGGCCTCGCTCATGATACGGCCTTCCATGCCCTTGGGCAGAGGCCGAAAGCTCAGACCATTGCCGGACTGGTGAGTCAGAAGATCCTCGAAGAAGGGCAGCATGCCCCGGGACAGTCCGGCCCGCCCTAAAAGACGACCACAGACTTCTCCCTGCAGAATGACATCATCCACTCCACCCATTTTCAGGTGATCCAGATATTCGGCGTGATTGAGTTCGGCCACACTGTGAATGGAGGGGTTCATTTTTTCAATGGTCAGGGCCGCGAGGATGGTGCGGGCATCGGTATCCTGACTTGAACGCCCGGCTGATTCTTCGGCCAGAATCATGGCGGTGACAGCCCGATCCAGCCCGGCCCGCCTCAGGACTTCGGCCTGGGTAAAGTCCTCGGTCATGACCATGACCCGTTCGGAATTCAGCCCCATATTCTTGAGTTCACGCATGCCCGCCTGAGAGGAGATGAGAATGATGTCCCGGCTGGCATGCTCGGAGTCGGCCAGAAGCTCCCGAATCAGGACTTCGGTTTTTGAGGTGAACCCGCAGATCACGATATGCTGGGAAATGCCTCCGGCATCCTGAATCACGCTCATGTCTTCCTCCTTGAGTTTATCCATCATAAAGGCTGAAATCGTTCCGGTCAGCATGGCAAAAATGCCCATGCCAAACAGGACCAGAACCAGAAAAACCAGCCTTCCACCCAGAGTTTCGGGGTAGTCGGCATATTCCCCGGCAAGCAGGGAAAAGAGAGCCTGCCAGAAGGCTTCATCTGTTGATTTTATGGTGCTTCCCTGTTCAAACTCAGCCAGACCGATGGCGCCGAAAATGAGGGCGAACAGGGTGAAGCCAAAAAGGACGGCATATTCGGGCCAGCGGGAATTGAAAAGGGCCTGAAGGCGGGAAAGCCTTCGCTGAAAAATGGCTCCGAATGACAGGAGCTGGACGAGACGAAGCAATATGGCGATGCGGCCCAGGCGAAAAACCCGGAGCATGGGAAGGATCGCGAGGATCTCCAGCCAGTGCTTCCGGAAGAATGCGGCGGTCGAGGGGGAGGCCTTCCAGCGCAGGCCAAGCTCCATGACCAGAAGAATCAGAATGAGATCCTGAATCAGGAGAATCCGGCCTAAAAGAACTCCATCAGGTTTGGCAAAGACCTCGTAACCCAGAAGCCCGACACTGATGATGATCAGCAGGCCAACGAAAAGATTGAAGCCTGGACTGGCCAGAAGGGCCTTGAGGCGGCGCATATTCAGATGGAGTCACTTTCCTTCGGAGGAAGACTCATCTTCTTCCTCTGGCTGAATGATTTTGAATCCAGGGGGAAAGTCAATGGTCGAGATGGCATGCTTGAAGATGAGCTGGGGTTTGCCCTGGCCTTCAATCAGAACGGAGTAGGCATCATAGCTGAGGACACGGCCCTGCAGCATCAGTCCCCGCAACAGATAAATCCGTACTGCGATCCTGTCTCTGCGGGCTTGCCAAAGGAGTTGGTCCTGAATATTGGGGCGGGCTTTGCTTGTCATGGTGTCTGTCCAAAATTTTTCAGCATGAAGTTTAAGAAGGCCTGGAAGTCGATCAGCCGGGTTTTGAGTTCAAATCCCTTTCCGACAGGCTCCAGGTTGGCTTCCACCTTGATTTTCTGTTCATCAAAAGTCGTATTCAGGTTCTGAATATAGGTTTCAAGCTGACCCTTGAGGGTCGTTTGGGAAACCCCCTGGGCTGCTTCGATGAATTCATGCTCATTGAGGACATTGCCATCCAGTTTCAGAATTGCCAGATACTCCCCCATGGAAGAGATCAGATTAGCAGTGGCTCCGCTCTTGAGAAGAGCCAGACCCGAGAAGCTTCCGGCCAGGGATTTCAGATCTCTGGTGTAAAAGGCAATCTGATCCGGCTGATTGATCAGATCCAGACGGGACTGGACCCAGGACTGGCTTTTCAGGGAATTTTCCGGTGTAACCCCGGTGTAAGACTCAGGGTTGGTCGAGCAGAGCAAAGCATTTTCTAAAATTGTGACGTGCAGGGTCTGTCCGGCACTGTGAACTGCAAACTGATGCTCAGATTTCTGGGAAATCTGAACCCGCAAACCGGTCAGAGGGGCCACAATGCTTTGCCCGGAGATCCCTCTGAGGTTCTGCTTCAGAATCTGGGACTGCTCTTTTTGCAGGCGGGCAGCAATCATGTAATCCGGCTTCTGGTTGAGATTCAGAAGGGCGATGCCGGTCGTTTCGGGCAGAAGAGGTTTGAGCTGAGGCAGAATGGAGGCGATGGACATCTGGCCGGAAACCGGATGCAGGCGGGAGAATTCCTGAAGCAGAAGAACCAGCTTGGCCTGTCCGAGTTCAAGATAGGCCAGGGCATCTGAAGGGATGAGCTCCTTGAGATCCTTGATGGGCTCCAGGGTTTTTTGAGGAGTGGTTTCGGCTGCAGGCTCAAAGGCCTTTCGATACAGAGCAAATTCCTGAATCAGGCGATGAACGGCAGGGGCATCTCCGTGAGTCTGGGCCAGGCCAATGAGTTGATCATAGAATACCTTGATGGAAGCAGGACTTTTGTCGGCACTTTTCAGGGACAGATAGCGGGCTTTGGCTTCTTCAATGGTCTGGAAAAGAAGAGTGTAAGCACTCTGGGGGTTTGTTTCCGAAGAGACTTCTTCTTCGGCAGGACGGGTGGTCGGAACTGCAGTCTGGACTTCTTCGGAAGGGTTGAGTCCCTTGAGTCTGGCTGCGATGGCCAGGTGGGTTTCCATCTGATCGGACTGGTTCAGCTCTTTGTAAACCGCAGCCAGATGTTCGTGGCTTTCCCAGGAGTCCGGTGACAGTTCAATGGCCTTTTTCAGGGCTTCTATGGCCAGATCGTATTCTTTGCGGCGATAGTGGACCCAGCCCAGGGTATCTACGAAAGCGCTGTTTTCCGGAACCATCTGGAGCACCCGCTGAATCAACTCATAGGCTTCATCGATGTTGCGGTTGAATTCAGCATAGGTGTACGCCAGGTTGTTCATGGCCAGTGCATTGTCGGGTTCAAGTTCAATTGTGCGCTTGAAGGCCTCAATCGAGTCGTCAATGCGGTTTTCGTCATAATAGGCGGTTGCCAGATGAAAATGGACATCGGCAATCTGGCTGTCCTTTTCCCGTGCGGTTTCCAGAACCCGGATCGCATCTGAAACCATGCCGCCGCGATAGAGGCACCAGCCCAGCGTATCCAGAAAAGATGGCTCCTCGGGGCTGATTTCGGTGGCAATTTTGGCATGCCGGATGGCATTGCGCACTTCGGTGCTGTTCTGGCAGTAAAGCCAGGCCAGGTTGTTATGAGCCGACGGGTTTCTGGGATCAAGAAGCAGGATTCTGCGATAGACCAGTTCTTCGAATTCAAAAGGCAGGGCGAGATCCTGGGCCTCGTACTCCTGCTGCATGGTGATGTACTTGGAAGTGATGCGGGTAAAGAGCTGGCGGTTTCTGGGGTCCATGGAACGGGCCCGCTCATATTCCAGGGTGACCATGCGCATTCTGCGGTAGGGGCTTTCACTGTCTTTGAGAATATGGTTGTAGAAATTCCCCAGAGAATAATGCAGGAAAGCGTCATTGGTGGGCTTGAGGCTTGTCTGTTTCAGAAGGGTTTCCAGATCCTCGGACTGAAGTTCCGGGTTGAGTTTTTCCTGCAGCAGGGTCTGATAGGCCATGGCAACCAGAAGACGGGTCCAGCCACTGGTCTCCTCCTGCATGGCTTCGCGATGCAGCTTGCGAAAATACGGAGTGTCTCCTGCCAGGTTATTCAGATTTTTCAGGGTGTAATAGGCCTGAATGACGCGGCGATCCTGAACGGGCAACCTGTCCAGGTAATTACGGATGCTTTTGTAGGTCAGGCTTTCGGTGTTTTCCAGGCTCTCCTGAGCCGAGAAGGTATCCGTATAGTTCTGAAGATTGGCCAGAAGCAGCCCGTATTGCGCGGGGTATTCCTTGAGGTGCTTGAAAATGTATTCCTGCTGAATGGCAAGGCTGGAGCCGTTTTCTTCAAAAGCCAGACTCTGGAGTCCGAAAAGCGGGGGCTCGATTTCAAGTATCTCCAGAGGGTTGGCCAGAACAGGAACAACCAGAAGACAGATAAGGACAAGATAGCGCATGGAGTGATTACCTCCGATCGGCGGTTTGGGGTCTGAGCTCCATCAACACATCACGATCAATGGCCTTGCAGGCACGTCGGTAGGCTTCCTGAGCGCTCAGGGAGCCCTGAAATGCAGCTTCAACTTCCTGATTCACAATGGTCTCGATTTTACCATAGCGCGGGATCCCCGGTCGACTGCGGGCATGGCGGGCCTGATCGATGAAAACGGCAAGCTCCCGATCCGTGGGCTTGAAGCCCAGTTTTTCCATTTCCGGCAGGTTGACCGGAATGGAACCCAGCTCGCGGCTGAGCCTGCCCTGAACCTCCGCGGAAGTCAGCCAGCTCAGAAATTCAAAAGCCTCCTGAGGGTGGCGGGTTGTCTTGAAGATGACGTTGGAATTGCCACCGATACTGGTGGTGGATTCAATTTTCAGTTCGGGTCGGCCGGGAATCAGGGCCACGCCGAAATTGAGGCCACTGGCCCGAAAGCTTGAGAGGTTCCAGGGACCACTGAAAATCATGGCATAGGCCTTGTTCTTGAAGCCGGTATCGGGCTGGACTGAACCCGGCCTCCAGGCTCCGGCCTCAAGTCCCTTGCGGCTCAGATCAATCTGGTACTCCAGGCCGCGAATGGACTCTTCTTCATCCAGAAGACACTGAAGATTGGGGACATCCAGAATATCTCCGTTGTAGCTGTAAAGAAAAGGGAGGGACCACCAGAGAGTATTGGTCATGGCAAAGCCGAACTGGTCCGGCAGGCCGTCCTGATTGGTATCACGGGTGAGCTTGGCCGCCATGGATTCGAATTCAGCCCAGGTTCTGGGAGGGGTTTCCGGATTCAGGCCAGCCTCGCGGAAGAGGTCCTTGTTGTAGAAAAGGGCGACATTGACGAATTCATCCGGCAGGGCATAAAGACGCATGGCTCCGTTTTCCGTCCTCACCATGCCGGAAGCCAGAGCTGTGGGCAGAAGGCGTCTTTTCATGGCCTTCATATCCCCGAGTTCGTCCATGGGCAGAAGGGCCTTTCCGACCGCAAAGCGTGGAATCAGGCCGATATCCATGCGGGCAATGTCCGGGGCTGTATTGGAGTTGCAGGCGTAGAGGAACTTGTCCCGTTGCCCATCAAAGGGAATGCGGGAGATATGGACCCGAACTCCGGTTTTTTCAAACCATTCTTCCACCAGGGTTTCATACAGGCGGAACTGTTCATCATTGTAGGTTACCCAGGCGGTCAGTTCAACCGGCTTCTGGGATGTGGTTACGGCTTTTCTGCCGCTGTATTCCTCAAAGCGGCTTAAAACGGTATCTACTGCGTTTCCCTGAGGCTCTGGTGTTTCATAGAGGAAAGCATAAGCCAGAAGCATGGCCCCCAGAAGGGTTCCTGCCAGCAGAATCTGGGAGAGAGGTTCGGAAGAGAAGGTGCGACGGTCCATCATTCTTTGACAGCTCCCTGGGTGATGCCCTGAATAAAGAAACGCTGGCTCATCAAAAAGAGAATGACAACGGGAAGAATCATCAGGGAAGCTCCGGCCATCAGGATGGTCCAGTCTGTGGAATACTGTCCCCGAAACAGGGCCAGGGTGACGGGTAGGGTGGCATTCATGGAATCCGGGGTGTTGACAATCAATTGCCAGAGGAAATTGGACCACTGCCCCAGAAAGGTCATCAGGAACAGGGTGGCCATAATCGGAAGACTCAGGGGCAGGACAATGATTCTTAAAACCTGGGATTCGCTGGCTCCGTCCAGAGCAGCGGCTTCAAACAGGGAGGCGGGGATGCCTTCAATTGTCTGGCGCATGAGATAGAGTCCGAAGATATTGGCCGTATGCGGCACAATCATGGCCCAGTAGCTGTTGATACCTCCAAGAATGGAGACAACGGCGTACTGGGGTACCACAAACATCATGCCGGGAATCAGCATGCTGGCCCAGAACATGCCGTAAAGCAGGTTCTTGCCGGTGAATTCCTTGCGGGCAAAGACATAGCCTCCCAGTGTGCAGAGAAATACGGTCAGAAGAGCGGTTCCGATGGCGACTGCAAGGGAATTGATGAAGGCCCGGCGAATCGTGAAACCACGACGGGGCTCAAACTCGAACAGGACCTTTTTGAAATTGGCCAGAGTGTAGAGCTTGTTGCTGAAGAAGCGATCCGAGAGCTCCTGAACCCTTTCCTTGGAGAAGAGACGGATTTGAGCCAGATCTTCGGGGCTCTGGAACGGACCTTTACGGGAATCCCTTAGATTCAGGTAAAGATCGAGTTCTTCATCGGCAAGTTCCAGAAGCTCGGTGTAGCCGGGATGCTCCAGACGATCGATGACAGAAGCATCACTTTGAAATACCTGAAGAAGGCGTTTCATGCGAAGCTGACCCATGAGGGGAATGGAGCCGAGTTCGTGAGCACCATCGAGTTCCCCGGTATTCTGCCGGTAGCGAAGAAGGGCCTTTGCTTCGTAATCCCTGAGTCCTGCCAGGTCCACAAGCTGCCTTTTATCCAGAGTGTTGATATCCAGACGGTTCGAGAAAACCTGTTCAAAGCCCAGGGTTTCTGTCTGGTTCAGGGGGCGGCGGATGACATCGGCGAGAGCTTCGCGGGCTTCTTTCATGGAAGGGAAGTGATGCTGGCTGTAAAGGTCCAGAATCTTTTCCTGGAGCTGATCCGTCTGAAGTTCATTCAGATCGACACCGGCTCTTAGGAAGTCTTTCCGGCCGGCCATGGCCAGACTGATTTTCTGAAAGGGAAGAAACTGGAGCTTCTCGGCGGTTCCGGGGACTTTGAGGGCTGTAGCTACCATCCAGAGAAACGGGCACAGAACAACAAGGGCGGCTGCGATCAGAAGCACATAAAGAATCAGTTGCTTAAGCGTACGCATCAGGATTTCTCCGGGCTCAGGAATCTGGCCTGCAAAAAGGAAACGGCGAGGGCAAAAAACAGAAGGAGCCAGCTCATAGCTGAGGCATAGCCGTAGCGCCCTTCACTGAAAACCTGCCACAGGTAATAGCCGGAAATGCGGGTGGAGCCAAGGGTGGCGCCATCGAAAACCCCGCTGGAGTCAAGGACCTGGGGTCCGCCTGAAGTCATGGCGTAGATTTCGGTAAAGCCGTTGAGGGCGGCCATCAGGCCCGTGACGGTCAGGAAGAGGATTGTGGGCTTGAGCTGGGGCAGAGTGATGTTGAAGAAGGTTTCGACCTTGTTGGCACCGTCAATGGCTGCGGCTTCAAAGAGGTCTCTTGGGATATTGTTCAGGGCCGCAAGAAAGAGAACCATACCAAAGCCGGCACCTTTTAAGACCATGGCAAAGGCAATGGCCGGAAGGGCCAGCATGGGATCGGATAAAAATCCGGAATCATGAAAGGAATAGACATTGAAAACCCGTTCCAGGAAGACCGTCAGAAACCCGTAGCGGGGGGAGTAGATCAGCTGCCAGATAAAGCCCACTACCAGCATGTCGAGGATATTTGGCAGAAAGAAGGCCGAACGGAAGAACATCTTGCCCGGAAGATTATTGTTGAGAAGAAGGGCCAGTCCCAATGCCAAGGCAATGGTTCCTGGGATGGTCATACAGGCGTAGACAATGGTCAGGATGACGGAGAAGAGAAAATGGGGGTCTCCCAGAAGGGCCATGTAGTTGGCGAAACCCACCCAGCGCATGTCCGAGAAAACATTGAAAAGATCGGAATAGACGGATACGCGGTGAAAGGAGAGCCACAGGGAGTAAACGACCGGAAAGAAAAGGAAGATGGAGAAGATGGCAAGAAAAGGGCTTAAGAGCAGGTAAGCGGAAAAATTCTGGCGGATTTTCATGACTGGATACACTCCAGCCAAAGAATCTGAGCTATAAGTTTGGGCTGAAGTTCTATCATCCAGGTTTCTCCCTTTTTCATGACCCGGGCGGCTCCACCCGGCTGCACAATCAGCATTTCTGTAAGCCCGTCCTGTTCAAAAACAGCTCGGGCACAGGCCAGTGCCCCGGAACTGCAGCTTGGAGTCCAGCCAACTCCGCGTTCAAAGACTTTCAGGTGAACCAGACTGCCTTTTCTTTCTGCCAGACCGAAATTGATGCCGGCAGGAAAACAGTCCCGGTTTAAGGCAAATGATTCTACTTGCCTGTTTTCCAGCTTGTCAAAGCAGACGGCATGGGGATTTCCGGCATTGATGCCACACCAGTTTCCATCAGGGAGGATTTTCTTCAGTCCAGCCTCAATGGCTGGGTCCCGGCTGACTTTGGCTGCCTCCACCCAGATGCCGTTTTCTCCGTTACGAATCCGGTAGGTCTGACCCAGACTTGTCAGGTGAATTTCATCCTGAGGAAGCAGGGCTCCGAGGCAGGCAAATCCGTTACCGGAAAATTCGGCCTGGCTGCCATCGGAGTTGAAAAGCCAGACTTCGTATTCTCCGGCTTTCATGCAGTGATAATAGACCATGCCATCAGCTCCGATACCTTCCCGTCGGTTGCAGAGATTCCTGGCAATCCGATCGGCGGGAATGGAATCAATTTCCGAGACGGCATACAAGAGAAAATCGTTGCCAAACGATGAAGCCTTGAAGAGGGCGGAGTCCAGAGGAAGTCGATACATGGCTTTCACAGTGTGTTGAGAATACGCTGGTCCACGTCAAGGGCATACCGGCCCATGACATCAGAAATATAATTCTTCAGAGTTTCCTGCTGGCGCTGACGGTTGATAGCTTCCTTGAGTCTGGGTTTGATTTCTTCAAAGCTGGCGACTCTTAAAGGAGCGTCCTTTTGAATCAGCTTCAGGATATGAAATCCTCCCTGGGCTCCGGGAATGAGGTTCTGGGAAATCTGTCCATCACTGAGGCTTTCCACAGTCCGGTTCATTTCCTCGGTGATTGAAGTCCGGGGCAGATAGCGCATATCCCCTCCGTGTGGTTTGCTCAAAGGCTCTTCGGAAAGTACCCGGGCCAGATCAGAGAAGTGGCCCGGATCCATCAAGACCCGGTTCAGAATGTCCAGAGCACGGGTACGATCCCGGATGAAGATATGGTGGGTCAGATCACCTCTGGCCTGAACAAATCTGTCCGGATTGGCATCGTAGATCTGTTTGAGTTCTTCCTCAGATGGCGGCGGTGTCTGGCTAAGCAGGAGATTCTGCATGTCCTGAGTCAGCAAAACCTCCCGCAGAGCTCTTGTATGTCTTAACACGGCTTCATGCATGTCCTTGCCGAAATGAAGGGGGTTTCTCTCGTATTTGGCGAGAATCAGGGCGATGTCTTCGCGGGCGGACCGGAGATCTGCCGGGGACTGGTTCAGGCGTTCCAGAAACCATTTCGGAAGGGTGGCCGGAAGAATCGTATCCACTCTGGATTTCATGTTTTCACCATCCACGATCAACTCCTGGGAATTCAGCTCGAACTGAAAGCGGAAAGGGTTTGAAGTCCTGGCAATGTAGTCACGGGTCATCTTCCACATCATTTCTGATTCCACTACGGATCTGACCTGTTCGTAGGGGGTGATCTGACGGGTGACATCAGCGGTTTTCAGGAGGATGTGAAAGCGATTCTGGTGACGCAGGACGGCTGAGAGGCTGCCGGTTTCCATGGATCTGAGGGTTCGGGCGAAGATGTAGGGAACAGCAGATTCCATGGCCTGGGTTACAGACTGAAGGCCGGGGCTGGATTTCAGGGCATCGACCTGACTGATGCTGACAAGTTCCTCGGCTGTCGCGGCACTCAGGTAGGCAAAATGAAACAGATCCCCCTGGCTGAAAAGGTTCTGATTGGCGTCGTACCATGCCAGCTTTTCTTCTTCCGTGGGGGGGGTAAGACCCCGCTTGAGCAGAAGTCCCAGAAAAGTCTGAAGTTCCAGAGTGTTCAGACGGGAGCGGAATTCCTCCTGCCGATCCAGTTTTTTGCCTTCGGCATCCTGAACAATGGCCAGGTGGCGGTGCAGTTCGTTGACCAGTTTTTCCTTGAGATCTTCACGGCTTTGGCCGGCATTGGCCGGATCCTGGGCCAGACGGTTGAGTCCGTCCAGAAATTCGGTCTGACTCAGTTTGCGTTCCCCGACTTTCAGCACAATGGGCTCATCATGAAGATGCCGGGTGGCCTGGATTACGGTCTGATCGAGTTTGATCCGATCCATGGCCAGCTCCTGAATCTGATCTCCGATGATGGTTGTGACCATCTGGGGCAGCCCGGTTCTGACATCCGCAAGAACGGTGGATGCAATGGCATCGGTCTTGGTACCAAAATCAAGAATGGGGATCTGGAAGCGGGCTCCAAGCTCCAGAGCCATCAGGCTTGCCACCATGAGCCATAAAAAGGGAAGTGATTTGATCCAGGGATTCTCTTGCATTTTCGTCCTTCTCTTTTTTGAATTGGGGCATCATACTACGTTGGTCAAAGGATGGATATGTTCAAAACAGCGATTGAAAGGCAGGTTCATGCCTGTCGGAATCAGGAGTTTGACAGACTGATCTGCAAAATGCCCAGTGGCTGGCTGATTGCCGGGGAAAAGCAGGTGGTGCCCGGTTACTGCCTTCTGCTGCCGGATCCGGTCGTCCCTCATCTGAACGGATTTTCCTCGGATGAGGATCAGTTGAGATTCCTTCGGGACATGGCAAAAGCCGGAGAGGTTCTGCTTGAGCTTACTGGTGCAGCCAGGATCAATTATGAAATGCTGGGAAACCTGGAGCCGTCCCTGCATGCCCATCTGTTTCCCCGCTATGATACTGAGCCCAAGAATCTGAAGACTTCGCCCATCTGGCTTTATGACTGGGACAAGGCTGTTTCCTACTGCGATCTTGAGGATAGAAGTCTGTTTGAGGAGCTGGCACGAAGGCTTCAGGGCGAAAGGGAATCCACCTGATAGAGCCTATTGTTTGCCCCATGGCAAACCCTGCGCTATACTCCGGCCTCAATCCGCGAGGCGGGAGACAAATATAGGAGAATTCAGCACATGAGCGTTACAGCAATTGGCTCGATCGCCCTGGACAGTCTGATTGTCCCGTCCGGGGAATATAATGATGTTTTAGGGGGCTCGGCATCCCACTTTGCGACGTCCTGTCGCCTGTTCCACAAGGGTGTGTCCATTGTGGGCGTGGTCGGCGAGGACTTTCCCGAAGAATACAGCCGCTATTTTCAGGAAAGAGACATCAATACGGATGGCCTCATGGTGGCTCCCGGTCGCACCTTTCGCTGGAGAGGAAAATACCGCGAAGATTCCATGGACCAGGCTCAGACTCTGGATACCCAGCTCAATGTGTTTGAATCCTTCAAGCCGGAATTGAGTCAGGCCAATGCCAACCCTGATTTTCTGTTTTTAGGCAATATTCACCCATCTCTACAGAAAATGGTGGCTTCCAGGGTTCAGGCCAAACTGAAGGTTCTGGACACCATGAATCTCTGGATTCAGACGACTTCCAAGGAACTTCGTGATGTTCTGGGCATGATTGATGTCCTGATCTTCAATGATGGCGAAGCCCGCCTGTTCACCGGTTCCACCAATCTGGTCGAAGCGGGCAGAATGGTTCTGGATATGGGGCCAAAGGCTGTTGTCATCAAACGCGGGGAGCATGGCTCCATGATTATCAGCAGGGATGATCTGTTCTCGATTCCGGGAATTCCGGTAGGAGAAGTGATTGACCCCACGGGTGCTGGTGACTCCTTTGCTGGTGGCTTTGTCGGCTATCTGGCGGAATGTGGCAGCGTCACTCCCGAAAATCTGCGCCGTGCTGTGGCCTATGGCAACGTCATGGGTTCCTTCAATGTGGAAGGTGTCGGGGTTGAAGTTCTTTCCAAAGCGACTCGCGAGCAGGTCGAAGAGCGCTTCAAGACATTTCAGAATCTGGTCCGTTTTTAAGGAATACATACATGTGCGGCATTATTGGCTACACCGGCCGGGCGTATGATCCCGGAACTGTGGTTTTAGATGGTCTGGAAAAGCTTGAGTACCGCGGATATGACTCCGCCGGGATTGCAGCCATTCTGGGATCGGGACTTATGGTCAACCGGGGCTCAGGCAAACTGAGGCAGATTCGCTCCCGGCTTGAAGAGGGTGCCCACGGTGCCATTTGTGCGATTGGGCACACGCGCTGGGCCACCCACGGCAAACCAACTGAGCAGAACGCCCATCCCCATGTGGACAACCAGCGCCGTATTGTGGTTGTGCATAACGGTATTATCGAAAATTATCTGGATCTGCGCCGTGAGCTTCAGGAAGCGGGGCATCGTTTCAGCTCGGAAACCGACACCGAAATCGTGGCCCATCTTCTGGCTGAAATGGAGAATGGGGATTTTCTGGAATCCTTCCGGGCTGCGGTGGCAAGACTTGAAGGGGCTTATGCCCTGGCCGTCATGCACATCGATCATCCCGGTGTTCTGTTTTTTGCCCGCAAGAACTGCCCCCTGATTGTAGGGCACACAGAGGGCGAGGGTATGTTCCTGGCCTCTGATATCGCGGCGGTTTTGAGCTATACCCGCGAAATGACCTATCTGGAAGACGGGCAGTTTGGTCGTCTCAGTGCAGAAGGGGTTGAACTCTTCGATCTGATCGATGGAGAGCCGCTTCAGGTTCACAAGGAGACGGTGGACTGGAATCCGGTGATGGCGGAAAAGGGTGGATACAAGCATTTCATGCTCAAGGAAATCCATGAGCAGCCGGATGTTCTGCGCAATACCATGGGTGGCCGTCTGGATGAAGCTTCCGGTGAAGTCCGCCTGGATGATCTTGGTATTGATGCAAAGCAGCTGAATGCAGTGGAGCGTATTGTGGTTGTGGCCTGTGGTACGGCCTACTACGCGGGTATGGTCGGCAAGTATGTGCTGGAAAAGCTGTGCCGCATTCCTGTAGACACTGACCTTGCCAGTGAATTCCGCTACCGGGATCCTGTCATTCCGCCGAATACGCTGGTGATTGCAGTATCCCAGTCGGGAGAAACGGCTGACACTCTGGCTGCGATTGAGCTGGCCAGAGAAAAAGGGGCACTGACCCTGGCCGTGGTCAACGTAAAAGGCTCAACTCTGACCCGTAAGGTCGACGCCAGCCTCTATATTCATGCCGGACCGGAAATCGGAGTGGCTTCGACCAAGGCCTATCTTGCGATGGTGGCCGGTTTTGAACTTCTGGCCATGTATATGGCCGGACTTAAGGGTACCCTTGGCAAGGATGAAATCCGGGCCATGATTCATGAGATGAAACTGATTCCGGGTAAAGTCGAGGAAATGCTGGAGCGTAAGCAGGCTGTTTTTGAGATTGCCCAGCACTATCAGAATTACCGTAATTTTCTCTATCTTGGCCGGGATCTGAATTATCCTTCGGCTCTGGAAGGAGCTTTGAAACTCAAGGAGCTTTCCTATATCCATGCCGAAGGCTATGCCTCCGGCGAGATGAAACACGGTCCGATTGCTCTTCTGGATCGGGATTGCCCGGTTGTCGCCATCATGAGTGAATCCAGGGTTTTTGAAAAAATCCTTTCCAATATTCAGGAAGCCAAGGCACGCGACTGCCATGTCATCGCAGTTGCCAGTGATAGCGGAAATGTTGATGAAAGCATCGTGGATCATGTCATCAAGGTTCCGGATACCCTGGAAATTTTCACTCCTCTGATGAATGTGATTCCTTTGCAGCTTCTGGCTTATCAGATTGCTGATCTGAGGGGCGCTGACGTGGATCAGCCCCGTAATCTTGCCAAATCGGTGACGGTGGAATGAAAACTCTCAGCATCATTCTGGCAGCTGGTATGGGCAAGCGCATGAAAAGCAACCTGCCCAAAGTACTTCACAAGGCCATGGAAAAGCCCATGCTTCAGTGGGTGCTTGAGGCTGCCAGAGATGCCGGAGTTACAGATCATGTCGCCGTGATTGGTCACGGCCGTGAGCTGGTTCAGTCCACGATTGAATTTCCGGGAATCCGCTGGGCGGTTCAGACCGAGCAGCTTGGAACCGGTCACGCCGTGATGTGCGCCAGAAGTGGGGCGGAAGGTTTTGACAGGGCCTTGATTCTCTGCGGGGATACACCCTGTCTGAAAGCCTCGATGCTTCAGGAGTTCCTGAAAGAATCCCGAAGAGATGTAACGGTTCTTTCCACCAGGGTGGAAAATCCAGCCGGATATGGTCGGATTCTGCGTGATGGGAATTGTATCCTGGGGATTCGTGAACATAAGGACTGTTCTGACTCCGAGCTTCTGATTGATGAAATCAATACCGGTATTTATGCCGTGAAACTGCCTCTTCTCTTCGATCTGCTTCAGAAGGTGGATCGAAACAATTCTCAGGGTGAATACTACCTGACAGATATCCTCACCGTAGCCCTCAATCTTGGGTATAGTGCAGAGGCTCTTTGCATGGAAGACCCGGATCAGTTCCTGGGGGTCAATACCATTGAGCAATTGAGTGAAGCCGAAAAAACCCTTCAGGCTCGCCAGAATTCCTGATCGGAAAAAAGATCCAGATTGGATCGACAAAAGGCGACAAATCGCCCCTGCTTCTGTCAACATGTGAGCTGATCCTGACGATGCCTGATCCGATACCAGCCAGTCATCTGCCTTGGAGAGGATAGCGATGAAGTGTGCTCACTGCGGCTACGAAAATAAAGAAAATGCGAAATTCTGTACGCAGTGTTCTGCACCTTTGACCCCTGACGCTTCTGCTGAAGACGGCGTCTTCGATCTGGATTCTGACGCTCCGGGTAATTTCAGTTATGATGAACTCCTTGGAGAAGCGAATGTGGATGGTTCCCGGGAAATGGCCGGGATTGATCCGGAGGAGCTTGATGATCTGTTTGCGCTTGAGGATGACTCGGAAGCGACCGAATCCCGCACAGCGGAACTTGATGATCTGTTTGCCGTGGATGATTCGGTGAAGGAGCTTGAAGAACAGGTGA
This sequence comes from uncultured bacterium, assembly GCA_964503595.1. Classification (GTDB taxonomy): domain Bacteria; phylum Muiribacteriota; class UBA6191; order UBA6191; family UBA6191; genus CAZDAM01. Next base: position 20,483 of record CAZDAM010000025.1, read on the forward strand.
AACCCAAAAAAGACGATGACTTCTTCTCTTTGGATGCAGGAAGCGATGATTCCGATGAAGACCTGTTTTCCCTGGATGCGGATGAACCCAAAAAGGCTCCGGCAGGGAAGCGCGCCTTTGAAGATGAGGATATTGAAGAAGATACCGGGGATGCTTTTCTGGATGAGCTTGGTGATGACGAGGAAGACCTCTTCGGCGGGCTTAAGAATCTGGATGCTACGGCTCCCGGTGACTCTGAAGACGAGCTTTTCGGGGACAGTTCCTCCTCGGATGATGATCTGAATGATTTGTTTGGCGACCCGGCTTCAGCGGCTCTCTCTTCCGGGGATGATGCCGATGAGGATATGGATGAATTCCTGGACACCTCGTCTGAAGATGCTTCGGATGATGCCTTGTTTTCCATGGGTGGCGGTGCCACAGCAGAAATTTCCGAGGATGACGAGCTCGACGATTTGTTCGGCGCCACAGAGGTGGTCGCTGAAGCGCCGGTTTCTGATGATGATCTGTTTGGGGAAGAGAAAGAAGCCCCCAAAGCTGAGGAAGCTTCCTTGGAGGAGGAAATCGGAGAAGAAGATATCTTCAATGATTCGTCAGACATCTTACTGGAATCTTCTGAAGATGATGATTTCGGCGATGACGACGATATCTCCGCAGAATCCGGTCACGATGATTTCGGCGATGACCTGTTTGTTGATGATGAGACTTCAGAAGGTGAAGAGGATTCCTCTGATGCTATAGTTTCCGAGTCCACCGAATCCGATGACGATGACTTCGACTTTGAAGAAGACGAATTTGAAGATTTCGGGGATGACGACTTCGGCGATTTTGGGGATGACGGAGCCGAAGAAACTGCCTTGAGTGACGGTCTGGATGAGGATCTGGATCAGATTTCGGACGAACTCGATCAAAAGCAGGAAGAGGAATTCGAGGATTTTGATGAAGAGTCCAATGAGGAGATCCAGTCCCTGATTTCCCGCTTTGGGGAGCAGAAACTCGCTCAGCCGGCTGAAGAAGAAGCCCAGGTTCGCGATTTTGGTGGCGACCTTCTTGCTGTACTGGATGAATCCACTGACGAAGATGAGCGCTATCGGGCTCTGGTCGAACTGGCCGCCAGCTGGGATGACAGCCTGATTGAAAAATATATCGAGCTTCTTTCCGATCGTTCCACCGATATTCGGGAATACTGTGCCAAGACTCTGGGTGAAATGCGAGCCGAACAGGCTGTGGATGCCCTGATTCGTCTGCTTTCATCGGCTCACACGAATCTGCGTTATATCGTGGTTTCCAGCCTGGGCCTGATTGGTTCGGAACGTGCTCTGGTCCCACTTCTGGATCTTCTGGAAGAAGGCGATGAGAATCTGCGCTATATGGCGGTTGAGGCTCTGGGTTCCATTGGCTCCTCTGAGGCAGTGGATTCGCTTCTCCAGCTGGTTGCCGGAGCGGATCGGGATCTGAAATATGTGATTGCCCGCTCTTTGGGTCAGATTGGAGATGCCAGGGCCAAGGGAGTACTGGTTCGTTTCCTGAATGACTCCGATGCTGAGATTGTTCGTGAAGCCGCTCGTGCCCTGGGGCAGATCGGTGAAGAATCCACAGTCGGTCCTCTGCTGCAGAAACTCCCCGAAGCCGATCTGGAAACCCGCAAAGCGATTGTGGAGTCCCTGGGCCAGATTGGAAATACCCATGCTGTTTTATCCCTGATTCAGCTCCTGCCAGCCGAAGATGAGGATCTCAACCTGATTACAATTGAAGCTCTGGGAACCATTGGGGACAAGCGTGCCGTCGCTCCTATTCGGGATCTGATGCTTGAAGGTGGAGTCCGCCTTCAGGAAAAGGGGATTCAGGCTTTGGGCTGCATCGGATCCTCCGATGCCCTGGAGGTTCTGGAACTGCTTCTGGATGAGGGAAGTTCCTCCCTAAGGCTCTCCATTGCCCGCTCTTTGGGATCCATTGGTGATGAAAGAGGTCTGGAACCCTTGTATAAACTCGTGGTCGATGGGGACATTGCCATTCGCCACGAAGCCGTCAATGCCGTTGGTGCCATTGGTTCCGCAGCTTCTGTCGTGCATCTGACCCGTCTTGAAAACGATCCGGATCGTCAGGTTCGCCACTCGGTTTCCATGGCTCTGGGGCAAATCGGTACTTCTGACTGTATTCTGCCACTTCTTCATTTTGTGAAAGATGGGGATGAGGCAGTTTCAGATGCCGCAGTCGATGGTCTTCGTTCCATCGGCAGGACAACTGTGCCTCATATCGTGCATGTCCTTTTTGAACTCAAGGAGCGCCACCAGCAGAAACTGGTTTCGGTTCTGGGCCAGATCGGAGATGTGCGCTCGATCAATCCCCTGATTCGTCTTCTGGATCAGGCTTCTCCGGAGCTGACCCCGGTTGTCTGTGATGCCCTGGTTTGCATTGATCATTTCCAGATGCGTGAGGAGCCGATTCAGGCCCTTCTGAAAAGTGGCTATGCCTGGCTCAGATTTTCAATCGCCCGCGCCCTTGGGGATGCCAGGGACGAGCGCTGTGTCACTCTGGCTCTGGATATTCTGGAAAACACCTTTGATACCAGGGACCTGCAGTACTTCAGCTGCTTCCCGGATAAAACCATTGCCGAGGTTTCTTCCCAGGTTCAGACCGGAGTCCAGCGGGCAGCCGCTGAACTGGTCGGTCGTCTGGAATTCCCCAATCGGGTCACGGCCATTCTGGAAGCCATGCTGCGCTGCCGTCCGGAAAGCCTGCCCTGGTACATCTGTGCCCTGGGCTGCATCAACTCCCGCTCTTCCGTCAATGCTCTGGTCGAACTCCTAAAGAAAGTCGATCTCAAACTCGATATGACAGCTCTGGCCGATGCCCTCTGCCATTACACCGGCAAGGATCTGCTGGATACTCTGCTTCAGACTGTAGATACCGCAAATCCGGTGATTCGCGAGCGGGTCACCTTTGTTCTGGGCCATCTCAGAGACAGTCGTGCCATCGGCAAACTCAGCCGTCTGGCCACCGATATGGAAGAAGATGTACGCTACGAAGCCGTCTGTGCTCTGCAAAGAATCGGTTCCAATCATGCGACACCAGCTCTTTCCCAGTGTCTGAAAGACCTCTCCGATCGTGTACGTCGCAAAGCGGTGGAAGTGATTGCCGGTTTTGTCTCCGCAGAATCCATCAATCTTCTGGGGTCAGCCATGGAAGATCGCTCTGAAGGCGTAAGAATGGAAGCCGCCCGTGCTCTGGCCGGAATCCGGGATGAACGCACTGCCGATATCCTGATTGGCTATATTGGCGATGAATCCGTAGCGGTTCGTCAGGTGATTGTGGAATCACTGGGGGCCTTGCAGTCCCTGAAGGCTGTAACTCCTCTGATTCAGGCTCTGGATGATGCCGACGCCCGCGTTCGTCAGGTTTCCATTCGTGCTCTGGCCCGCCTGAAGTCCCGGGAGGCCGTTGTTCCTCTCCTCAAAGCTATGGGTGACGAGCAGGGCTTTATTCAGCATGAAGCTTCGGAAGCTCTCAAAGGCTACGGCGAAAAAGCCTATGCCACCTTAATTGAGGCTCTGCATCATGATGATGAAGAGATGCAGGCCCTTTGTGTGGGTCTTCTTTCCGAAATTCGTGATCGTCGCCTGATGCAAAGCCTGATTCATGCCCTGACTTCCCGCTACAAGATGCTTCGGGCCAATGCCGCGACAGTTCTGGGACGCTACCGGGATCGTCAGGCCGTGATTCCTCTGGTCCAGCTCCTGGCTGATCGTGACTTTGAAGTCCGTGAAAAAGCCGCCCGTGCTCTTGGGGAAATCGGCGATCTGGGGGCAACCCTCTCTCTTCGCGAAGCCTTGAAGGATCCCAACAAGGATGTCCGTGTAGCTGCCCGTGCCGCTCTTGAAGCCATTACCCGTAAAACGGGACTTTTGCGGTCGGGGAGTTTTTAGGGGCCTCTGAGATATATATGTCTTCTGAAAACGGGGTCTTTTAGGCGACAACTTCTGTCGCCTAAAAGACCGGACACACCAAAATTCCGGGCGCTTCAGACCCTTCTACTTCTGAGGTAAATGGTTATCAAGCCAGTTCTTCAGTTCCAGAAAAGTGGCTTCTGATTCCCTCATCCAGTGATTCCACCCCGGAGGCGAAAGGGTTGGAATGAAGATCAGAGCTGTTTCAAAATCACCTTCAAAATGTGGATTCAGGGCTTGCCGGTTGAGCTTTAGCTTTTGAATCTGAAGATGTCCTTTCTCATACCAGCTTTCCTGAGATAGCAGGGCATTTTTGGCCCGGACTTCCTTCAGGAAGCATTCCTGGGCTTTTTTGCCAAAGACAATCATGTAGCGGGGAGCAAAAGCGGCGATGACGGCCTGGGAAAGGGCTGCCCCGCGTATTTTGCCTTGTGAGCTCAGCTGTGAGGCTTTGGGAGATGAGAAGCAGTAGACATCGGATTCCAGAATGGGCCGGTTCAGAGTCCTGACAAAGCGCTCGATATTCTGGCGGGTTCTGGAAGGCGTGGCATTCAGTTTGGAATAAAGCTCCCGCGAGGTTCCACACCGTCCCATGTGCCAGTCCAGAAATTTCTGATGGCTCATGGAGTCTGCCGGGCAGGGACGAGCCTGATTGAAGCCCAAAAGCAGGCCATCAATGGATTCAAGGTCTTGGATTTGGGTTGTAAAGGGGCGGGGGTACTGGCCCTCGCTGGCAAAGGTGAGTTCCCGAATGGCTGTTTCCAGATTTTTCATTGTTGTCTCCTTATCAGAGGTGTTTCAGTTGTTTGGATTATGACTTATTTGTGCGACATCATCTGTCGTGTATAATGGGAGAATGAAAAAAGACACCAAAAAATCCACGCTTCTGTTTCAACTGTTTCGTGACTTTGTGCAAAGGGGTGTTCTCAGCCGTGAAGAGCTTCTGAGGCGCTATAATCTGGATCAAAGAACACTCCAGCGCTACCTTAAGGATCTGGAGGAATTCGGAGTTCAATCACGTTCCCGGGTTCTGGATGCCCGCAAAAGGGAATACTATCTGGAAGACAGGTTCCGGGGGCCGGTGGATCTGAACGAAGAAGAGGCTGCGGCACTGAGTATGGCTTCCTCCATTCTGGAAGGCATGCATCAATCCCTGGCGCATGCCTTGAAAAAACTTCTGAAGCGGGAGCAGAACCTGAAATTGGAAGGAGTCAGAATCGGTGTATTCCTGCCCGGTCTGGCCCGTCCCCAAAAAACCTCCCGCCGGGTTCCCGGCAAGGAATGGCAGGATCTGAAAACCTGTTTTGCCGCATTGAAGGACAGGGAAATGCTTCTGGTGGATGGCAAGAGGGTCTATCCCGGCGGACTTTTCCTGCACGAATACAAATGGCTTCTTCTGGGACAGATGATCGAAGGACTTGAATTTGTCCCCCATGTCATTCGCCTGGATCGGGTGAAAACAATCCGAAGAATCCCGGAAAAATGCGATCTAAAGGATCGTTCTGATGTGGCAACAGCCTATGGGCCAAGTGTTTACGAGACTCCCGAGAAGGTGGTTCTAAGAATTCATGGAGGAAGGGGACGTTACTTCTTTGATGAGACCTATCATCCTTCCCAGAAGATTGAATCCGGAGGTCCCGAGGATTCCGAGATCACGGTGTCCTATCTGGTCAATGATCTGCGCTATTTCAAGTTCTTTGTGCGCCGCTGGCTTCCTCATGCCGAAGTCCTTGAACCCGCCTCGCTTCGTAAGCAGATTCAGGAAGAACTCAAGCTTGCCCTGAAATGCTATGAGGATTGATTTTTCATC
>CAZDAM010000025.1:26336-34711 GCA_964503595.1 uncultured bacterium
CGCGATCCGTTTCGCAAGGAGATCAAACGGGGTCACAAGTTCTTTCTTCTGAATCCGGAAGTTCTGGAGAAGGGTGCCTACTATGTGCGTGAGGACGGTCTTTTAGGGATTGAGGCTCTTTAAGAGTCATTTTTTATTCTGAGGGTCAGGCACATTTGTGGTATAAGGGCTTTTAGTGATTTTTCTTGCTATGTTGAATTGAGGGGAAAATATGAAGTTTTTGCAGTTTTTACTGTCGTTATGTCTGTTTTGTTTTGTGGTGAGTGGGCAGTCTCAAGCTCAGGATTTGTTGCAGCAGCTTCAGCAGGCCAAGGCTATGCTGGAACAGGGGCTGATCTCTGAGGATGAATACAATCGCACCAAGAAGAATATTCTGGGCCGACTGAGTGGTGGTTCCGGGCAAGCTGCGACCCCTAGCGGAGGCATGCCTTCCGGTGCCGTGGATTTGCAGCCATCCCATCGGGCAGATCTGGCGGTGATTCCATTTTATGGCAAGGTATATTCGGATGGGGATCGTGATTCGGTAGCGAAATTTTCCGTTGAAAATATGCGTCGCTATATTGAGTCCAGTGATGTTTCCCTTCCGGGGGGGATTCTGGATTTTCATGAAGTCAAGCAGCTGATTCTGCATCATATCGGGATTCTGGATCCGGATCAGCCTTATAGCAATGAGCAACTTCAGAAAATAGCCCGGATTCTGGGAGTTCGCTATCTGGCTTTTGGAGAAATCAGGCATTTGAGCTTCACCCAGCAGGTTCATCGTTTCAATGTGATGTGCATGGTTTACGATGCGGCCAATAACAAAATCGTGTTTGAAAGACAGGCCAGGCAATCCACGGCCAGAAAATGGCTGAACATGCTTTTACCGGAAAAGGGCAAAACCTTCGGGAAGATCAGTGAGCAGTTCTATTTCTTTCTGGATGAATTGTGAGCTACCTTGGCTCTCATAGAACGATCCACTTGAGACAAGAGACTTTATGGGGAGGCGGGGCGTAGTTTACTGGTACCGATTGCCGGATGGATTGAAAGCCTCCGGCAAATCTGGAAAGATAGAATAACCATGATCAAAGAACATACGGCAAACACAGAAGAACGTAGGTTGACCACACGGGATGAAATGACGGATTTTCTGCTCTACACCACCCCGGATGGTCAGGTAAAGGTGGAGTGTTTACTGCATAACGAGACGATCTGGCTGCCGCAAAAGCGTATCGCCGAGCTGTTTGGAGTGGGGGTATCAGCTATCTCGAAGCATCTGGAGAATATTTTTCAGGATGGGGAGTTACAGAGGCAGGCAACTATTTCCATTTTGGAAACAGTTCAGCAAGAGGGGGCCCGACAGGTAAAACGAAAGCTGGAGTTCTACAATCTGGATGCTATTATTTCGGTCGGCTACCGGGTCAATTCGTCTAAAGCGACCCAATTTCGCATCTGGGCGACGAAACTGTTGAAGGAATACATCACCAAGGGCTTTGCCATGGACGATGAACGGCTAAAAAACGGTCGCTTTTTCGGCAAAGACTATTTCAAAGAACTACTGGAACGCGTCCGTTCCATTCGCGCCTCCGAACGCCGGATATATCAACAAATTACCGACATTTTTTCCGAATGCAGTATTGACTACGATCCCAAGTCAGAAACAACGAGAAATTTCTATGCCCATGTGCAGGACAAGTTTCACTTTGCCATCACCGGCCACACTGCAGCAGAGACCATCTATCTGAATGCTGATTCCGAAAGACCATTGATGGGGATGATGACTTACAAAAATGCCCCTGACGGTCGTGTACTCAAATCCGACACTACTATCGGCAAGAATTACCTGAAGGAAGATGAAATCAAAAAGCTGGAGCGAGCCGTCACAGCCTTTTTCGACTACATCGAGCGGATTATCGAAAATCGAACTTCCTTTACTATGGAAAGCTTTGCCGAAAGTGTGAACCGCTTCCTGGAGTTCAATGAATATAAAATTCTTGAAGGTTATGGTTCAGTTTCACGCAAAAAGGCGGAAGAAAAGGCGTTTACCGAATACGACAAGTTCAACAAAACCCAGCGTATAGAATCCGACTTTGACAAAGTCGTTAAACAGATCGAAGCCTCAAACAAAAAAGGAACTGCAAAGTGAAGATACGATTTGATCCGAATCTGGACTTTCAGAAGCAGGCCATTGATCTTGCGTTACAAAAGCTTTCGTTGGGCGATACCACCATAAAGGATGTTGCCGAGCATTATGCCCAAATGGGAAACGATGTGGAAATCCTGACCGGTGATCAGGGGTTGAAAGCATATGAACCTGTAAAGCCTGTTCAGGTGCCGAGGCGTAGGCAGAGTCGATAGAAGAAACCCCATTTTTGAGAAATCCGCAGGGCTTTTGCAGTTCAATACCAGGCTTTTCCTCAAAAGTGTATGTCTTAAAAATCCGACCCATTTTAGGCGACAGTTTCTGTCGTATAAAAAGGGTGCTTTTCAGGAGATATATACCTTGAATTCCGTTGGTTTCAGGCCTTCGACCAGTCCTTCTTGCGCACTCGCCCGGTTTCATAGTAGTTGCCAACAAGGTCGATAAAATCCTTGAAGTCGGAATTTATATAAGTTTTTTCAGAATAGATTCGATTTCATCGTGGATGTTCATGCTGCCAGTACAATAATTTTGAGGCCGAAATTGGCCTGGATTTTGCTTAGAATTTCGGTTCGGAAACGGGCCAGGAACTGAAATCCTCTCAACCTTGCTTGTACCAAATCGGTTTCGTCTTGAAAAGTAAGTGTGGATTTCGTTGCCATGACATCGAATTTGATACCGGTTTCTTTGGAATCGAAAGGCTTTTCAAGCGTCAGCTGGATCCAGTGAATGGTGACATCCGGCGGTTTTAAGTCTTCCATGAATTCGGGTAAATTCCAGATACTTCGGATGAGAAGAGGCTCAGTGTGAGCAAATCGTTTGAGTGAAGCGGTATCTTCCTTGGTGATACGGATTTTGGAGTGGCTCAAAAGAGCTTCTGTCAACGCGGAAACATTGAGTGGCAAGTAGTCATTCGAGCCGCGTACGGCATCATACTGATTCAGCTGTAGGTGGGCGGATGATGCTGCGATGTTTTGTTTTACCGGGTGCAAAGAGCTCATTGGGCATCTCCTGGGAGAGGTTTGGGTTGAAGGGCCTGAAGCTTTTCAACAATCGTGTCCTCATCCTGAATTGGACGGCTTTCAGCCGCAGCGGAGAGTTTTTCATTCTTTAACTGTAAGTCACGGATCTGGGCTTTCAGTTCTGCAATGGTTTCCTGCTGCTGCATGGTGCTCTCCTTATGCGGATAGCTTAGCATGGGCCACAATTTCCTGTAAAAAATGGGTGGTACGAATTCCCCTGACAGATGCGAAGCTATGTCAAAAAAAGCCACAGATGGATAGCGATGAACGTGGATAATGTTTCTTTGTACCTTAAAAAGATCTATAACTCAGGATGCAACTGCCGAGGAATTCTCGGTAGTTCGCATGACTACTATTCGTGGGATTCATTTGTCTCGATTTCCAGTTTGCGGAGAAATTTCTGACAGAAAACGGGAGATTGGGATAGAGCCCAGCCAATGCTGGCACTCATGGCATTTTCATGAGTGCCGAGGAGCTCAAAAATGGTTTCGGCTTTTCGGGAATGAAGAGTTAGCCAGGACATCAGTACCAGTCCGGTTCGTCTTCGCAGCCAAGCTGATGAGAGTTTTCGGTTAGGGTGCGTTTTTGAGATTCTGTGAAACCCTTGCCAGAATGATCGGCTTCAATTTCAAAGTGGATTTGAATGGAGGAGCCTGCATCCAGAAGTGTCTGAATGATTTCTTCGTTGATTTTACGGATTTGGGCGTAGTGATCGCCTGGTTTTGGTTTGAATACGACGCGAAAGGACTTTTTCGGGGCTTCTGTGGGCTGGGGTTTTGAGTCCGGTTCGGGGGTTTTTGGCTGCCAGGGTTTTGGGGGGCCTTCCTGGACGGGGGGACTTTCCTGAAGGGTTGGGTTTGGGGCTTCCTGGGGAGCTTCTTTGGGGGTCGGGATCAGGCTTTCATGAATGAGGTAGCCATTTAATTCTGCTTGGATGGGGGAGCCGAAATGGGTTTTGATGCCATCAAAGCTGCCATCGGGGTTTTTGCGGGCGGCATAGTACCATGAAAAGCCGGAGACGGGGCTCTGGTAGTAGCTTGCGATGGAATCTGTCAGAACCCGTTCATTCTTCAGCCGTTTGAGGTAGAGAAAACGGCAGTGGTCCTCGTGAAGTCTTTGAAGAGAGATTGATTTTTCGCCACGATCAAGATTGTAGCTTTCCAGATCGCGGATGAGGATTTTAAACGAGAGAACTTCGGTGGCAAGGCCCTCATCTCTGAGGGTACGGTAGGCTTTTTCAGCGAGATTGGCACCGGTTGAGGTGGTATTGCTAAGCCAGTTATGGGAACCGGGGTTTTGCAGGTCTTCTTCAGGGTAGAGGAGCTGGTTCCAGCCATCTGTGATATGGGTGTTGATTGTGGATTTGAGCTGCTCGATGCGCCGATCGGCTGTACTGGATTGAGATTCGGTCAGATCCCGTTCGGTGCGTTCCTCCAGGATTTTTTCCCAGGCCATCCTTTCACGGACTTCCTTTTGGATCTCGGTGATGCTTGCTGTCGTGGCGGCCAAAAAGATCAGCATGTTCTTGAAATCTCTATGGGTTGAGCCACGGGAATTCAGGATTTTCTCTGCCCTTTCTTTTGCTGTGCTGGCTCCTTTGGAATGAGTCACCGAGGGAGGCAGCAGGATGAGCCTGAGCTTCATTTCATCCGGGACTTCGGTGGAGGGGGTCAGGACCTGGATGGCAGCAAAGCCGGATTGTCCTTTTTCGGTTAATTCCTTGAGGATTTTCAGGATCTGGAATTCGACATCGTCCTCACGCATGGCTTCGGCTAGGTTTTTGGCAGTGCGGTTTAAAGATGCCTTGGAATCAAAATAGAAGTGATCGTTTTCAGGGTAGAGATAGCTGGCATTCTGCTGAAGCTGGTTTAAGGCATCACGCACGAAGTTGGGGGGAAGATCGGGGGTGAGGGTTCCAAGCGAAATTTCTTTCAGATCCAGGCCTCGATTCTGGCTGATGGGTGCTGAACCCAAAAGGATGGTGCGGGCTGTGCGGCGGGCCAGATGGGATTTGCCAAAGGAGGTGTTTTCCCGATCCACTTTGCGGGAAGTGGCCTCGGGACTATCGACATCCTGATCGAAAACGGGAGCCCAGTTGGCATCGACATAGCTAAGCAGATTGTCCCGGACTTTCTGCTCGTAAAAGGGCAGGTTGCCGGGCTGAATCAGAGGGCTGGCATCTTCAGAGGTCCAGAGAATATGGATGACATTGGCCATGAATCTTAAAACACCCCGGGTTTGCTGGAAGCGATCAATGGAGGACCACTTGCGGTAGAGCTGCTCGAAGACATCGGGGTGAATGGGATAGCAGCGGGCCATGATTTCTAAATATTCTTCGGCACTGGCCTGACGGGGAAAGGATTTGGGGTTTTCCTTGTAGTACTGGTGAAACTTCTTGATGACGGCATCACGACTGCCAATGGAGGTATTGTCTTCGATGGCTTTGAAAAGACGGCGGCGGATGATTTCGTAGGACTCATCCTCGGCAGCGGGACTCCAGGTGACGTGGATCCGGCGCAGGATATTCTTGAGGGTATCCAGGGCATGAAGGCCCCGATCTCCTCCGACTTCAATGTCAGAAGCGGGAAGGGAGGCGATCAAAAGAGAGCCCTCGGTGTTACGAACGGCTTCGGCCAGGGATTGGAAGAAGGTTGTAGCGGCATCAAAACTTCCTCCGATGGCGGTTTTATCGTCACTGAGCTGCCGGTAGTAGGAAACCAGCTCATCCATCAGAATCAGGTTAGGAGAGAAGCGGGTCAGGAGTTCTTCCAGCACGTTTTTTCCGGGAGCGGTGGAGGCTTCATCACTGCCTTTGACCATTTCATAGCCGGGGATACCGCCCAGTTGCCAGGCTAAAACGCCCCAGAGGGTACGAATTTTGAGTCCATCAGGAGTGGAGTAGGTCTGGTTGGGGCTGAAGTTATTGCCGGTGATGACCGCGCGGTGCACTTTGGGGAGGGTGGTGGTGCCTGTTTTTTGAAGAATTTCTTCAAGCTCGTTGAAACGGTTGAGTTCGGCACCGGGACTTGCCAGGTGGTAGAGGGCAATCATGGTATGGGTTTTGCCCCCACCAAAGCGGGTTTGCAGTTCGATGACGGGATCCCCGCCTTTTTTCTGGAGTCGTTTTAAGGCGGTGGTGAGGATCGTGTCCATACCACGGGTGATATAGGTGCGGCGATAGAATTCGTAAGGATCCTGGTATTCTTCGCGGGCATCTCCTTTGAAGACCTTGTCCAGATCGGCGGCAAATTCGGCCTGGGTGAATTCGCCGTTGATGACATCGATCTGGGGGGAGATGATCTGGCGCCAACCGGGCAGGGCTCCAATGCCGGGCAGGGCTTCGGATTTGAGGGATTTTCTTTCCACGGTGCGGATTTTTTCGCGCATACTGACATTGAAAAGTCCGTCCTTGATGCGGGCGATTTGATCGCGGGAGGTGCCGGCCCCGACGGCTTCAAGCAGGCGCTGAAAGGTGTCAAGGGCTCGCCAGGTATCATCGGTGGAGAAGTTTTTCTGGTGGGCGAACTCATTGCGGTAGTCACTGGCCTCAAAGACATATTTGCGGTTTTCGTAGCCCAGAGTCTCTTCAAAGAAGTCTTTGAAACCGGCCTTGAGAATTTTCAGAATGATGGCAATATCGCCAATGCTTTGGTCTTCGCGCAGGGGGATGCTCGTGGTATCTCTGAGGATGGTGCAGATATCGCTGGGCCAGCTTTCTCCCAGACGGGATTTTAAGGTCTGAACGACAAAGGGAGACAGGCCGGATCTGAGTTCTTCAAGGGCTTTATAGATGCGTTCACCGTTGGACAAGGACATATCAGTTTCCTTTCTTGGCGGGTAGGGCAGAAAGGCCCTGTTGAACCTGGATTGAAGGGGCACTCGTAATGATTTCATCCCACTGATTGGCCACGGCATTGGCCCACTGGGCCTGAGTGGCGAGCCCTTTTTTCTCTAAAAGAGCAAAGAGGCGGTAGGACAGATCGCGGATTTGGGAGCGGGCTGTTCCCATTTTGCTGTAGAGCAGGGAGGCTTCTTCCAGTCCACTGGTTTCCATGGCCCGCATCAAAAGAAGGGTTTCCAGCCAGAGAATTTCCCGATCCACTTTTTTGGCATCATAGTTGAGGGGAAGTTCGGCAGGCTTTTTGAGTCGGATTTTGCCCCCTGACTTATGGATGATGCCGGCATGTTCAAGCTGGCTGAGGTGGATATTGCGGGCGCGGGAGAGGGTATCGGCTTCGCCAAAGCTGCCTTCTTCAAATCCGGACTGTTCCAGCCAGGAAAGACAGAATCGGGATTCGGCATCCAGATGGCCTTCGGCTTCGCTTAGGGTTTCATCCACAACCTGATTGATCAGGCCTAAGGCCGTGGTGACACTCATGCGGCTGCCATCAGCCTCCAGGATCTCCGAAGCCCTGCTGAAGAGGGCGATTCCGGGCCCGATGATGGATTGGGCTAGATCCACCGGAGCAATTCTGGATTCTTTGAGGATTCTGAGGCTTTTGGGAATTTCCTGACGAAGCTCGCGCAGAAACTGCCGGCGCTCAAGAATCATGGAGTCCGCTTTTTTGGGACGGCAGACCAGTACAATCGAGGAAGCCAGGGCATTGGAGTTGATTCCGCGGGTACGATTGGCAAGTTCCGTGCGCATAGGCCAGGTGGCACAGACTTCCCAGCCGGAGTCCAAAACGGCCTGCAAAAATGTGGCCCAACCGGTTGAGGAGGTGATATCTCCCTTGGTTTCCTGCTGTTTGAAGGCATAGTAGATGCTCATGGGAAAATTCGTGTCATGCCGAGTTAGCAGGTTTTGAAAAACAGTATGCATGCCCTGCATGAAAAAGCTTTCGGCCGCGGCCTTGCCCCCGTGGCGATAGGGTGTGGCCACCAGCTCTTCAGCCTTGGGGACCTGCATGGTGCCAAAAATGTCAGGGTAGACCGCTCTTAGGGACTTTCTTAACCAGACATAGAAAAAATCAGACAGATCGGCATAGCCGATATTGTCATAATAGGGAGGGTCGGTGGATATCACGGCCTTCAAGGGCCCGGATTGCAGGGACTGGGCTGGCCCATGGGAGAGGTTTCCCTGAACAGAGGCTGGAGCCTGGGCCAGGACTTTTTGCCCCCAGGTAACACAGGAGCTCCAGTTCCCGGTAGAAGTGCTGAAGGGATTGCATTCGGCATAGTCCCAGACCATGGGAATAGCCTGGCGAGCAAAAACTTCTCGAAAGGCCCCACGA
>CAZDAM010000026.1:0-15433 GCA_964503595.1 uncultured bacterium
GCCCAGATGTGCGTTTTCAATGACCTCCTGACTCAGGCGATCCTGATTGACGCTGCCGTCTGAGATGTGAGAATCGGCATTCATGGCCTGAAGGACGGTTCCGGGGATTGAGTCATCCATAATCTTGGCGGCGTTGATAGAGTTACCGGCCAGTGAGTCGCCCTCAATTTTATTGGTGGTACTGAGCTTGGCTGAAGTGATGATGCCATCCTGCATATCCGTATTGCGAAGCTGAGCGTTTCCAATGGAATTGGAGTGGACGCTTCCGGCAGCAAATGTGGCCCCGGAAATGGCATTGCCTCGGACCTTGGCAGAGGTGAAAGCCCCGTCAGCAACTGTGCGGGAATCAAGGGTTGCCAAAGCGATTTCCCCATTTTCGACAGCACCATCGGCGAGATCTTCGGAAAGCAGGCCATCAAAGCGATCCCCCGTTGTAAAGGTCGCATCTGCCACAGAGTCCAGATCAATGCTGTTGTCCTGAATTTCCCGGGTTCCAAAGCTGGTATTGGCCAGTTTTGAATTGGGGATTTCCGTCAGGGCGAAATTGCCAAGAGTCAAAAACCCATCCACGAATTCCTGGCCAGTGAAGGAATTGGGCTGAATCCGGTCCGAGGTGATCCGGGTTATTGGATCGAAGTCGGCAAACTCAATCGTACCAACGGCGATTTTTCCACTGGTCAGATTCATGCCGCTGGTTTGGGATGAAGTCAGGAAGTTATCGGCAATCACTCTGGAGTTCAGCGATTCAGCCTGAAAGGATGAGCCCTGAAAGGATTGATTGGCAAAACGATCCGAGAGTAGGGTATTCAGAGCCAGACCTTCGCTGCTGACTGCCCCCAGGGCCAGTACGCTGGCGTTCTGACTCGATTTGAAGTTACCGGTAAACAGAGAATCCTGTCCGGCCAGGGCCCGATTGAGAGAGGATGCCTGGAAATTACTTCCGGTCAGGGTTTCGATTTTAAACTGCTTCTGCCCGACGGCAGGGTTATCAAGATGCAGGAAGAAATCTTCTCCGGAAGCCAGATGACGGGTCAGGATGGAAGAGGATGCAAAATCGGCATCCTGAAGCATTTGAAGGGCAAAGTGGGTGGTCAGGATCGTATTGGCCGCAATGTGGGAACTGTCCAGCCGGTTTTCCTGGATTTTATTGCCGGAGAAGGCATCGGTCAGGAATTTATCCTCTCCAAGCAGGTTGCCGTTCAAAGCGACAGAAGAGACGGCTCCGTCGGCAAAACGGGAACGGGTCAGAAGCTGTCCGGCTGTGGAGGAAAATTTTCCGGAAATGATGGCATCGGTTCCGATTTCTCTTGCGGTAAAGGTCGCCAGAGCCAGCTGGGTCTGGCTGATTTGGCCTGTAAGAGCCTTGAAGCGATCCCGGTTGATTTCATCCGGACGGAAATGCCAGCCGGAAACCGCATTGGAATCGATCCGGCTTGAAGTGATGATTCCACTGCCAAGAATGCTGTTATCGATTCCCTTGAAAGCCAGGGCTGGGGTGACAATGGAAGCCGGGCTCAGTTTGCTTTCCGGAATGTTTCCTGCAGGGAACAGGGGGGTCCAGATACTGAAATCCTGCAGGGTACGGCTATTGAGGGTACCGGTGAAATCAGCCTGGGCCAGGGAGTAGCGGGCAATACGGATGTTCTCCAGATTGAATGGAGCCTGGAAACGGGTATTGTCGATTTGGTGTTCCTGAAAGCGGGAACCGCTGAAAACTCCATTGGCAAAGATCTGCCCGTCCAGAGTTGCCGGAATGATGTGCTCAGTCAGAATAGCTTCATCCACCAGTGCGCGACCGGTAATGTCTCCGTCCTTGAGTTTTTCCGTGGTAATCGGAGCTTCACCCAGAGCTCCAATCATAAGAACTCCGCTGGCCAGTTCCCGGGAAGTAATCGAGCCATCTTCGAAATTCCCTGTGGTCAGAATTTTGGTTTTCAGGAGAGAACCGCTGATACCGTCTGTCGCGAGTTTGGTGGCATCAATGCTCTGATAGGCAAAGCTTGCTTCCAGAAGTCCCCTGGTTTGAATGGCTTCCCGGCCTACCGCTAGATCTGCCACCTTGTCCCGGCTGATGGAGCGGTTGGCAATGGACTGAGAACCCAGGGCTTTGTCCTCAAGACTTGTGGCGGCAAAGCCCTGAGGACGGATTTGTCTTGAGTGAAGGCTTGAGGATGGGCTGAAAGCTACGGAACTCAGACTGGAAAACGGTTGATGCTGGTGGCGAAGCTGAATTTCATAGATATCGGCCGAGGTGATGCCCAGTGCCAGGACCTGACCGTTTCCGGAAGGGGTGAAGCCGGCAATGGTTTCCGGAATTGTTGAAAACTGAACAAAGCTGCTGCCTCCATCCCAGGTGAAATAGGGGGCATTTGTTCCTCTGGTGGCCACAAAGCCGATCTGAGGAGAAAGAAAGAACATGGCTCTTACATCATCCGGGAAGCTGTTGTTCAGAAGGTTGTGATTGCTGCCATCGTAGCTGTAGAGAGCATTGTCATAGGAAATCCAGATATTCTGGAAATCCAGCACAAACAGATCGGATTCACTGGCATTGGCAGGGTTGATGGCTGTCCAGCTGTAACCGCCATCACCGGTTTTGAAGGCGGAGTTGCCGGGTGTGTTGCAGTCAATGGTCAGGTAGCCGTTCTGACCATCCAGAAAATAAAGATCCTTGGGATTGGCATTGAAGCAACTGCTGATGGTGACATCTCCGGTTGCAGAGGTCCGCAGCCTTTCAAAGCTTTGGGTTGCCGGAATATAGCGGGCCGGCACAATGCTTGCGCCATCACTGAGAACACCCACAGCCAGGAAATTCTGGGAGTCAAAAGCCCAGACAGCGCTGGGGCGCCGATCAAACGGCGATGTAGTGATCCAGCTGAAATTACTGCCCCGGTCGGTTGAAATCAGAATTTTGCCACTGCTTTGAGCATGACCACAGATGGCCCCAAGTCCCTGGGTATGACAGTTCTTCAGCTGGGTATCGGCGGTATAGCCCGAAGAGTTGGCGAAGCTGGCAGCCTGATCATAGGAAACCCTGGCCTGAAGTTTGTCATCTGAAATCGCCAGAATGACTTCGCCGGCCGGATCTCCCTTGATGAAGCCAAGACCGGAACTGGCGACCTTGAGACGGATCTGGGGTTCTCCCTGAGAGATCCCTGAGGATGCAAATTTGGCTGCTGTGATGGTAGTGGCGCCAAAGCGGTCACCGGAGACAGAGTGAGTCAGGAAATTCCCGGAGGTCAGGGCAGAGTCTGCCAAAGAGGCATTCTGCAGGGACTGGGGTTTGATGTGGGTGTAGGCATCGATTTTCCAGGAGAAGGCATTGCCATTTCCGTCTCCCATGAGAACTTCATTCTGATTCAACGGTACGGGCCGTAAAAGAATATTTTGGTTGGGGACTTCGTGAGCCGCTGTAGCGGCGAAGAAAAGCGGGCTGATTTGCCGGTAGGTTCCGGCATCCAGATTGAAAGCAATGACTCCGTTAAGCTGGGAGGAGGTATTGGCATCAAAGAAGACGGCTTCCCGCCCGACGACAACACCCGGGCTCCAGGGCTGGAGCATCTGCCCGTCAATATCATGGGGAAGAACCGGGGAAATCCGGGAATAGATTCCGCTGTTCAATTCGTAGAGGGCATGATTGGCGGCAGGGGAAGCCATTTCTCCAACCATGGCGATAAGCTTGCCGGTAGCGGGATCAAAGAAGGTATCCAGAACATTGGAACTGGCGCTTACCGGATGGACACTGAAGCTTAAACCTTTGTTCTCGGTCAGAATCACGGCTCCGGGACCATTGCCGTCGCCATAGACCGGAGCTGTCCAGCCAAGGGCCGCGGACCGGCCATGCACTGCCAGAGATGTGTAGTACTCGTGAACCCTGTTCTGGTTGACGAAGGTACTGCCTCCATTGGTGGTGGTATACAGATGGGTTTTGCTGGTGGCATCCGTTTCGCCAAAGAGGAAGATTCCATGATGGGGATCCCAGAAGTGCATGTCCTGGATATGGGTATTGACTGTGGTTGCCGTGGAAACACGAACAGCGGTTGAAGACAGACCATCAAAGAAGTAGAGAGATTCGTTACATCCCAGATATCCGCTTTTTGAGGAGATCATGCTGAAGCTGAAGAGAGTTCCGGAAGGACAGGAAGGGCCGGCAGCTGAGTAATTCAGCCCGTCTGAGGACTGAAGGAGGGCAGTGGCAGCATGTTCGATGGCAAAATAGAGGTTTTCAGCCATGGCCTGGACTTTGCGAAGGCCGGCCGGGGAAGCAGCGGCGGTTACCGCCCTGTTCAGGGTCGCGGAAGGAGCGGACTGCTCATAGAGCGCATTGATGATGCCTGCCTGCATCAGATCGGTTCGGATAGCATCATTGGCTAGCTGAATATGGTCCAGGGTATAGCTGACAATCGAGGATCCCCGAATGGACTGGTTGACGAAACTGTCACTGCCAAAGACATCTGTGGCTGCGAGCTTGGTTCCATCGGAGACGATCAGATCAGACATGGTTTCGGAAAGAATTCCGAGATTCATCACGCTTGCAGTTTCAATCTGGTATTGCCCGATTGCCTGACCATGAATCCCTAGATCTGCCAGTTCCTGAGTGCGAATCGATGCGTCCCCAAAGGCGATTCCCTCAAGAGAAGAGATAAGAAAACGGCTCCCGTCCATAGCTCCGGTGGCAATCAGTTCTCCGTAGAGTGATTTTGAAGCAAACATGGAGGCAAGTACCGAAGAAGCGCTGAAGTCCTCATTTCTCAGATGGTATGGACGAAGTTTGCGGGTATGGATCACTTCATCACCAAATTTGATCTGATTCAGAGTCAGATCCAGAATCTGGGTACTCAGGATATTGCCATTGGCGATCTGGGAGGAGGCGATCT
This sequence comes from uncultured bacterium, assembly GCA_964503595.1. GTDB lineage: Bacteria > Muiribacteriota > UBA6191 > UBA6191 > UBA6191 > CAZDAM01. The sequence continues at coordinate 4,875 of CAZDAM010000026.1, forward strand.
GGGTATCGGCAATGTCCTCATTGAGTACTGAGCCGGTCATGAAGCGGGTAGAAGTGATGGCATCCGTGGCAATTTCGGCTCCAACGGCCAACGGTGCAAAGGAGGAGGATTCCAGAGTGTAGGAAATCAGGTGAATTCCCAGAACGGAGTCCAGATCAAAATTGGCATTGCTCAGGCTTAGGGATGCGATGCTGCCACGACTGATGACATCACTGGCAAAGGCTGATTCTGTCAGTGTACTCAGGGCGATATGCTGGGTTAAAACAGAGTTCTGTGCCAGGGAGCGATCCAGCATGCTTTCGGCTTCAATCAGATTTGCCGCAATGGCGGAATCGGCATAGTCCACTTCCCGAACAGCTTCAGTTGCAAAATCTTCTTCTGTCAGGCTCAGAGACTGGAATTTCGAAGTGGTGATGCGATCTGCGATGGCGGAAGAGAAGGCTCCCAGGGCTATCGTTTCAGTGACGAAGTCTTCATCCAGGAGGGTGGCATCCTCAATCTGGGTTGTGGCGGCAATGGCTTCATTGGCAATCACGTCATCAAGCAGGGTGTGGGTTACAATTTTTTCTCTTGAGACGGAAAGATTTCCGAGATGAGTGCTCAGGATGTTTCCGTCCAGAATATGACGGGTTTCAAGCTGGGAGCCACCGATATCCAGTCCGATAAGATTGAGATTGGCAAGATCCACGGTCTGGATCTGATTGTCCCGGATATCCGTTCCACTGACAGCATTGGCCTGAACCTTGGACAGGGTAATCGCCTCATCCTGAATTCTTGAAGAAATCAGGGTAAAGCTGACAACTTCTTCGTGACCGATCGAGTCATTTGCCAGGGTTCGCTGATCGATGGAATTGGCGGCAAAATCCTGATCCAGCAGGCTCTGATCGACAATGACCCGTGAATCAACTGCCTGAGCCGCAATTTTAGCCTCGGTTACTGCCAGAGGAATAATGTGGGAACTGGCCAGGGATGAATCAGCCACGGAGCGACTTAAAATGGAGTTTGTCTCAATGTCAGAGCTGATGAGGCTGAGGTTCTGCACCCGCGCACTGTCAATCGAATCGAGAGCAAAGTTGATGGTGGCAAGAGAATTGGTCCGGACATTGGCAGTATCCACCGAGTTGGATCTGAGATTACGGGCGCTGACCGAGGCGTCCAGTCCGGGGTGCCAGAGAGAAAGAGAATAGGAGTCCAGGTGATTGGAGCCGTAAAAACGTCCCTGCCAGTAATGGAAGGAGTCGGTGATCCCGGCTGAGAAATCGACCTGAAAGCTGGTTGAGAATAATCTGGAGACTGCATAGGTCAGGGGATCGAATTCATAGACCCGGCTGGGGGCCTCATTCCCGCCGAAAATATAGACTTTGCTGTTGTAGCCGATGGCCTGGCTTCCGCTTAAATTGATTGTTGTGGTCAGTACGGTGGAATCAAAGCTGATACCATCGGTGGTGCTCAGAACAACGGTATTTCCTCCCGAATAGGTGAACAGATAATGAGCTCCACCGCTTTTCGCCGGGTAGGAAGCCAGTACAGGGAATCCCAGATCAGAACTGCTCCAGCTGTCCGCATTCACATCATAGGTGACACGGTGAGTTTTGCCCGGGTTCGCCCCCATGAAGCTTACCCTTGAGGACTCATAGAGTCCTGACATCCGGTTGGTCAGATCTCCCGGTGCCGGGTAGGTTGATTTCAGAATGATCTTACGGGTATTGAAATCCAGGGCCAGGAGTTCGCCGCTGGTTTGCAGAATATAAAGAGTCGTGGGGCTTTGGGCGTAGGCGGAAAGAGAGCCCGCAAAACCTGCCCCCAGAGCGCTTTTGGTTCTGTTGCCCAGATCAATCTGAAACGAGGCACTTCCTTCAGGCAGGACAAACAGATCATTTTCATAAAGCCCGAACGCTGCCCGATAATTTCCGAACATGGCGTCTGTCAGGATTGTCAGGACTCCCATACCCCCCTGGGAAAAGTGGCGGTTGATGATGGATTTGTCCCGAATATCGACGGTGCCAATGGAAAGATTGGCCAGCTTGTCAATGGTAAGGGCATCCCATCTGAGGCTGGCGTTCAGAATCGAATTGTCCAGAACATTGGGACTGTCAATGCTTTCGGGGCCAAACTCCCGGGCGCCCAGGCTCAGATCGGCAATGTCCTGGGATTCCACGGCATCCGTATCTACTTTGTGGTGATCCAAAGATGCGGTAGCAAGCTTGGCCAGAGTGACGGAATTGTCCGCCAGATTCATGGTGGCAATTCCCTGGTCATCATCATCAACTTTGGAGGAGTCCACTGCTCCGGTTACAAACAGTTCTCCGGTAATGGTACCGGTGGTGATGTCCTGGGTTTCTATGGTGTTTTCGGCGAAGCGGGCTGTATCCAGGGTTCCCCGGGCAATGTCATCGCTTGTGATCGAATTGAGCTGAAGGCTTCGGGTCAGAATGGAGCCGGTCTGGAAATGGCGCTCCAGAAGTGTCCGGGTGGCAATATCGATATCCTGGATGGACAGGTCCAGAATCTGTTTGGAGGCAATGGAATCGGCACCGAAGTCTTCAAGTACCAGAGTATTATCCGAAACAACCCTGGAGTCGATGGCTGCAGTCTGAATGGCCAGGGAATCAATTCCCAGGGCTGCCAGATTTTCCTCCAGAATTCCTTCTTCGGCGAAATCAGCCGAAGTCAGGGTGAGGGCTGCTAGGCGGGATGCTTCGAGATTCGAAGCAGCAATACGATTTTCAGAAATTGTATATGTTGCGATTTGTGAAGCCCCCAGGGACTTATCCGCAAACAGGCTGCCATCAAGGGAATTGGACTGAAAATGGATTCCCTGAACAGAGGCATTGGCCAGGTGGCGGGATTCAATCGTGCTTGGAGCAATTTTGTCGTGAGTGATGGAGGAAGCTGCGAAATCAGCCGCGGTCAGGGTCTGATCCTCAATTCCGAGATTTCCTTTGCCACCGGGAAGGGTTCCATCCAGAAGCTGGGCGTTTCCGGCCATTCTGCGGGCATAGACCTGGCCCTCAGCCTGAGTGGCAAACAGACGGATGGGATTGGATTCCACATTGGATTCAGCAGAAGAATAGACAACCAGAGTGTCCTCTCCCTGAAGTCCGTTCAGGTTGGAAATCCGGCTGATGCCGGCATTTTCGATGATGTAGGCATTGCCCCCGGAGACAGCCAGGGTTCCGGGAGTGGCGGTCGGGGATCTGCCCACAATGTGCAGGGATTGATCTTCAGGCTCATAGCGGGCCAGAGTGCGATCCTCTTCCTTATACATCCAGATCGAATTGTCTTCCTGGGTGATCTGCCAGGTACCCCGGGCCAGAACTGGCTGGGTATCATAAAGAGAGAAAACCGGATCATCACCAGCCGGATTGAGAATCTGGGAGCGGTAAATCTGTGAATGCCTTACGACATAAATGCGGTTAGCGTGGTTGAAGGTATGTCTTCTCAGATTTGCCGGGGAAGCGACCGGGCCATAAAAGGCCAGGGGAGCCTGAGTCAGGAGGGTGCTGGCCGAAGCTCCATAGGTCAGGATCTGGCTGACCCCGCCAAGAGTTGCCCGAAAGACCGGTTGCCCGGATTCCTCTCCCAGAATTTCCTCGACCTTGTCCGGGAGGCTGTAGGCAGTCAGTTTCTGAACCTGGCTTCCTCCCTGAATCCAGTGATAGAGGTTGAACTCTCCGGATTTGTCCCGCCCCAGAAGGTAGGAGCCCTGATGGGAGGAAGGGTAGGCATCATTCAGATTCAGGCCTTCAAAGGCGTGTTTTTCAAGATCCGCAAGCCCGGTATTCTGGGCTGTAAACAGAAGGCCTACCCGTTTTTCACTGATTGTAGCCGGTTTGAGATAGGCCGCATCCTGAATTGAGGTGGAGGTGATTTCCACCGGATTCAGCAGGGAATCCAGCCGGCTTCGGAAAAGGCGCCGTGAAGGGCCGGACTGGGTAAGGAGGAAATAGACAACGTCTTCCGCGGCATTGACATAGGAAACTTCGATTTTGTCGGTGCCGCCGATACTGAGATCCGGGCCTTCAATCAGGCTGTGAACATCTGTCTGAAGCTGGCTTCCATCTCCCCGGATTCTCTTGAGAAAGCTGCCTCCGGCAGCACTCTGATGGGAAAACCAGACCCAGTTAGAGCTACAGCTTAAGGATTCTGCGGGCAGGGCATCGGTAAAGATGGTGATCTGGGTTCCGGTTGTGTTGTTCAGGCGAACAATCTGTCCGCTCTGGTTCAGAAACCAGGAGTAGGTCCCATTTCCTGAGCTACAGCCGTGAAGAAAGCCATTGGCAGTCGTGAGGGCAGTTTTTTTGAGGCTGGCCAGGTTGATATTCCAAAGCTTTACATGATCGTTTGTTGTCTTAAGAGGAGCCATCACAAGGCGTGAGTTATTGCTCAGCCCACCAAATGCCATGGCTTGCCCGTTAAGGGTGAAAATGCCCGCTCCATAAATGGGAGAGGAAAATCCGTCAAAGCGTTCCCAGTCATCTTCCGTGGCATTCAGGCGGAAAATTTCTCCGGTAGCCTGAGATCCGTCAAACCCTCCCCCCAGATAAAGACGGCTCCCATCACTGAAGAATCTCCCGGCATGCATCTGGTTTGAATTGATATTCAGGGAGGCGGGGGCATTGAAAGACGTCCAGCCCCCGGCTGGCAGAGTGCGCTTGCGGGCAGGTTCACCGGTCTGGCTGCCAGTGACAAAAAGCTGATTGTTGAAAATAGCAACGGCTGGATCATGATAGCGACCGGTCATGGTGGCATCCTGGCTCCAGCTGTCGGTTCCCGGATTATATTGCCAAAGAACCGAGGCAGGGCCCGTGCTGGTCTCCAGAAGCCAGACAGAATTCCCTGAAGCTGCCAGTCCACCGGCGACAGTGGTGGCGGGTCCCTGAAGGGGAACCATACGACCCCGGTCAAATTCATAGGCTTCAAACCGGTTCTGGGCTCTGAGATAAACCCGGTTGGAACCATCATAGCTACAGCTTAGGGGAGTTCCTGTCGTAATGGTTTCTCCCAGAAGACGGTATCGATCCATCCGGGTGTCATAAACCAGAATCCGGTTGCCTCCCGCACCGAAGATCCAGGCTTTTTCGCCTCTTGGAATGACACAGCCCTGTTCTGTATCAAGAGGAAGGTGGCTTAAGACTTCAGTTGCGGCAGAAGTTGCCACGATTGCCGTCTGGGAATTCAGAAGGACGGCATTGTTCAGATAGCCTGAGGGCAGATAGGTGAGCTGACGGGGGGCATTGCCGTCCAGATCCGTGGCATGCAGATTGCGCTTCTGATTCGTACTGAAATCTGAACTGGAGAAATAGATACGGCCACCCTGCTGATGGATGGAATCGGCATTGGCTCCGGCTAAAAGTGTGGACTGAGCTGCCAGAAGAGAACCGTCCACGGCATTGACGTTTCCGGCAAGATCCACGATGACACTGCGCTCGGCTTCGTTGCTGAAGATGGCCTCCCCGGTCATGGCAACTCTGCCATCAGGAGCAATTTTCAAGGAAAGCCCGGCAATGGTGGAGCTGTTGGGAAGAGCCGTGACACTGGAACCGTTCACGCGGGCTGAAACCAGACTGCCGGTCTGGTTGGCCTGGGTCTGAATATAGGTGACGGTCTGGGAATTTGAAGGATCGAGCCGGCAGGAATGGGCCGGGCTTAAAAGGGATCCCGAGTTGGTGTGGATTCCGGTAGGCAGATGATAGATGTGCAGCTGGTGGGAAGCATCCGTGAAACAGAGATGGTAGCCATCATGGCTGATGGAAAAATCACTGACTGTGGTGCCCGGGTCCAGAATCAGGGTGTCTTCGATGCCTTCCCGCTTGAGATAAAAACGGTTGGCAGAAACATAGGCGGTTGCGGCAAGGGATTTGCTCTCCTGAGGAAGGGAAGTCGGAGTTGCGCTGAGAGAGGGAGAGAGTCCACTTCGATCCCATCTTAAGGATGTGGCGAAGGGCACAGGGCCATAGGTTCCGGCGGTAAACCCTCCAAACAGATAGTGGAAGTTGTCAATTCCGACTGATTCAAGAGCCGCCATTCCATAGGGAAGGGAAAGATTCAGAGGGTTCAGATCGGAAAGGCGGAAGCCAAGAGCCTGACTTGAGAGTGTATTCGCATTCACTCCTCCGGCAAAAAGCAGGAATCCTTCACTGGCTGAATATGCCCCGAAGGGCTTGGCCAGAACCGGGTCTGTACCGGTATTGGCAAGCGAAGGTCCCGAAGGAATAAGCCTGAGCCAGGAATCCGGGCTGGTACCCAGGTCTGTTTTTCCTCCCCCAAGAAAGATGCCGCCATTTAAGGTAAAAGCATAGGCTGAACTGCGATCGGAGGGGCCGGTCGTGGTTGATGTCCAGGCACTGCTGATTACCGAGGCAGGATTCAGGAGGATGGCATCGGCATTTGCAGCAAAGCGTACGGATTCTTCAAAGCGGTTGTCAATGTCCCGGCGGGCGATCTGATCCCAACGGATGCGGTCAAAACTTTCATGCTGGTGCAGATGATCGGCATACCAGAAAGGCTGGGAACTGGCCGTGAGCGGGTCATAGGTCAGGGGAGGCAGAACCACCAGTGTGCTCATTGTGGTCTGGTTTACTGCAATTGTGGAGCCTGCTGGGCCCAGAATGAGTTGGGAATCATGAAGCACCAGAGGCCCCTGATGCAGGACATCAAGGCTTGAACTCAGATCCGCAGCCCGGCTCAGGCTGAAATAGCTTCCGGCATCCAGGGCGGGGAGGTTGGGGGATGTGGTAGCCCCAAGCTCCAGGCGGGCAGAATAGACTCCCGTGCTTCCCGTGACCGCCCGAATGCTCATACTGGAAAAGAAACGGGTTCGATCCGAAGTATTCAGATCCTGAAGCCGGGAAAAGGCGGAAGGATCCAGATGGTACTCGCTGCGTTCCCGATCCCCGAACCAGGATGCCAGAACAGGATCCACCGGAACGGTGACAATCTGACTGGAACGGGCGGCAACCTGATTCAGGACGCTTAGTTCCGAAGGCAGCAGGGTAAAGCGGGAATCCTCGAAATCCAGAAACTGGTTCAGAGTTGCCGGAGAGGAAAATTCCAGAGGATGGGCCAAAGAACCGGTCTGGGAAACATTGGCCTGGGTAGCCGCGAGATTCAGGGGAGTTCCGGAAGCTCGTTTGAGGCTCAGCCAGGCGGCCGTTGGATTCATGGCTCCGATTTCCCAGTTTGTAGATGAAATATAGCCCTGGACGCTGGAATTTTCAAAATCCAGGGTTCCGGTGATATCGGTATTCTGGGCTACGCTGATATTGCCCGCGGCATCCATGGTGAGAAGCCCGGTCCCGCCAGCTCCTTCCATGGTGAAAAGCTGAAAAACGGTGACTTTACTGTTGCTGATAAAGGCTTCGGGCAGGAAGGTGGCTGTCCTCCCGACGGTGACGCTGCCGCTGATTTCTCCCCGGTTCACTCCGGAGTTTCCCACAATTTCAGCGGTATTGGCATAAATGATGCCCTGCTGATCCACTTCAAAAAGACGGTGACCATCATCACTTAGCTGAAGCAGGCCAGTAGTGGATTTCATGCCTCCGTGAAAGGTCCCTGAGGCTGAAAATTCACTGCCACGGCTGACTTGAAGTTCCCCGCCGATCTGAGGATTAACACCAGTGAGCAGGGAAGTTTCAAGCATAGACTCCACCTTGAGTTCCCTGAGCATGGAAAGCCCCGATGGATCACTGTTATAGGCTCTATTATCCCGATCCGTGAAGCGCTCGGCAGTCAGAACGGCGGGATGATTGAGCTGGTTTCCGATCGTGGTAAGAGTACCGACAGTCAGGTTCTGCCGTACATTGACGTGACCTCCAAGAGTCAGGTTGCCACTGGCGGTCAGATGATTGAAGCGGCTCAGAGAATCCGGGTTTAAAACCATAAGACGGGAAAGTCCCTCTGGATCCCCGTTACTGTCCTCGAATCGATCGGCATAAATGGACTGCCCGGCCCTGGCGTCCTGGGAGATATCTGCTGAAGAAGCAGTAATGGAGCCCTGGATATCGATATCTCCTTCTACGGAAACCTTTCCCTGAATATTGAGGGCCCCGGAAATGACAACGCTGTTCCAGTAACTTGTATTTTCCGGATCTGAGGAATAGGAAGGGTTCCAGCTCAGATAACGGTTGGCCTCCACCAGATTTGTAGTGAGGGAATTGGCTACAACGGCATCTCCCTGAATAGTGACTCCTGAGCCGATGTGAAGTCCCGAGTTGAAATTTACGATCTGGCCGGGTCCGCTAAGGTCCAGGCTGTTGAGAACGAGGTTGAGTAATCGGGTTGTGGTACGTGGAGTCGAGTAGAAATCCGAAAGGGAGTTACGAAAGACTCCTGCTGAGATTTCGGTCAGATTGTCAACTTCGGAGGCAGTAATGATGGAGGGCAGATTCAGGACGGTCGTATTCTGGCAGATATCATCCTGACAACCGGTAATCATACGGCCCTGGAGGCGAAAATTCTGGAGAACATCGAAAGGTCCGGCAACGTCCAGTTCCCCATGAGCGGTCAGATTTCGCTTAAGTCCATCTTTGCCGAGGATATTGAGATTGCTGCTCAGGACCAGATCCTGCATTTTCAGGTTGAGCCAGTTGCTGGTGGTTCCACTGCCATCCTTCTGAAAATAGATGCTTCTGGGACTGCCGGTCAGAGGTGTTACGGCTCCCAGAAACGGCTTGGGCTCAAGACCGTTTCCCCCAAGGATAATGGGGTAGCTGTCGTAAAGGATATTCATATTGCCCCGTACAAAGAGGCTGTCCTCATCGTCATTGTCCATAAAGCGGACCTGACCCAGCCAACTCTGATCCGGAATGATTTCCTTGATCAGATCCTCAGAAACCTTGTCGGCGATGATCTGGGCCCCGTCATTGAAGCGGGGATCATTGATGATTTCCAGAATCTGAAGGGCAGTGGCCTGCCCGATGATGTCATGCTGGTGCAGATCGAAGAAATTGAGGGTGGTTCCCTGATCGCCCTGAAGCATCTGGGTGATCATGTCCCCGGTAAGGACGGGATCAAAAATGACTTTCAGCAGGCGATCCGGATTGTCCGGGTACTTGGCCCGGATTCGGTTATTGATGATTTCCATGGCTTCCTGAGTGTCTTCAAAATGAAACTGAAGAGCCATGACATTGGAATTGCCCGAAGGTTTGAAGTTGTAGGCTCCGGCCACAACTTCTCCAGTCTCATTGGTTTGGCTGCTGTAGAAGCGGTCAGCAATGATTTTGTGAAACTGGGCCTGACGGTAGTCTTCCCGTTCGGCAGTGCTTTCCCCAAGTTCTCTTAGGACATTCAGCCTGAAGAGGCGATCACTGCCCAGAGTTTTCAGAATCTGGGGAACATCGAGTTTCAAGGCTCCTTCGCCGACAGAAATTCTGGCTTCAGCGCCGCTTAAGACCATGGATGCCTGATCAAACAGACTGAGTTTGGATGCCCCTGTCAGGGAAAGCATAGGGCCTGAGCCACCACCTTTGCTGTTCAGATGCAAAGCTGCAATCCGGCTTTGTCCGGCAGGAGCAAGAAGATAGGGTTCGCTGCCCTCAAAAGGAAGATCGCGATCCAGAAACTGACGGATTTCCACAGGTCCGTAACTGAAAATTGGAGAATTGAAAACCGGATTTGCAGCATCGCAGTTTTTGGTCATACAAAGGGTATTGGCCCGGATGTCACCATCACTGACTGTGATGCTTCCTGTGGTAATGCGCACATTGCGTAAGAAAAAGGCTCCTTCCATCTGAATCGATTCTGCTGTGGAGTCAGAGGTCTGGATTTCCAGATTGCCGTTTTCGATGTAAACCCCGTGGCGTGGGTTCAGAAGGGTTCCGGTAAAGGGATCTACCTTGACCACTGCTTTGGGAGTTTCTCCGGCTTCAGGATAGGACTGAATCGTGAGATGACCGCTTTTTTTGCTGTCCCCGGAAAGAGGGATGCTGGATACGGAAAACGGGGAACCGTCAAAATTGAAATCCGGTTTGATTCGTTCCTCGTCAGCCCCAAGGGAGCGGCGCATAAAGAGGCGGATGGCATAGCTTCCCTGAGGGAAGATGGCCTGGCTGATCCGCCCCGGATAGGATTCCGGATCAAATTCATAATCCACATTGGATTCAAAAATTTCGGAGTTGATTGGAAGGCCGGAATCAGAAACATCCAGAAGCAGGGAGAAGGTCCCGTTGAAGACGGTGACCGGGGAAAAGGTTTTTTCCCAGACTACGGTTTCTGCGTTTTCCTCGTCCTGAATGGAAAAATTCTTGCGGATGATTTCCAGCCGGACATGGATATCCTGGTTATAGGGCCCTTCCGATGGATGAGTCACAAAACCGGTGAACTCCAGAAACTGATTGGATGCCCCAAAAGGTACAGTCAAAAAACAGAAAAGTACCATCAAGGACTGTAGCAGCCTGAAAAGGAACCTGCCTTCAAGCCTGAATTCAGGGCTTTTAGCCCTCAAATCCGGCTGGTATGTCTGCTTGACCGTGGTTTGCATGTCACCCTGTTGATTCAAAGACCATGCCATTTCTAGAAACAGTAATGGGCTTTGACAGAATCCGTATTGGCCGGGGCAT
>CAZDAM010000026.1:15533-34553 GCA_964503595.1 uncultured bacterium
GCTTCTGTGATTGGCCCAGGTATCTGTGATTGTATTTGTAATGCAGAATCCCCCGGCAATATCCCCAACCTTATTCAGGCCTTGGCAGCGAAGTTTCTGCTCTAGGGGATTATGCCTGTGAAGGGAATTGGCATCTCCATCCCGATTGAAAAGCTTGGCCAGATTCGGGCTTGAGCCGGAAAGATCCAGATCAGCAGTTCTGATATTGCTGATTTTTGCAGAAACAGTAATTTTCTGGCCCTGGATTTTGTCCATGGTGATATCGGCAGAGTTGGAAACCTTATTATTGTTCAGGACTCCATCAGCAATTTTATCCGTGGTGAATGCTCCATCCTGAATATGGGTCCAGCTAAGATTGGTGACTCTTGAATCCAGAACGGTTCCGGGGGCAAGATCTTCGGATTTGAGGGTACTGTTGGCTACATTGCTATTGTCAAAGGCCTCAAGGGCAAATTCAGGGCCGGAGACACCGGTGATATTGTTTACGGAAATGGTACCGATCAGCTTTTCTGCGGGTACCAGATTGTCGGCAATGTGGACGCTCTGGAAGATGTTTTCCTGAAAGTCGGCATTGCCAATCGGGTTGAGCCGGTTTGTTTCCAGAGTGTTCTGGGCAATTCTGTCAGCCGCGATGGTTCCGTTGATGTCCGAAGCTGTCAGGGCAGAATCGGCAATGATACGACCATTCAAGCTGCTGGCCTGAACCTTACTTCCCTGAATCTCCAGGCTTCCCAGTCGGAGTCCACTACCGGAAGAAGTTACAATCGGGCTGTCATCAAGCTCGGTCTCGCTGATATTGCCAGCTCCAATCACACGTCCTGAAACACTCTGATCCGACAGGTCCGCCACGGTCAGGCGGTTGCCGACGGATTCCGTAAAGTCGGCAGCCACAAGGTTCAAAGAGGAAACAGAACCTGCTGCAATGGCTTGATTGAAACTGTTCTGGTTCAGACCGGATGCCTTGAGCTGGGCATTTGTAATGGAGCCGCTCAGGAGGCTTCCGGGGACTCCAAGCGAAGCAAGATTGGCGGTTTGAATGGCATCATCTGCCATTTTGGCACCTTGCAGCTCATTGGTCTGAATATGCCATCCGCTCACAGCCTGGGAGGCAAAGGCGCTGCGACTGAAGGTGCCATTCTTGAGGTGGACTGAATTCAGAATTCCCGGTGCCAGGGAAGCTCCGGTCAGGTTATTGGCGAGCTTGTCTTCACCAATCGAAGCGGCTCCGAAGTTGGCTCCGGACACATTGTTGAGCTTTGCGGCTGAAATCGAGTTGTTGTCAAAAATTCCGCCCCCGAAGCCTTCATCCCTGAGATAGCTGGTGGCATCGATTCCATTGTTGGGAATTTCGCTTCCGGTGATGGCTCCGGCAGCCAGAGCCGTATCGGTCATACTCCCGCTCTGGATGGCAGAATTGTCGGTGATGGCATTATTCTTGAGTTTTGCCGTGGTGATGGCACCGGTCAGAATCCGGCTTCCCTGAATGCTTGCATTGACGATCTGATCCCAGGTGATGATTCCATTGACAACATGACGGGAACTCAGGCTGTCCGGCAGGATATGGGACTGCTCAACCGCTTCGGATGTAATCTGGTTGGGGGTGATGGTTCCCACCTGAAGCCTGTTTCCTTCAAGGGTTTGATTAGCCAGACGATCGGCATCCAGAAGCCCGGTAAAACGGGCTGCAATCAGATCCTTGGCCAGAATATGTCCACTGGTGACTTCCTGGGTATCCAGCATGGAATTGGTAATGGTGCCATCGGCAATATTGTTTCCGGTAACCCCTCGATCCGCGATTTTGTCCACGGTATAGTTCCCACTGGCTTTAGCATTGGTGATGGCGGATGCTGCCAGCACATCGGATGTGAATGAATCCTGAGTCAGGGAGCGCCCAGCAATCGCGAGGGTATCCAGTTGGCTGGAAAGAATACTTCTGGCAGCAATCCGGGAGGTGGTGACGGCTCCTCCGGCAATCGAAGCCACCGAGTTTTCGGCAACAGGCGTGAAGGGGAGAAGCTCGAGATCTGTAATGGCAGTCCCGGAAGAATAAAGCAGACGGGCAGATTGAGGAGCTGCCAGTGAGGAATTGATTTCCACAATTTCGTGAGTGCCACCATTATTTATCAGAACCAGCAGGCGGGTTGTTGTCTGCGAGGGGCTGATGCCTGAAATCGTGGCTGTGGTTGTGTAAAGAGTTGTCCCGCCAGATTCGTAAACTCCACCGGCTGTGGCGTAAAACAATTTTTCATCCGGGCCAAAGCGGGCTTCGATGATATTGGAGTCGGCGGTCTGGATCACGGAATCAGTCCCCAGGGCATAGCTTCCCCGTTTCAGTTCCTGATTGTTGGCCCAGAGGAGATCTTCGGAATAGGGGCTGAAATCCACATCGGTGTTTCCAATGGAGAAGCTTTTGACAGCCTGGTTCAGGGAGTCTTTGTAGACCGTGACGGGCCCGCCATTTTTGGCCACAAACAGGTTACGGCTTTCATCATAGGTTTCGGCAAGATTGGTGGTAAGGGTTCTTAAAGCTGTCGGGCTGTTGGTGATATGAATCCCGGTATCACCAGAACTTTGTGATCTGAGGAAAAAGTTTCCAAAGCGGGAGCGGCGAATCCGGGTGGCAGTGCCTCCCCCAATCCATGAAGAGGGGGCTCCCCCATTTAGATTGGCCCGGTAGACATCTCCCCCCTGAATGAAGACGTACCAGCCATCATTGGGGCCAATGGCTTCGGAAGCCAGATTTCCCTGGGTCAGAATCGAAGACAGATGCACGGAGTCCAGAATTCTTTCGGCCAGATGCTGACTCTGAATGGCGTTCAGGCTGAGTTGGCCTGCCCGGATGGACTGGTTCTGGATGTGGTCGGAATCGATTCCGGCATCAACAACATGACCGGATGTGACGACTTCTGCGGCCATATTGCTGCTGGTCACGGCATTGGCTTCAATCTGGGAGGCGAGATTTGCGGCAGAATCCTGAATCGATCGCCGGGCAATGGCCCGGGCCTGAATTTGGGCTGCATTGACGCTTCCCGAAGCCAGATGGCGAGTCAGAATCTGCTGGGCCCCCATGGAGGTTCCCCTGATTTCGCCGTCCCCGATTTTGGCGGCGGTAATGGTGTCTGCGAGGAAATGACGGCCCTCAAGGCTCAGATTAGCCAGATCCTGAGCTTCCAGTTCGGCACTCTGAATGCGATTGCTGGTGAGAACTCCGGTCTGAATGGTGCGTTCCACTACACTTTGATCGTGCAGATGCTGGGCCTGAACCGGTGTTCCGCTAAAAATACCGGAAGTCACGCTCAAGGAGGCCAGGTGACTTGAATCAAGGGCATTGTTGGCCAGAAGAGAGCTGTCGGCTTCTCCGTCTTTCAGGGCATGACCGGTGTAGAGAGCCATGGTGGCGGTATTGAGTCCGGATACATCAAAAAGAGTTTCAATCGGGCCGTCTCCATCTCCGCGCACCCGTTTCAGCTGGCCGGATCCTATGTAGTAGACATGCTGATTGTCTCTTGGCTGGTGCAGGAAAGTTGTAACGGAATCGGTGTAGATCTGCATATTGGCAGTTCCCCGCTCACAGACATAAAGACTGGTGCCGTTTGTACCGGCACTATAGGCAGCCTGCCCTGACACTCCTACATTGGACTGAAGCCCTCCTGGAATGGCACAGGTGGAGCCGGATCCATTGAGTGTGCCCCCACTGATCCATACCGGAGATGAATTGGCATTGGCTTTGACAATGGCGCCAGCCCCGGAGCTGCCCGCTGCGGTTACGATTTCATCCGTGACAGGACCACTTTCCAAATCATGGGTATAGGTGCGATCTGAATTTCCCTGCTTGTAATCAATTCTCTGGCTGGTGGAGTTTGTCCAGGCAAGCATGATAGGGAGATTGGCAAGATTGAGCCCAAGATTGTGCATCTGGCCGCTGAAGAGATCGACCCACCACAAATCCCCGGTGGAGGTATTGCGAAAGACCAGCTTGTCGCCTTTGGAAGAGACGCGGGAATAGCTGATGTCTCCGCCTCCAAGAGGTGAAAGGCTGGCAACGAGTCGATCGGACTGGTATGGGCGTCTTTCAAACAGGCTGACTTCGTCAGAATAGTAAAGGCGTGCTCTGGTCTGACCGATGGCGCCATCAAAGAGAGCAGCTTCGGTCAGATTGGAAAGATTGCCCGAGGTCAGGGTACGTTCAGCAATTTTGGATTCGGTCAGGGTTCCGGCTACGATTTTTCCACCGGTATATTCATTATCAATCAGACGGTTGGCGGTAATTGTGGTCAGCATGATGTGAATGCCGGAAACCGATGGAGTGTCGATTTTGGAAGAAGTAACAACTCCGGTAGTCAGGTGAAAGTCCTCGATGCTGCCGGTGGCAATCGTTTCGGCTCCAACGGCTCCGGTGGCAATCTGAGCCATCGTTATGGAAGCCTCGACAAAATCTTCGCCGCGAATGGAATTCACGGTAAAATGCTGGGCTTCCAGAGAATCAGGCAGGATGCTGTCGAAACGGATGCTTTCGTCTTCAATCAGTCCACCGGCAAAGATCCTTCCCTGAATTTCTTCTGAAGTGATGGATCCGCTCAGGAAGGTTCCGCTTTGAACGGAATCGTTCTGCAGGTTGTCATTCCAGTAAGCTTTGGTTGCCAGACGGCTTCCATCGACACTTCCTCCGGCAAAATGTCTCTGCTCAATGCTTCCTGGTCCGATTCTTCGGTAATCGATGGTTCCGGCCTGGACAGCATGACTGGACAGGCTTCTGGATCGAAGATGCATGGCCCGGATAGACTGATCCTGAAGATGTTGATTGCCAAGAGTTGCGGAAGCCAGACGACTCCCGGCAAAGCTTGATGGGAACAAGGCTGAACCCTTTATGGGAGAGGGGCCGAAGTCTTCCTGCATCAGCGCCTGAGCCGGCAGGGTGGAGATCAGATTTGAAGTCATGGACTGGATTCTGATCAGCTCGTAGTCCACGCCTAGTTCGGCGAAATCCTCACCCAGAAGAACGCTGTCACTGATTTTGTCCCCATGGATATCGCCAGCAATTTTGATATGGGTAACAGAAGCTGGAGCAAGGGTTCTGGAGGTCAGAGTCCGGGCAATCGTCTTGGATGCTTCGACCTGACCAAGACCGATATGGGCTGTCTGCACCGAGTAGGAGGTCAGGGTGTCACCACTGACAGACACAGGGGCCAGATCGATCCCGCTTAATCCTCTGGTTCTGATTTGACTCTGGCCAAACCCACTCCCCAGGCTGGTATCTGCCAGAGTCAGGTTTTGCAGTTTCTGACCCTGAATGCCTTCGCCTTTACGGTAGACCAGGGTTTCCTGACCACCAGTACCCAGGTAAATGCTTCCATCAGCAAGGATCTGGCAGGAAGTGAAATTGGACGAAGCGTAGGTTGGTGGTAGCAGAAGCTCCCAGCTGGCCCCTGCATCCTGAGTGATTTTGGTGACAGAGTAGGGTCCGACTACAATCGCGGTTTCTGTCGAAGAAGAGCAGAGGTTCACGGCAGTGGCATCGATTTGGGCATTTGCAGTGAAATTCTGAATTGTGGCTCCAAAAGATGGAGCATGCCAGACTTCACCATTGACTCCCAGAGCCCAGACTCCGCCTTCACGATCTGGCCAGGCAGCTTTGACGGCAACACTTGAGCTGAATAGCATCTGATTTACGTTACGAAGTTCATCAACCTGGGCAACATAGCCTCCATCCCGTACAAAAAGGACAGAATTGGTGTTGAAGAAGGCTGAGGATCGGATTGGACTTCCCAGATTGACGGTCTGAAACGAGGCTCCGCTGTCAGCTGAGACATAGGCATCATTGGCACCGGGATTGAAGCCAAAGACATTTCCTCCCGAAGCGGCCTGTACTTTCTGAAATCCAGGTGTTGCATTCGGGGCCAGCCAGCCTGTTCCTTCGTCATTGGAACGATACAGCTGATCTCTGAGGACAAAGACCCAGGAGCCAGCCGCAGCAAAGGATTGGACAGCTCCTCTCTGCGAACCAGGATCCACCGGAAAAAACTCAAAACTGTCACCATTCTGGCGGAAAATTCTCTGGCCCTGCCTGAGATAGAGTTTGTCGGCCAGAATAACCTCGGTGTCATCCAGAGAGCCGGTCTGCCCGATCAGGCTGGCCTGATAGCTGTTTCCTCCATCACTGGTATGAGCCAGATAAACCAGATTACTACCCGAGGTATCCTGGGTCAGGGCTGTCCAGGCACTACTGCCAGAAGCATGGGCTGCCAGTACATGATTCAGGCTGGGGTGAATCGATTTGCCGAGAATCAGACCAGGAAAGCCGGCAATTCCGAAGAAACGGACCTTTCCATCGGCATTGAGAATGACGTCTGTGTCCCCGGAGAAGTTATTGGCAAAGACCATGGGGAGACGGTTGGTTATGGAGCCAAGGGTCCCTGTACCTGAGCCTGTAATGACGGAGAAACTCCAGTCTTTCCTGTCGCTGTAGTGTCCCTGGAAATTGGTTCCGTTCTGGAAAATGGCGAAGCTTCGATCCGTGTTGTACTGAAGATCAAAGGCCAGAGTGTTGGAAGCTACACTCAGAGTGTCGGTAAAGGCCTGCCCTCCATCGGTACTGACCCTGACACTGGTTCCGGTTTTCCCGAGGTTCCAGATGATATTGTCATCCGGCAGCCAGAGCACCTGACCGGCAACTCCAGGGGCTTCAACGGCTTTCCAGCTGCTACCCCCGTCATAACTCAGGTAGATGGCATTTCCTGCACTTAGGATGGCCTGAAGGTTGTTGGCAAATTCCACGTCTTCGATGGTGGTCGGAAAAGTCCGGACCAGAAAGAATTCCTGACCGGAATTGGTGGACATATAAAGCCGGTTTCCCTGAACTGCAAGCACCCTGCTGGCACGGGAGCGGAAGAAATCAGGGCTTTGGGAAATGCCGTGAGACGCCTGAATCGGGGACTTCCAGTCCTGCATCATGTAGAGGCCATTTGAATCACTCAGGAGGACGGTTCCATCCGAAAGAACCGTCATGTTTTCCGGAATCTGCAAGTTCCCCCGGTTTTCCATGGAGCGGAAGCCAAAGGTGCTGGCATCTGCCAGACGGATATTGGAGGAAACAAAGGTATTGGAAGCAAACTGATCCGAAGTCAGGGTAAAGTCTGCGATATGAGTGGTCAGGATACTTGAATCGGCAAAGCGGTCGTTCTCCAGGGTATTGGTCTGAATATGCCGGGACAGAACTGATTCGTCCCCGAAATCTGCTGTCAGAATACTGAGGTCGATGATATTTGAAGTAGCAATGCTTGCCGGGGCAAAAACCCTTGTGGTCAGAGCACCGCTCGCCAGATGCTCATCTCCCAGGCTTTGGGACTGGATTCGATCAAAGGCAACACTGGCCGGATCGATCTCATTGGTGCCAATGCTTTGATTGGCAAAGCTTGAGGCATTCAGGGTCTGGGGATGAAGGTTGGCCTCGCTTAAATTCTGGGGAGTGAAACGATCTTCGGTCAGGGTGGAGAGAGCCAGAAGTCCTGAAGTGACTGCTCCCGACTGAAAATGCCCGTCTGTCAGAATGGCGAGGGCGAAAACCGAGGAATCCAGGCTTTGATCCAGAATATCCGTACTTTCAAGGGTGTGATCCAGCACGATGCGTGAATTCAGGACTCCATCAGGAATATGGGAGTCGATGATTTCTCCGTTCTGGACATGAATTCCCAGCAGCTGGTAGCTGGCAATGCTGCGGGAATCGGCGCTGCTCAAGTCCAGATGCTCTGCTGTGATGGCATTCAGGGCGAAGTTTGAGCTGAACAGGGAATAGTCTCTGATTTTGGCATTGGTGATCTGCTGGTTCTGGATTTTTGCGGAAATGATGGCATCATTGGCGAGGACTCCGGCGGTCAGAAGACCGGCTGGAATATGGCTGGTGAGAATCGAGAGATCGACAAGGTTTGTGGTCATCAGGGAGTTTGTTGCCACGATTCGGGCACTGATGCTGTCCTGGGCAATATCCTGAGTCTGAATGGATCCTGCCACGAACCGATCCCATGGGATCTGCCGGGTGTTGATATCAAGAGAAGTGATCGAAGATTCGTTCAGAGAGATAGTCGAGATGGACGCGCTTAACACCTTGTCACTGTTGACGCTGTTATCCGCAAATTTATTCAGGGTAAGGGCGGCGGTCATGAACTTGGCGGTTTCAATCGAATTGCTGATCCACTTGGAACCTGTGATGGAGCCATCAGCAAAGTCTTCATCCAGAAGCGAGGCATCCACAACATGAGTCGTGGTAATGGTGTTGGCTGAAATCTTGTTGAGAGTCAGGGCGGAATCGGTAATTGCCAGAAAGTCTATGGTATCCGTGGCAATCTGGGAAGATGCGAAAATCTGATCGGCAATTTTGTCATTGAGGACGGAAGCATTCTGAAACTGGGTGGTCACAAAGGACTGATCGGCAATCTTTTCACCCATGAGGGTCAGGGAAGCAATGTCGATATTCTGAATGGAGCCCGCCTGAACCTGAGCACTGCTGATGATGTCCATACCAAGTTTGGACAAAAGAATGGAGCTGGCGGAAAAATCTTCTCCCAGCAGGGAAAGATCTACGAAATGACGGGTCTGAATCGCGCGATCGGCAATTTTATGCTGGGCCGGGTCCAGGTTATGGAGGATTGTGGCGGTTGCGATATCAACCGGCTGGATGGTGTTCGATGCGATTCTGAAGGAATCCAGAGCGTCATTGAGAATGACCCCACGGGTCAGGTTATTGGTGGCTATGACGGATTCCAGCAGGGAATAGTCCCGGATTCTTATCGAAGTGATGGCATTCAGATCAAAATCTTCGTTCAGAAGGGTAAAGGTCAGGATCTTGCTGGTATCGATCGCATCATCCTGAATTTTGTCTGAACTGAGGGCCAGATCAGAGATGCTCTCCCCAAACAGGCTGTCGATTCTGATTTTAGAAGAATCCACGGCCCCGGTGGACACCTTGGACTGAAGGATTGCGGCATCCGAAATTTTGTCGCTGGTCACGGCAGAAGAGACAAAAACCCGGATGGGGAGGGTTCCGGGCACAATTTTTACTGAACTGATGGATCCGGGCATCAGATTCCAGCCGCTCAGAGACTCATCCAGCACGGTGCGTGAATTCAGGGTCCCCGTCTGGATATGCGTGGATTCGACTGCCATCAGGGCAATATTCAGATTGCTGACAGCCCCGCTTTGAAGTACGGAACTGCTCAGGGTTGCCACCGCGAGACTGCGGGCACTTAAAGTCCGGTTCTGGAAATGGTGGCTGGCCAGAATCCCGGATGCCAGGGAGTCTCCAAGAATGGATGTGTCCTTGATACGCGAAGTCCCGATGGTTCCATCCAGAATGGAATCATGGGCTGCTCCAGAGCCCCCCACGCCGGTGATTCCGGCGCCGGACCCCTGAAACAGGCCGGCTTCGACAAGACCGGACTCCCAAACGCTGAAAACAGTACTGGTATCTGACTGGCGAACCGCGAAAAGAGGCAGGCCGGTAGAGGGAGCTTTGGGGCGAATGCTCAAAACAGTACTGGTGGCTGTCAGGATCTGGCTTCCATGAAGGGCCTTGAATTCGCGGTTCAGAGTCGTAATCGCAGAGGCTTCGATGGTATTGGCCACATCCAGACGGGCGAACTCATGAATGGGAACCCCGCCAATCTTGTCGTGGGAGTGGAGTCGGTCGGCAAACCCTCCATCCTGCAAATCTCTCAGATCTCCCGGAGTGACAAGAATCCCGGCTCCGCTGGAGTCATCAGCAATCCGGATTCCTGTCGACTGGCGGGAGTGGACGTAGGAATTGGTGAAGATACTGGTACCAGTCCGGGTCATGGTGGTGGATTTCTGCACGATCAGGGATTGCAGATGAAGGAGGGTCTGGCCCGTGGACTGGGCACTTGAATCCATGAAATAGCTCAGGGCCTTGATGTGCTCGGCAGTGCTTCTTTCCAGAATATCCAGACTCATCATGGAGGAATGATCATCCAGATTGGCGATGAAGCCATTTTCGGTATCGATAAGCCAGGGTGCACTGACTCCTTCTGAGGCACTCAGGGAGCCGGTAAGCTGAAGGGCCTGAATCACCGAGGAGGATGAGGGGTTGAGAAAATAGGATGTGTCATCCCGATCCAGAATCTGGCTGAGCTGGGCAGTCCTGGCTTCCAGATGGATCCCGGAGACTCCGGCAAGACTCAGATTCTTACTGGCCGAAGGCCCGATCACAACTGTGGTCAGGGTATTGGAGTTGTCGGAAAGCATCAGATCATTTCCGTCCCTGGCCAGGCTTAAAGCACCGGCAAAGGCGACACTCTGATCAAAGAGGGCATCATGGTAGAGGGTAAAATGTCCGGTGTTATCCATACGAAAGGCTGTGGTAACCAGGACCGGGTTGGTGCTGGCGAATCCGGATGCTTCCCCGTTGGTCAGAGGAGATGGAGGAGGATTGGCGCTTCTCCAGGCTTCCAGCATGTGGGTGACGATTCTCATGGTCTGCATGGAGGTAGGCAGATTGAGATTGACGGAACCGCCCTCAACTCTCAACGACCCGGCAATGTTCAGACTTCCCAGAAACAGATCATCACTCAGGCTCAGGGACTGGGCAATCAGATGGCCGGTTTCATCTACAGAGAAAGGACGGGTGGTACCATTTTCAATGGCCAGGGCTCTTCGGTAGACAAAATGCCCGACGGTGGTATTGGACAGGGCTTCCACAGACTGATTTCCGTAAAAAGTTCCCTGGGAAATCAGATCACTGGCAAAGCTTACCGGGCCGGAACTGACAAGACTTTCTGCCAGCTCAAAGTCCCTGAGTCGGGTGGTGGCTGAGGGGTCCAGCAGGAAGCCTGGATCATTGACATCCCGAAGATGGGGAGCGAGAACTTCATCCAGAACCGTCATATCCCTGTAAAGAGTTGCGGATCCGGCATGACTCAGGGCCTGGACCAGGGTCAGGTTACCCAGAATAGTGAGGTCTCCTCCGGAAAGGATCTGAATGGCATTCATGCGACTCCGTCCACTTGGATCGATGCGGTAGGCCGCATCGTCACTTTCTTCGAGGGCCTGGGCCTGAAGGTAGGTTCCTGCACCGGAGAGGGAGATGCCGCCGGAAGTTGAAAAATTGCCGTTTACAACCAGAGATCCACCGATATCGAGGTTACTGTTGATTTTCATGCCCCCGCGGGCATACAGGGTTCCATCCAGCTGAAGTCCATGAATGTGGCTGTTTCCGGGTGCATCGATATAAAACGCCGGATCGTCCAGATCCGAGAGAAGGGAAGAACGCAGGTCGTTTTCAATGGCAATACGATGGACCCGGACGGTTTCGGCAAAGGTGGCATTTCCGCTTACTGTGACAACCTGGGAAACTTCGATCGATCCGGTTGCCCTTAAGGTATTGAGCCTTGAGGTGGAGGATGGATGAAGGTAATAGGAAGGATCCAGCCGATCCACAAAACGTCCCTGTTCGGGATGGCCACTTGAGCCATCGTTTACGCCGGCATCAATCAGTCTTTCCAGTTTCTTTTCACTGTAGGGAGTTCCGGGGTCAAATGTCAGGGTCTGGACTCTCAGATCGGAGGGCATATAGGTGTAGATATTCTGTCCACCGGGCTGGTTGATTGTGATGCTGTCCCTGACAATAAGGGGTTTGATTCCATCCTGAACCCCGTTTTTGAAGAGACGGACATTGTTGGTTACTTCCACCTCTGAAATCCGGGCGGTTCCGGCATGCAGGTTCATGGGGGTCGGGGGAGCTGCCGGGGTATCGGGATTGAACAGTGGATTTTCGAGACTTAAGGTTGGGGTGGGGGCATTGGCCGGCCCATAGGAGCGCACATAGGCATTGAAGATATCGCCTTCAATCCTGGCCTTATAGGTGTTGTTGATTCCTCCCTCCATCGGAGAACGAACAAAAATCGCATAATCAAAGATGTTGTCTTCCGTGAGAGTTACCGGCCCCAGGCGGGTTACGGCCTCGGTGGGCAGAATTCTGCGGACCAGCCTTTTGCCGGCACTGGACTGGTTGATCAGATCAACGATCATGCCGGCTGATGCTGTGTCGGCTTCATGGACGTGGGATTCAACCAGATACCCATCATTGGGATGGGTCCAGGATTCGAAATCGGCGTAGCAGGAAGCGGGGATTCCCACAATGGGCAAAGGAGCTCCGGTACTGGTCCTGCATGGATCCACATCCCGGTATTTGTCCTGGGCTGTGGGGCTGGAACAGTAGTCTTCCCTTAAGGCCATATGGTACTGGCCATCTTTCTGGCAGACCGGGGCCAGGGATACCAGATCAAAAATGGTGTAGGCCGTCATGGGGCTCATGAGGGCTTTTTCGATATTGACGGACTGGGAAGCACGGGAGCTTCCGACGACATCGGACTTGAGAATGGCACTGTGAAGAACGGTTGTGTCTCCGGGGGCAATCCGGTAGGGGCCGAATCCGCTTTCTGTCTCCAGAAAAGGAGAATGCATGACCGGAGCAATGATGGCTCCCGAGGTCATGAACAGAAAACCGGTACTGGTACTTTGGGCCGGAAGGCCACGGACTGTCATCTCACCGGGAGTTGTTCCGCTGGCGGCAATGGTCAGGCGGTTGAGGCGGGAATAGTGAGTGCTGTCATTCTCAGAAGGATAGGGATCCAGACGAAAGTCCGAGTAAGGTTCCCCGCTGAAGGGTTCACAGTCGTCCAGCTCTACAGGATTCAGGGGATTGCGGAAACAGTGCTCCAGCGAAGTTCCTTCATAGGTGCCCGAATCATTGCCGCTGATGTCAATCCGGCTGACTTCGACCTTGCCGTCGATCAGCATGTCGCGGGCTTCGAGATTACCCGGCAACTGGGGGATTCCGTTGAGGGTGAGTGGATGGACATTCACAGCCTGCAGATCGATCGTACCCTGACGTACATACATGCCCACATTGCCGGGCTGAAGCTGACTTATCGGATCAAACATCGGCTTGACGCTATAGGGCAGATTCCGGGACATGTTCTGGGATTTCATGGGAACCGGATTGCCCTGGTTGTCACGGGGAATCGTAATCAGAAGGCCGGTTCCGGCGGTGGCTCCGGGAACCGATAGATGCTGAATCAGCATGCGGTAGCGGTAATCGGGGCTATATCCCTTGCTCAGCATGTCCGGTGGTGTCCGGAGTTCCAGCATGGAGTCAAAGCCAGCCGAAAGGTTGGCCCGGGACTGAATGACAAGGCTGCCGGTTTTGGTATCGGCTCCCCGTACCGAGACGGAGCTGACCGAATAGGCATTTCCATCCACCTGCATGGGCCCCAGCCAGGAAAAGGAACGGTTTGTACCATACGGTACGATTCCAAACGTCAACTGGATATTTCGGGTCCCGTCGAACAGCTCCTTGCCCAGTGGATTGAGCATCCCCAGACGCAGGGTGAAGATCCCGTCCCGGATGGTGACCTTTTCGTGATATTCCTGCCATAGGGTATTGCCATCGGGAGGAGGAAAGAAGGGTGGGCCGATTCCGGACTCGTGCAGGTTGACTTCCATGGTGAACGATCCGTTTTCCGGAGCACCGGTTTCCTCGGAGAGCAGGAAGCCCTGATAGTTGATTGTGCGGATCAGGCCGTCATCCGCCAGCAGACCGGCATGACAGAAGAAGATCAAAAACAGATAGATCAGACGCATCTCGCAGAATGTCATGCAAAGGGCGTACCACTTTGTCCGTACGTGATGCAGGACATGGAATTTCTACAGATTGGCGCGGCTGGAAATTTCCTTGATGTCGAGATCAATCCCTTCCCAGATGATTTTGCCATCGGTCCCGGCAAGGGCATGAAAGGGCAGAACCTGAATGTCAAAAAACTCGATCAGGGTTCGGTCCTTAGGGATGGCCAGAGGATATCGGAACTGCTCGCGAGCGAGTTCTACGGCCCCGTTGGGATCGGCTGCGACCGCAACGATTTTGAGGCGGTCTTTGGCTTTGGCGTAAAGTTCGTTAAGGTGAGGAACCTCCGACAGACAGATAGGACACCATGGAGCCCAGAAGACATACAGAGTGGGCAGCGTTTGTTCCTGAGGTTTTACCAGGGGAAAGTCCAGTTTTATCTCGGGGAGCTTCTGGCCGATGTGGCTTGCGAAAAGGGGTTTTTGGGCATCTTCAATGCTGAGCCATGCAGCTATGGCAAATAAGGAGAAGGCTAGAGCCGGAGCAAGGAATTTTGTCATAAATCAAACTCAGCACACAAAGGATAATGGTCCGAAGCTGTATCGAGCTCAGGAGATTTTAATATGGAACAGGATTTCAGGGACTGGGCAAACAGGGAAGAGCCCAGCATGTGGTCGATGCGAACCGGATGGGGGTAGCCCTGATTCTTCCCTCCCAGTGGAGTCGGGTAGGATCCCTGGGCTGGTTCTTCAGAAGGTTCATGCATCTGCCGCCATAGGTCCTTGTATCCCTGCCGGATCAGATTTTGAACGGCACGGGTATCGATTTTTCCCTCGGCTGTGGTAACCCTGGCCTGAAAGGTGGGTTTGAAACAGGCCAGATCCAGACTGCTTCCCGGTGCCAGACAGTTGAAATCTCCTACAATCAGGGACTCCTTGGAGCGCATGGCGGACTGGGCAATGATCTGGGATTCCATGGTTCTGAGTTCCGAGGAATAGGGATTGAGGTGGGTGCAGATAATGCGGATGGGACCCTGGGAAGTCTCAAAGTCCACGACCATCATGCCGTGAAACATAAAGCGGTCAAAGCCGGATGCCTGCTTGAGCTTCAGGTGATCCTTGTGCAGTACGACCAGATTGGTTCCGCTGGGAGTGGGATGAAAAATCCCCCGCATTTCAAGTTCGGCTTCGAGGTGATCGAGAACCCCGTTGCGGCTGTCATGGAAGTAATCGCACTCATAGAGGCAGACCAAATCAGGGTTTTCTGACTTGAGGAAATTGAGAATCTGGCCCAGACGGTTCCCGGCTTCGAACTGTCCACCACGCAGAATATTATAGCTTATGACTTTCATACGGACTCCGGTTAGAAACTTCCTGGAACCTGGGATTTGCAGGAAAGGCTAGCCAGCTCCAGAGCTTTTTCGAGGAGTTTTTCGGGAGTTTCCTGAAAAACGAGACTCAGGGCTGTACTGGCGCAGGCCACGTCGCCGGCTCCAATTACATTGACAACTTCATCGATTCTGGGTGGTGCCTGACGGATCAGCTGATCTCCGATTTTAAGAAAGGATTCATCCGGCCCGCTGGTCACCATCAGCCCCTGCCAGGCACAGCTCAGAATGCTGGCTTTGAGCTCTTCCGCAGAGGGTTCTTCTGTAACATCGAAGATATTGCAGAATTCCTCTCCATTGATTTTCAGAAACCAGTGCTTTTCCGGTTTGATCCGTGCGACTACAGGTCTTGAAAGATCGACGATCACAGGACCGGTGCGGTAATCTCTTAATACATCCATGATCTTTTCATAGATACAGGGGACTTTTCCGGTTTCCGGAGAAGTCCCGGTAAAGATGATGGCATCCCAGTGCTGAGTCTGAATCAGACCCTGCAGGCGTTTCAGATAGCGCTCTTCCTCGTAATTGGAAATCCGGGGACTGGCTCCGATGATCTCGGTGATTTCGTTTTCTCCCAGAAGAGTATTGGTCACTCTTAGATCGGACTCCATGGGAAGTGCCTCAAACGTCAGCTTTTCTTCCGAAAGAAGACGCTCCAGTCTCTGGCCGGAGAGTCCTCCGGAAAACAGCAGCAGCTGAGTGGTGGCCTTGAGTCGGCTCAGGGCCCGACAGACATTTACGCCCTTTCCGGCAGCGACCAGAGTCGTGGACTGAACCCGATTCACGCCCCCAAGCTGAACAGAGGGGAGTTTGTGCAGGTACTGCATGGTCAGGTTGGGACCTGCGACAAGAATCCGAGGCATTTTCATCGATTTCAGTTTAGCAGATTCAGTTCGTTTCGGTATGGTTCTTACCGGATAAAGAACTCTTCAAAATGTTTCAGAAGTACGGGTCTTTCCAGAATATCGGCAGTGTCGGTGATGGCATCGATACTGCCAATCGGATCAAGCGTTGCAAGAGAAGAGTTTTTGAGGCGCTCTGCGAGAATACAGGCGCTGTCTTCCATACCCATGATCCGGTAGGGACGATCGAAAAAATATCTGGGAAAGAGTTTTTCGGGAAACAGGTCCGGGCTCAGGCGTCAGACAGCCTGAACCAGAGATTCAAAATGCTTTTCGCGGCGGTACCAGTTTCTCTCCTGCATGAAGGTTTCGCAGAGTTTGTAAAAGTCCTCTCCCCTGAGCCTGTGACCGTTCCATTTTACCTTTTATTCCGCACATAGAGCTAAAAAGCACCGGATTCAGTATTTTTTTTACCGGATCCGGGGCGCACTGACCAGCAGGTCATGACGGGTTCTCCATACAGGAGTCCCAGATTTCGCGTTTCACAAGATTGATATGCCGGATTCTCCGGCTACCCTTTAAGAGGGTGGAGGTGTGGCCTTCAAAGTCGGGAGAAATCAGAAGGATATCCCAGTCCGATTCTTTCCAGAAAGGTCCAGTCAGACCGCTTCCAAAAAAGAGAGCATCTTCAACGGGGTAAGATTCAAGAACTGGTTCAAGCTCAGAAAAGTCGGGTAGACCGACTGGTTTTTCAGCAGTCATGATTTTCCTTTGATCGGTAATAGATCCCGTTTTCCCGGTAGAAGAGCTTTTCGCAGATCATTTCCCTTCTGAGAGTACAGAAATCTTCGTGGATTTCGGAAAGATCCAGACTGAATTCCCGCTCAGGATATCCCTGATTGTGTTCAAATTTTTCCGCGATGTATTCAAGGATGATACGTCGCTTCTTCCTTTGCACGGGAAGCTTTGGAACCTTCTCATGGATAAGGAAGGTTGCCAGTACCTTTTCCCGGTATTTCTGTTCTCTGATCTTCTGATCGGATTCCTGGGAATCTTCCTGCTGGATCAGTTCCTGAATCGAGGAAGTGAACACGGAATTTTTGAGAGTGTAGACCGTGTAGTACTGTTCACGAGTGGCTTCGACAAGGCCGATTTCCTGAAGCTTTTTCAGATGAAAGGAAATGGTTGAAGCCGAAAGGTTCAGTCTTTCCGACAGGATTTCCACATAAAGAGGCTTTTCCATCAGGGCTTTGATGATTTGAAGGCGGCTTGGATCCCCCAGCGCTTTGAAGAGTTTGATGAGATCAGATTCTGCTGACATTTCTGCTCCTTTTGTTTTGATGTCCATCAATTTAAATTAATCAAATAGAAATATCAACATTTGTTTTGATCCTTGTAAAATTGAAATAGGGGGAAGGAATTCTGGGACTGCATTGGGAAAAAAGATCTTTCAAGGATTAGAATGGCTTATGAAATGGGGGAGCCATGAAAAAGACAGTATTTGCATTGGGACTGATTCTGGCCGGTATGTGCCAGGCCGAGGATTCCATTATGAGTCAGCAGGAAAACGCATCTTTGAGCCATCTGAAAACGGGGATTCGCCTTTACCACGAGCTCAAGGAGCCTGCCAAAAATCTGCTGATTTCTCCCCTGAGCATCGGAACGGCTATGGATATGGCCCTTCTTGCCTCCTCCGGGGAGACCGAGCTTGAAATGGGGAAAATTCTTCTGCGTCCAGCGGATCGTCAGGATCGGGAGCAGCAGGATTTGAGCCTTCAGCAGGAGATCAACCGTCTTCAGGATGCCGGAGTGGTTTTGAATTCGGCGAATGCCCTTTTTGTCACCAGTGGAACGGATCTGGTTCAGGACTCCTACCGCAATGCCATTCAGAAGAACTTTCAGGGAGAAATCTTCGAGGGGCTTGATGTCGATCCGGTCAATGAATGGGTTGAGCAGAAGACGCAGGGGAAAATCAAAAAGCTATTGTCCCGTCTGCACCCCAATTCCGTATGTGCCCTTTTGAATGCTGTTTATTTCAAGGGTTTGTGGGCCCGGCCATTTGATGCCGAATCCACTTTCGACGGGGAGTTTCTGGGTGAGCAGTCCACGGTGGAAGTCCCTCTGATGCAGACTTCCCAGAAGATGGCCTATCTTAAGAAGGACTCTTTTCAGGCCATTGCCATGCCATATCAGAATGAAGAACTTCAGTTTGTGGTTCTGCTTCCGGAAGAGCTTCAGGGCTTGTCTGCCCTTGAGGATGAACTGGGCTCCCAGGAGCTTGCCAATGTCCTGGCTGAACTTCAGGCTGCTCCGTCTGTAAAGGTTGATCTGACCCTGCCCCGCTTTTCGCTGGAATGGTCTTCTTCTCTTGTTGATGCCTTCCGAGCCATCGGACTGAAATCCCCGTTTTCTCCCGAAAAAGCCGAGTTTGAACGGTTGACAGGCCGCAAAAACTCCCCGGGTCTGGTCTACATCGATCAGATTCAGCACAAAGCTGTTCTTGAAGTGAATGAGGAAGGCAGTGAAGGAGCCGCAGCCACGGCAATTGCCTTCGCAGTCCGTTCCATGGCCCGCCCCATCACCTTCAGAGCCGATCATCCCTTCATGTTCATGATTGTGGACTCCCGTACAGCCTCCGTGCTCTTTCTGGGAAGAGTGGCTCAGTTGTAAATCTATATCTTGGTGATGGATTGAGCTGTCACCCACCGGGATGGGGGATCCTGCATTCGACCTGCTATTTGTCACAGGACGGATTTCCTGATGGAACAGCCTTGACAGCTTTTTTCCGGGAAATTTTTTCCTTTGGATGGATTCGCGAAAAACAATAACTCTGAGGAGGAAAGGAACCAGTTTCTCCCATTTTCAGAAATCAAGGATCTTTTTATTGCCTTTTTCCTGAATTTTCCTGCTATTGAAGCCCCCTGAAGTCCAAAAAATCAGGGCTTATACTGAATGCATGAAAAACGCATTTCTTCTTCAAATGGATTGTTCGGTGAGAAACTACAAACGGGCTTCGGGGAGGCTTTTACAGGATGTTATCCGAGCCGATCAGAATCGGGTGTATCGGGAAGTTGGCTATTCCAGCCTGTTTTCCTTCATGACCCGCCACTATGGTTTGAGTGAGGCCATCACCAACGATTTTATCCGGGTCGGAAGGCTGG
>CAZDAM010000027.1:0-33505 GCA_964503595.1 uncultured bacterium
GCTCGGGCATGGCACCTAAAATTTTGGCACAGACTTTCTGGGCTTCGTCAAACTCCTCCATTTCAACCAGGGCCAGGGCGAAGGTCGGCAGTAGCCGCATGGTTTCACGGGCATCGAGTTCAATGGCAAGATATTCATCATAAAGCGATTTGAGGCGGGTCCAGTTGTTCTTCTTCAGGGCGTCTTCGACCTGATCCAGAAATTTCTGCTTGCGGCGTCCGTCCCTCGTTTTGAAGTGCCAGATAAGGATGGAGAGGATGAGCCCCAGAAAAAGGAGAATTCCCAGAATGGGGGCCCAGCGTTGCTGACGTATTTTCCAGATCCGGGTATTGACATCGATGAAAGAAGCATCGAGGCTCTGTATTTTCTTAAGAGTCTCTTCATACACCTCAAATCCATCCGGCATCCTTCCGGCTTCAAACAGGTTGTTGCTTGAAATCGCAATATAATAGAGATACTGGGTGTTCTGGGGCTGATAGGAGGTCACCCCCCGGGCCAGGCTCAGAAGCTCTTCATATTTTTTTAGAGCGAAGAGGGTTGGAGCTTTCAGTTCGGTGAGATGATTGCTGGAGTAGCCGGATTTCTCCAGTTCTTCAATCGTTTTCAGAGCCATTTCATATTTCTGTTCACTGACCATCCGGTCCGCTTCATTCAGACGGGTCTCCAGTTCGAGCTGGTACCGGGCTTCTTCCAGACCTTTTTTAGCGTCGGCATGGGAAGGCTCCAGTTCCAAAGAACGCTGGAACAAGGCCAGAGCCTCATCAAAGCGTTTGTGTCTGAGGGCATTCTGGGCCTGGGAAAGAGCCTGAATGAATCCCTGTTCCCGGTTTTCGGCTTCTTCCTTTCTCTGAGACTGAAGATTCATTTTTTCCAGAAGACGTTTTTGGGCATCGGACAGCAGATTGCGGGCAGCAAAATTGTCGGCGTAGGCATTAACGGCAAAGGTCAGTTCCTGAATTGCCTTTTCCAGTTTGCCATCACGAAGCAAGGCTTCTCCCCGTTGTTGGGCTTCCTGACTGGCCTGAGCCATTCTAGCGACTTCAACCCCCCGGATGGCCTCGCTTTCACCGGGCATTTCTTGCATGGCCTTTTCCCAGTGGGTGCGGGCCTTGACGTAATCTGCAGCGGACATGGCCTGACGTGCCAGGTCCGACTGGTAGCGATACCGTTTGCGTGCCTGGGCAGAAAGCCTTTCGTAGGCTTCCCGGGCAGGTTGAAGATTGGCGTCATAACCCAGGGCAATGCGGGCCTGTTCCATGGCGTTTGTGGTGTCATTCAGGCGACTGTAGGCGGCAGAGGCCAGAAAATGGGCGTTGGCCAGATAGGTTTTCAGGAAACGGGTACCAACCTTGAAGGTTTCCGATGCCATGGCCGTATTCATCAGCTCGATACTGGCCTGCCAGTTTTCTTCTGTACGAAGCTGCACCAGACGGTAATATACTGCAGGTGCCGTGTAAATTTCTCTTTTCAGGGCTTCTTCCTGAAGTGCCTGCAACTGGTCAGAGGGCAGGTTTTTCTGAAGTTCGAGCATGACCCGATCCATTCCCTCTCCGATGACTTCCATACGGGAACCGGTGGAAAGAGCCTTGAGATAATTCTGGTAAGCGGGCTCGAATTCTCCGCTCATCATCAGGATGTAGCCCAGATAGTACCAGGAGTCTGCTGCCCGCTTGTCTTCCTCGATGGCATTTTTGAAAGCCTGTACGGCATCGCGATAGCGATTGGCTCCCAGATAGCGCACACCATCATCAAAAGAATCCGCAAGGACGGGTTGAAGACCAAGAATCAGGAAAATGAATAAGAGGTTTTTGCCTGCCATTTTTGTTTGAGATTCTCCCACTGATGCAAGTCCAGTCCAAATCGACCGATTCCATAGGCACTTTCCCGCCTGGAATGGAAATCCGATCCCCCTGTAAGCATCATATTGTTCTGGCGGCAGAAGCGGCGAAAATACACGCGCTGCTGGCGATTATGTACGGGATGCATGACTTCCAGGCCATCCAGACCCAAATCTTTCATTTGAAAAAGAAGGTTCTGGTCCTGAGCAAATTTTAACCCCGGGTGAGCCAGGATGCAAAAGACTGGCTGGGGTTTGAGTACTTTCATCAATTCTTCGAACCGGGGAAAATGTTCATAACCGACATAAGGACAGTTTTTTGGATTGAAATAACGGTGGTAAAGCGTGGCAGGATATTTGATCTGGCCTTTTTTACTCAGAAGCCTGGCATAGAACCCGGTTGTCAGATCCCGGCTTTGTTCGGCTTCCTCAAGAACGTCAAAACCGCATTTCTCCTCAAGGTAGCGGCCTAGATTGAGGAAGCGCTGAAGACGGGCTTCATGGCAGAGTCTGGCTAGTTCCCTTATCTGAGAGTTTTTGGGATCCAGACCATAGACGAGGAGATGAATGCTTGTATTCTGATAGGTGGTAGAAAGCTCGACTCCTGGAATCAGGGTGGGGTATTCGGGGTATTCCTCGTAAAACCCCAGACTGTCATGATCGGTGACGCTGAAGGCTTCAAGATTTTTTTCCGCGATTCCCTCCATGATTTCTGCTGGACTCAGAGCTCCATCAGAATAGGTGGAATGTATGTGCAGATCGGCAACCGGCTTCACAGGTTCTCCCAGGCAAAACAGGCCATATCCAGCTCGGGATTGCCGGCGAGAGGAGTGATCCGGGGGTGAGAGGACAAAAAAGGGAGATTCCAGTGGCTGAGTGCCTCTTGAAGCAAAGGAGAGGGATGGGCCTGAAGCTCTACAAAGAGCTGATCTTCTGCTTTGGAGTGAAGATGAAAAGCCAGGCGGATCAGGAGCAGGGCATCCATCAGAAGAGGTTCATTGATTGCTCTTGAAATCAGGCTTTGGCTACAGTCAGGCAAACGGTTGTTAAAGGATTTTTGCTGAAACAGATGGGGAGTGAGCTGGCGCAGCTCGCCGATTCCCAGATGCTGAAGAGCTTCCGGCAGGAATTTCTGCAGGGCTTCGGAACCAGGGAGAACCATGGATGCAATCAGAAAGTTCAGGATGCGAAAACTGTTTTTCTGTTTCAGAGCCTGGTAAAGTTCCGCGGAAAAGGCAGTATCTCCAAGCTGCCACAGGCAGGCCAGAGCCAGAGCTTCTTCGGTGGATTCCTTTTCTTGGGCCAGGGATTTGAGGCTTTGCCGGTAGGATTCATCGGGAGCCAGAGCGATCAAAGTCAGGCCATGCATCCGGATGGATTCGGTTTCCGAATGAATCAGGGCTTCGATGAAACGCTGAGGCATTTTTTCAGCCAGAGGGTAAAGGGCTTTGAGCCAGACATTTAACCTGTCGGGTTTCAAAGCGGCGATTTCTGGCAGGATTTTTTTCAGAAGTTCATGCGAAACCTGCATGGAAGAAAGCAGGCGGCTGAGTTCGTAATCGAGGTTTTCCGGCAGAGTAGATGTGATTTCTTCGATGAGTTCGGTTTTCTGTTCGTTGGAAAAACACTCTGCCCAATGCAGGATTTCCTGAAGAATGAACTCTTCCTGGCGGGGCCAGTTGATGGACTGAAGAAAGCCTTTTGGCGGGCTTGCTTGAAGCCTTTCCAGCTCTCGTAGGGCGTGCAGGCGTTTTTCCAGTCCGGCATGACCCAGTTCGTGAAACAGTTCGCTTAAGTCCATAAGTTCAAAGCCATAAGAATCCGGCAATAAAACCAAAAAGAATCAGAACTCCACAGATTGTGGAACTGCTTAAAGTTTCCACCCGGTTGGGGGAAGTGACAAAATTCTGGTGTAAATTCATAGTCCTTGCTCCATCACATGGCAGAATATGGGATCGAGAATTCCCTGCCGGGGAGGAAGCCATGCCGGGTTCGCATGCTGGGCCGACCACTGGGTCATGCTGAAGACTTCCGTCCCCATCACGCGTTCGAACCAGGCTCCCAGATGAGCCCTGGCCGAGCCTCCCTCTGCCAGAATCATCGGACATTTGCGGGCAGATTTTGGCAGCTTCTGTTCAATCGCTTTGAGGAATTGCAGAATCTGGCGGGACTGGGGGGATTGAAGAGAGATTGGAGAAGGGGAAACAGGAAGAATTTCTTCTGAAAATCCTGTCGCCAGACCGCCCAGGCTTCCGTCACGAAACAGCAGCTCCGCATTTTGATTTTCAAGCAGGATACCCAGAGTTTCGGCATGTCCCAGTGCCAGAAGGACACCGGATTTCTCCGGCATGTGACGCATCACATACTGGGTCTGGGCCAGAAGTCCCGATCCGATAAAATCGGGTTCAAGTGCAAAGGACTTTAAAAGCTCTACAGAAGATTTTAACAGCCCGTCATAAGGGGCTGCCTTGAGATGGGCTTCAAATTCAAAGCAGGCCGAAGGTAAAAGCAGATGGATCTGGTTAAGAGCTTTGGGTAGCTTTGGCAAAAGCTTTTGAAGGGAGGTCCGGATGCCAGAAAGCCAGTCCTGTTTTTGAAAGGGAGGCGTAAGTTTTAGATCAATGGATTCAAAATTCCAGCCCCCATTGTCAGGACTCAGGCGGATGGTTCTCCAGGCAGCCTTAAGGCTGTGGGTCCCAAAATCCAGAATAAGCTGCATGTTTCCTCAGACAAAACGGCCGTCTGGATCAAGCTTGTTCAGGAAGGCCGAGCCGATGATACCGGCATCCTGTCCCAGTCTTGCCTTGAGGATTCTGGTCTTGGCCAGAGCCGTGGGGATGGCATGCTCCTTCAATGACTGCATCAGGGGTCTTTCCACGAGGATTCCCAGATCGGCCATGCCTCCGCCGTAGGTGATGACGTGGGGATTCAGGAAATTAATCACGTTAGCCATACCGATTCCGGCATCGCGGGCTACCCGCCTCACAATCCGCATGGCTTCGGCATCGCCTTCTTCGGCAAGCTCACCGATCATGCGACCGGTTACTTCCGCAGGACTTTGCACTCCAAAGCGGCTTAGGGGGTGTCCCTCAGGTTTTTTTTGATACCAGGCCTGACCCAGGCGACCCAGGGCATTGCCCGAGCCGTAATACTCATAGATTCCAAAGCCGGTGGTGGGGCCTTTGGGGCCGTCTTTGTGAATGGTCGTATGACCGATTTCTCCGGCGCTGTTGGCCGCTCCTCTCAGAATTCTCCCGAACATGATGATTCCGGAGCCGATACCGGTTCCCAGAAACATATTGACGTAGGTCAGGGGCCTTTCACTGAGTCCATGAAGGTATTCGCCAACGGTTGCAGCCCTGACATCATTATCAATCTGAACCCAGCAGCCGGGAAAAGCGTTTCTTAAACATTCGCCCAGAGGGGCGTTGTTCCAGTTGAGATTGGGAGAATGATGGATCAGGCCGGTTCCCAGCTGAATCTGTCCGGCGCAACCCACCCCGATTCCCTGAATGGTTTCCATATCAGAAGCCTTGAGGAAGGTTCTGATTTCAGCAATCAGGGTTTTGACGTAAGAGTCAAAATCCGAGGCAAAAGAGGGAAAGCGATGGCGCTTGAGGATCTGTCCCTGTCCGTTTACCAGGCCCAGGGCCGTTTTGGTTCCCCCTAAATCGATACCAAGTCTTAATTTCATGCTTATCTTCCTGTGGTTGGGTTGATGGAGCGAAACTGCTTGAGGAAGCGGATATCGTTTTCAAAGAAAAGGCGGATATCGGGGACGCCATAAAGATTCATGGCAATTCTTTCCACCCCGATTCCGAAGGCCCAGCCTGTATAGACCTCGGAATCAAGGCCGACGGCCAGAAAGACGTTGGGATCCACCATGCCACAGCCCAGAATTTCAATCCAGCCGGTCTGCTTACAGAGGCGGCATCCAGAACCGTTACAGACATAACAGGAGACATCCATTTCGGCCGAGGGTTCGGTGAAGGGGAAGAAGCTTGGGCGGAAGCGAACCTCACGATCCTTTCCGAAAAGTTCCTGCATAAGCTCCTTGAGGATCTGTTTGAGGTGTCCAAAGTGAATGTGTTCATCGACCATCAGGCCTTCAATCTGGTGAAACACGGGGCTGTGGGTCGCGTCATGATCGCAGCGAAAAACCTTGCCAGGGGCAATGATTCTTAGGGGTGGCTTACGTTTTTCCATGGTGCGGATCTGGATGCCGGAGGTCTGGGTTCTTAGAACCCTTCCATCGGGGAGCCAGAAAGTGTCCTGTTCATCACGGGCTGGATGGTATTCAGGAACATTCAGTGCCTCGAAATTATAGAACTGGGTTTCGACTTCGGGGCCGGATTCCACGGCAAACCCGCGCTTTTCAAAAAACTGGCAGATACGACGGGTAATCAGAGTCAGGGGATGGAGATTGCCCTGATTGTGCTGAATGCCAGGAAGGGTTGGATCGTCTTCGGCACGAATGGCCTGGGGAGCAGAGTCCATTTCATTCAGGCGGGCACCGATGAGCTCTTCTGCCAGGTTCTTCAGATGATTGACCTTCTGGCCGAATTCCTTGCGTTCTTCGGAGGGCATTTCCCGAATGCCCTGCATCAGATTCTGAATTTCTCCCTGACGTCCCAGCCACTGTCCCTTAAGTCTTAAGACTTCATCCTTTGTCTGGGCAGCCGTGATTTCCTGCCTTAAGCGTGATTCGAGTTCGGCGTGCACGTTCCTGCTCCTTTTCATGCCCGTTTTTTCCAACCCGGCATCATAACAAAAACAGAATTGATAAGCCCTTATATTTGGGGGAGAGGCCCGAAGGCTTCAGCAAAAGAGGCTCTCTTACTGGGGTATGGGATCTTTATCTGCCTGGTTTTTTGTCTGAGGGCTGCTCTATCAATGGAGTGGGTCGCTCTTTTCTTTTCGTAAGGCACACGACCTAAAGCAGAATGGATTCATCGTTGAACATTGACGCCTACATGCCCCTCTGCTAGGATGGCGCCCTTTTTTGTTTATCTTGGGAAAATTATCTCATGTTTGCAGGTCTGTCGGAAAAATTACAGGGAGCTGTCCAGAAGCTTCGGGGCGAAGCATCCCTGTCTGAAGAGAATATCAAGGACGCATTGCGCGATGTTCGCCTGGCTTTGCTGGAAGCGGATGTCGAGCTTGGCATTGTCCGTGAATTCGTTCAGTCCGTGAAGGCCAAGGCTTTGGGGATGGAGGTTCCAAAAGGAGTCGGCCCGGCTGAAGTCTTTCTTCAGTTCGTGCACGATGAGCTTGTGGAGCTGATGGGCGGAGAGCCCATGCCCCCCAAATTTGACAAGGGACGTTTAAACCGGGTCATGATGGTCGGACTCCAGGGTTCTGGAAAAACGACCACAGCAGGCAAGATCGCGCTGAAGTTCAAGGACCTCAAGCCGACATTGGCTGCCTGTGATATCTATCGTCCGGCTGCCATCGAGCAGCTTCGGGTGGTGGCTTCCAAGACGGGCTCTTCTTTTTATGAGAAGGGAACGGCAAATCCGGTTCAGACCGCAAAGGAAGCCGTAGACAAGGCTCGGGAGGATGGTTCTTCTCTGGTGATTGTGGATACGGCGGGACGCCTTCAGATTGACGAAGAGCTCATGAGTGAGCTTGAGAAAATGAAGGCTGCAGTGGATCCCCATGAGGTGCTTCTGGTCGTGGATGCCATGACGGGTCAGGAGGCGGTCAAGGTCGCCCGAACCTTTCATGAGCGGATCGGAATCACCGGGGTTGTTCTCACCAAGATTGACGGGGATGCCAGAGGTGGGGCAGCATTATCTGTGCTCAAGGCTGTTGGGCAGCCAATCCGCTTTTTGGGTGTGGGGGAGAAGCTTGATGGAATCGAGCTTTTCGATGCACGCAGGATGGCATCCAGAATTCTTGGAATGGGCGATGTCTTTGGTCTGGCCGAAAAGGCATCCAATATCATGGATGAGGCTACGGCGAAAAAGATGCAGCGCCGCATGAGTTCCGGAGAATTCAACCTGGTGGACTTTCTGAATCAGCTGGAAATGATTTCCAAAATGGGTCCACTGGAAGATTTGCTGAAAATGATTCCTGGGGTTTCGGGGATGCTGGGTGGGCAGGATATGTCCAAGATGCAGTCGGAGCTGAAACGGACCAAGGCAATGATTCAGTCCATGACTCCTCTGGAGCGCGAAGACCCGTCAATTCTGAACGGCTCCAGAAGGAAGAGAATTGCAAAGGGTTCCGGGGTGGATGTCCAGCAGATCAATCAGCTGATTCGACAATTTGATCAAATGAAACAGGCTATGAAGCAGCTTAAGAAAATGGGCTTATTCAAGGCTTCTAATTTTATGAAGGGCAATAAAGGCCCATTAGGTTTTTAGAGTCCTTAAGGGCTCAACGGAGGAACCATGATTGTTATTCGTCTGAAGCGTGGCGGTTCGAAAAAGCGTCCTTGTTACCGTGTCGTTGCTGCGGAGCGCAGTATGCGTCGCGACGGTCGCTGTGTCGAGGAGCTGGGTTATTACCATCCACTGGCTAATCCTGTAGTTTTCAAGGTTGATGAAGAGCGCGTGAAGCATTATATCGGCAACGGTGCTCAGGTTAGCCCGACTGTGGGAAGCTTTCTTAAGAAGCAAGGCCTTCTGGTTCGCCCTGGAAAATGAACGTACGCGAATTTGTAGAACAGGTGATTTCCGAACTGGTCGATCAGCCTGATAAGCTGGTCGTCAAGGAAATCGAAGGGGATAAGGCCACCGTTTTGGAGGTTGAGGTTGCATCGGAAGACACAGCCCACGTCATTGGCCGCCAGGGGCGAGTGATCAATTCCATGCGTGATGTTGTTCGGGCCATGTCCAGAAAAACCCGCAAAAAATACATGATTGAGGTGATTTGATGGCCGAGTCGATTGATATCGTGCGTAAAGTTCTGGTTCGTTCTGTTGTGACAGACAAGCTGAAGGAGATCCTGGGTAAAGAAGCTGAGCAGAATCTGTCCAATATCGAGCGGGAGCATCAGAACCTGAGTCGCCAGCGTGAGCAGTATGTTGCCCAGTGTCGCGACAACGATGTAAAACCCGATTACGAAGTCATGAAGCGCATGGCCATTGAAGAAGAGCGGATGAAGAACTCCCGGGCTCAGATCGAGGCTCAGGCCAAGGCTGTTCAGGCCCTGAAAAACGGGGAAGAGTTTCAGCATGGAACCGTGGATTCCGTGGTTTCCGTCAAAGCAGGGGACAACTGGCATGAAGTCATGACCGGTTTTGATGTTCTGCTTGATGATGGCATTGTGAAGGAAATTCGCCGCCGCGAAATCAAGCTGTGAGCCCCTTATTTCAATCATCCAGTGAAAAGCTGGTCAAAATTGGTTTTATCCGGCGCCGCCATGGCCTCAAGGGGGCTGTGATTGTTTCCAGCCTGACAGACTGGCCCGAGGAGCGTTTTGCTCCGGGAAGTCAGATGCTTCTGAGTGCTGTGGATGGGACTGAAGATGTGGAAGTGGAATCGGCCGCGCCATATAAGGATGCGTGGCTGATTCGCTTTCATGGAATTGAGACTCCCGAAGGAGCGGCATCCCTGAAGGGGGCCTATCTCTGTATCCGGGATGAAGATCGTGCTTCTCTTGAAGACGATGAATTCTATGAGGATCAACTTCTGGGAATGCAGGTGGTTTCTCCATCAGGCAAAGTGCTTGGGAAGATTCGGGATGTGGTCAATATGCCGGCTCATCCGATTCTGGAGCTGGATTCACACATGAGTATTCCTTTTCTGAAGCGCTTTGTGGAGTCCATTGATCCGAAGAAGCGGGAAATTACCCTGAGCCAGGAGTTCTGATGAGGATTGATATTCTGAGTCTGTTTCCCGATGCTCTTATGGGTTTTCTGGGTGAATCCATCATCAGAAGGGCGCAAAAAAAAACGCTTTACGCCTGAAGCTCTGGGATTTTCGGGATTTTTCGGATAATCCTTCCCGGAGTGTGGATGATACGCCTTATGGCGGTGGGGCTGGAATGGTTCTTCGGGTGGAGCCTGTCGTGGCTTGCCTGGAGGAAGTTCTGAGTGAATCCGCGGCTGAAGGAATTTCTCGTGAAGAAACGAAAGTTCTTTTGACAGCGGCTGATGGGCATGTGTACAATCAGCGCCTTGCTCGGGACTTCACGGAATTGAAGCATGTTGTAATCCTTTGCGGGCATTACAAGGGCTTTGATGAAAGGGTTGTCTCGTTCGTAGACATGAAAGTCTGCGTGGGCGACTATGTTCTGAGCGGTGGGGAGTTACCGGCCCTGATTCTGGTAGACTCCATTGCCCGTCTTCTTGAGGGGGTTGTTTCCGACTTTGAGTCGGTGGCAACCGATTCCCACTGGGAAGGTCTCCTTGGCGCGCCCTGCTGGACACGTCCAGAGGACTTTCGCGGTCTTGGGGTTCCCGAGGTTCTGAAAACGGGGCACCACAGAAACATTCAGGACTTTCGCTTTTGCGAGGCGGTGAAGCGGACGGTAGCTGTTCGTCCGGAGCTTTTGAAAAAGCGTGGCCTGAGTGGTCAGGAATGTAGGATTTTAAGGAAGGCTGGGTTGAATCAGCTCGCCTTAAGACATAGTTCAGAGGAACCAGCCCCAAAGAAACAAGGGGGCAGGAAGGCTGAAGAGGAGTAGGAATGGATATCATTCAAAAACTGGAGCGGGCAGAACTGCCTGAGAAGAACTACCCCGGTTTTCGCGTAGGCGATACTGTCAAGGTTATGGTGAAAGTAACTGAGGGCAACAAAGAGCGCATTCAGCCTTTCCAGGGAATCTGTATCGGTATTCGCGGAGGCGGAGCCGGCAAGACTTTCCGTGTTCGCAAAGTGACTTCCGGTTTCGGAGTTGAGCGTATTTTTCCCTGGTATTCTCCAGCTGTAGAGTCCGTTGAATTGATCCAGCAGGGTAAGGTTCGCCGTTCCAAGCTGTATTACCTGCGCGATCGTATTGGCAAAGCCGCCAGCAAGGTCAAGCAGAAAAAGCGCGTTGTTGTCAGCTGATTCTGACGATACTCTTTCATGCACCCCTGTCCGAATCCGGGCGGGGGTGCACGCTTTGAGTCATGGCTTCTTCTAGAGAACCGACAATTTACCGTGATATCAAGGACTGCCACATGGTGGTAGAATTGAGGGATATCCGACTCCCCCTCAGTACATCAGTTCCTTTTTTATCCACGAAATTCGCAACCAAGGCCAGAGTTGTATTCTTTACCAAGGCCGATCTGGTTTCCAAAGCTTATGCCAGCAAGGTACTGAAGTGGGCGAAATCCCAGGAAATGCCTGCATTTGTTGTTCAGTCCCATGGTAATGCCAAGGGCTTGAAGCGAATTTTTGAGCAGGCAGCTCGCGAATACTCCAAACATCAGAAGACTGTTCTGGGAATTACCCGTATCGTGATCGTGGGTCTGCCCAACGTGGGCAAAAGTACGATGATCAATGCTTTGAAGGGTAAGAATGTGACTCGTGCGGCCAATTCTCCAGGAATTACCAGGGGCAGACAATGGATTCGCCTTTCCGAGAAGGTTTCACTTCTGGATACACCCGGAGTTGCAACTCTCGCCAAAAAGCAGGGGCGTAATGATACCCAGAGGCTGAAACTGGGACTTTGTCGGGTTCTCCCGGATAAAGACTGGGACTGGGATGAGCTGGCTTTGTGGCTGCATTCTGAGCTTATCAGCCGCCAACTCTGGAAAGAGCAGGATACGGAAAGCTTTGTGCCTCTGAGCTTGGATTTTTCAGAAACATTGCATACAATAAGTAACAGGTACCGCCTGATCGTGGCGGGAGGGGAGCCGGATTTCAACCGGGCCTCACAGATGCTGTGTGAATATGTCCAGAAGCAATTTCTGACCGACCTGGATCTCGATGGAGTGACCTACCGCTGAGTAACCCATGCGGCGTAGTCTGGCATTTCTTTTCCTCACCTTTTGTCTAACTGTTCTCTTTCTTCTGGGTCGTCATACCCAGAATCCCTACGTCGGATTTGATCTGGATACTGTTGCTTCCCGTGATTTCACGGTCTTGAAAGACATGGAAGTCACGGTCAAGGAACAGCAGCATCATCTTATGAAAGGCCAGATTCTGGTGCGCCGGGGAGATGTGGTTCAGGAGCCGGAATTCTCAGTCATGCACCGTCTTGGCCAGGTACAGCAGAAGGATATGGTCATGGCAGCATCGGGTTCCGTACTGCTGGCCCTGTTTCTTCTGACCATGTTCACAATCTATGTTCAGAGAAATCCATTCAATATCTTTACGGACACGGCTCTGGTGAATCTGGTCACGGTTTTCTATTCTCTGGGCCTTGCCCTGATGTATCTCGTGGAATGGAAATTTGAATATCCCTATGTGTTTCTATGGAATCCGATTCCCTTGGTTGTTCTGCTTTATGCTGTCTTCGTCAACTCGGAGCTGGCAGTTCTGATGGCCATGATTCTGGCGACTCTGATGGCTTTTACGGCTCCTGTTGACATTCGGACCAAACTTTTCTTTGTGTCTCTTCTGGGAAGCCTTCTGGGAGTCTTTTCCGTTTCCAGCCGAAAAAGTCGCAGGGGGGATATTACCAAAGCCGGTCTTCTGGTTGGGGTGGGAAACTTCCTTCTGCTGCTGGGTCTGAATCTGACTCACATCAGCCAGCTGCCGGAAGTGTCCTTTGGAACCATTTATATCGAGCCTCTTCTGGGTTCGGCCAACGGGCTTTTATGTGCGATGTTTGTTCTGGGCGCCATTCCCATGATTGAAAGCCTGTTTTCGATTCCGACCAGTACCCGTCTTCTGGAGCTTCTGGAGCTGAATCAGCCCCTGCTTCAGCGTTTGATGGCGGAAGCTCCGGGGACCTATCATCATTCCTTGATTGTGGCCAATATGGCCGAGAAGGCTGCCGAGGAAATCGGAGCTGATCCTCTTTTGGCCAAGGCTGCGGCCCTTTATCATGATGTAGGCAAAATGAAGCGCCCGTTTTTCTTCATTGAGAATCAGGTGGGCGAGAATATGCATGATCATCTTCAGCCTTCCCTTTCGGTGAGGGTGATCACTTCCCACACTCACGACGGGGTGGAAATCGGCAGGGAATACAACCTTCCAAAGATCATTCTGGATATCATGGTTCAGCATCATGGTACGGATCTGGTGGCCTATTTTCATAACAAGGCCAAGCAGAAGGAAACCGAAGATGATCGGGTTCAGGAAGAGATGTATCGCTATGATGGGGTCAAACCCCAGACGAAAGAGGCTGGCATCATCATGATCTGCGATGCGGTAGAGGCCGCTTCCAGAACTCTGCTCAAACCAAGTCACAATGCGATTCAGGCACTGATCCGCCGGATCATCGAGTCCAAGTTTGCTGGTGGTCAGTTTGATGAGTGTGATTTGACCCGCCGGGATCTGGAACTGATTGGTTCCAGTCTGACCCGCACTGTGGTTTCCATGTATCATGCCCGGATTGAATATCCTGAAGATATCTTGAAAAAAGCCCGTAAGGGGCATTCTCCTGTCATGGGAAGAGAGGAGCGGCCTTTGGCCGCAAGGAGCTGAAATGGAAATGGACGACGAGTCCTTCGAGGCCGCCGGGCGTTTTGTGGTGAGTTCCCGTCCGGCTTCTGTCGAGCCGGCCATTCTTTTGCAGGTTCTGGAATACCTGGATGAGCGCCTCGATTTACAGGCTTTTGAAAGCATCGGAATTACGTTTCTGTCTCCGTCTGCCATGCAGGAGCTGAATCGGGACTACCGGGCCAAGGACGCCCCGACCGATGTTCTGACCTTTGATGTTCCGGGAGTTCCCGGAATGCCTTCTCAGGGAGATATCTTCCTTTGCGTGGAGGCCATGGAGGATCAGTGGGAGCTTGGTACAATTACCAGTCTGACGGCTTTTCTGTGCATTCATGGTGTTCTGCACCTCACGGGAATGACACATGAGACAGAAGAAAAGCTGGCTTCCATGATAGCCCTGCAAAAATCGATTCTTCAGAGTTCTCAGAACAATGGAAGCTGACCCCTTTCTTCAGACCAATCTGGTTCTTCTGATTCTGGGAATTCTGGCAGCATTGGGCCAGTATTTCTGGGTGGATGAAGATCTGCATGTGAACGCTGAAATGCTGAAACCAGACCGATTTCGGTACATTGATGATCTTCTGGGACTTGCGATTGTTATTTTCTTTGGGCTGAGCGTGGCCTATA
The DNA here is from genome assembly GCA_964503595.1 of uncultured bacterium. GTDB lineage: Bacteria > Muiribacteriota > UBA6191 > UBA6191 > UBA6191 > CAZDAM01. Next base: position 14,008 of record CAZDAM010000027.1, read on the forward strand.
GCCTGATCGGCCAAGGAAGCCTTTTGATGTCTTTCGGATTTCTCGGGGTCACAGTTTTCCTGATTGCTTTCTCCCGAGGGACGAGGATTCGCTTTGTTGCCAGCAGGCTTAAGCGGGATCCACAGCAGGAGGCCCAGGAGGAATGGCTGCGTCAGGGATTGATGGATTTTTCTGAAGGTGTGGTCAGAGAAGTTATGGTCCCTATGAGGGATGTTTTCACGATTGGTGTGGAATCCACGGTTGCGGATGTCTTGGCCGATCCGGAATTTACTCCTTACTCCCGAATTCCGGTCTGGCAGTCTGAACCGGACAATATCGTTGGCCTGGTCTATTCCAAGGAGCTTTTGCATGCAGGTCTTGGTCGCCAGGAGGATCAGCTTCGCCGGCTTGGGATTCATACCCACATGCGCGAACCCTATTTTGTTCCCGAAGTGATGGAGCAGGTGGAACTTCTCAAGGAATTTCAGACACGCAAGGTCCAGATGGCAATTGTCGTGGACGAATTCGGCGTCAGTTCCGGGATTGTAACCCTTGAAGATTTGATGGAGACGGTCATTGGAGATATGGGGGATCGCAGGAACGACAATGAGGATATGGTCCAGGAAACCGGACTTCGCGACTGGAGTCTAGATGCCATGATTGATCTTCAGAGTTTTTCCGAACTGGTGGGCCGGGAGTTTGAATCCGATTTGGTGGAGACACTGGGGGGCTATATCTTTCAGCATCTTGGACAGGCTCCTTTGGTCGGGCACAAGCTCGTTTTACAGGGACTTGAGTTTGAAATCCTTGAGATGGAACGCTACCGCATCCGTAAAATGAGGGTCAGGGAGCTGAGAAAATGACGTTTTTTGCCGCTCTTTTCTGTGCCCTCATGCTTCTGGGGAGACGTCTTACCCAGCTCAGATCCCAATGGCTATCGGTCTGGAAGGTGCGTTTTGAGGATGAGTCGGATGAGACAGAATTCGATCTGAAGCACTGCCGGGATCTTCTTGAGGAAAGGGATTGCCTTCAGGAGTGGTGGCTCACAGCCTGCTTTCCTCTTTTGCTGATTCTTTTTCTAAGCCCCGAAGACGCCGTGTCGAAGGTCGTGGTTTTTGGGGTTTTATCTCTGATTTTCTGGCTGGCGGGGGTTTTTTATCTGGAGCGTCTGCTCAAAAAGCGCAAACTGTCCGCCTTGAACTATCTTTTTAAAATCAGGATGGTTCTGGTTTCCTGGGTGAAGCCTATACGTTCCCTGAAATATTTTTTTCTGCCGTTTGGGCCGCGGGAAGAAGAGATTCAGTCTCTGGTGATTGAACACCGGGCAAATATGAGCCATCAGTGCTTTCTGGCTCTTCATGGAAGTGAAAATCCGATGGATGAGCAGAGACTCAGGGATTTTCTTTTGAATCTTGACAAACTGTTTACCCAGTCAGTTCAATCGGTGATGACGCCGATTCATCATGTTGTAACCTTAAGTCCCGGGATTTCCGTAGCTGAAGCCTGTGAAAAATCTGCGGTTACCGGTTTCAGCCGGCTTCCTGTGATCGATGCAAAGGGTAGGGTCATCGGGATTTTTCGGGCCAATCAGCTTGGACTTCTGATCCAGTGGGGAAGTAAAGTGGAATCCGAGCTTGATGATGAGCTGGGGATTCCGGCGGAGTCTACGGTTTGGGAAGCATTTCGCCTGCTTCAGGAAAATCGCCGCCAGATGGGGGTTGTGTATCGCGGGCAGCAGGTTGCCGGTCTGATTACGATTGAGGACATTCTCGAAGAGCTGGTCGGAGATATTGAAGATGAGTTTGATACGGCTCTGGTAAAGCGGGTTGCAAGGGATACTTATGAGGTCGATGCCCGCATTGGAATGGGTCCTCTGGAAAGAATTCTGGGGAAGTTACCTTCATCAAGAGGTTTTTCTTCTTTGACCTCCTGGCTTCATCAGAGACTGAATAAGCCAATAAGGGTTGGTACGCTACTTGATGTACGAGACTTACGGATTGTTGTGACGGAGTTGGAAAATCAGCAACACCCAATGAAGGTTAGAATCTATCGTCTTGGAACCTGAAACGGTATAATACGCTGGTCTTGATACTGCAGTAAGGAGCAATTTTCATGCAGGAAATCCTTGAGCAATGTGCCAAGAATATTGAAACCAACGGATTGAAAAAGAATAAAGTGGCTCATAGCGTGCTGATTGCCGATGATGCCATGTTTGTTCGTCGTACGATTGCCAGAATCCTCACTGCAGTGGGCTACGAAATTGTTGGGGAAGCCGAGAACGGACAGGAAGCGTGCGATAAATACTTTGAACTGCAGCCCAGTATCGTGACCATGGATATCACTATGCCAATCATGGAGGGCATTGAAGCTGTGGAAACAATTATGGCTCGTGATAATACTGCCAAAATCGTCATGGTTTCCGCAATGGGCTATCAGAATATGGTTAAGGATGCGATCCTGAAGGGGGCCAAGAACTTTGTCGTGAAACCGATTAAGCCCGATAATGTGGAGAAGTTTCTGTGTATCATCAAATCCGTGGCTGGGACAGGGGAATAAGCCCGGAGGGATTTTGAGAATTGATGCAAAATATCTGAACCCATTTTTCTCAGCAGCCTATGAAGTCATTCGAGAAATGAGTGAGCAGGATGTTGAGCGGGGCAGGCTCAAGCTGAATAATTCAACCGAAAGTCTTTCCTCTGGGTTTGCCGTCGTCATCGGTGTGATTAGTGAGCACGAAGGCATCAATGGCCGGGTTATCATGGATATGACCAAGGAAACGGCAGTTAAATTTGCCGAGAAAATGAATTTTGAAACCATTGGGGTCTTTAACGAGCTGGTGAAAAGTTCCATGGGTGAAATTGGTAATATGGTCTCAGGAAGGGCCATTTCCGCTCTTCAGAATGAAGGTTATGATTTCAATATTACCCCCCCGACTCTGCTTGAAGGAGAGAATATGGCAGTGACCACTCCGGAAGGTTTGCCTACGATTATGGTCCCGCTTCAGACGGCCTTTGGGTTGATTACGATCAATCTGGCTCTGGCTGCGTATTCTGATGAAAATGAATAGTGATTCTGCTTGATCGTAAACACTTCTGAAAATCCTTCAGAGGTATGGTCAAATGGGTGTTCACCATCAGCCAGCATACTTAGTTTAAGGCAACTAGGACGGAATGGAGCAGGTTGAGAATTATAGAACTATTCCCAAAACCCGCTCGATATGGTGCTGGTTTTCCGAGGAAAAGGCCAGTTCAACCCGGATGCATTCTGGCAGGTATTCGGGTTCCTTGGGAAGGGTCGCCCAGGCTTTGAGCTGGTGCAGTTTGCCGTAGTCGGCGTGGCTCAGTTCGATCTCAACTGTTTTGAGAGTCGAGGCGATCAGGGAGCGTAGGCCTTCTCTTAAAAGTTCGACGCTTTCCGGCTCCAGAGCAGAAACGAAAAAATGGGGCTTGATGGTTTCCTGGATTTTTTCTTTCTGAGCCGGAGCCAGGCAGTCGGTCTTGTTGACGACGACAATCCAGTCCACCCGGTTGTTCAGACCGATATGGGTCAGGCTTTCTTCCATACAGCGAAGCTGGTCTTCAAGGGGGAGTCCGAGCGGATCCAGAAGAATGAGGATATGAGAGGCGGCCCGGGCTTCTTCCAGAGTGGTATGAAAGGCCTCGGTCAGATGACGGGGCAGATTGCTGATGAAGCCGACGGTATCGGTGATGACAATCTGGGAAAGAGCGGAAAGTCCCAGAGTCCGGGAAGTGGTTTCCAGAGTTTTGAACAGAACATTGGCTGCGGCGGCTTCCTCGCTTCCCAGCAGGGAGTTGAAGAGAGTGGATTTACCCGCATTTGTGTATCCCATAACAGCCAGGGAGAGAACATTGGATTCCTTGCGGGAGCCCTGACGGGTTTCCTGCTGGCGGTGGGTTCTTTCCAGGGCCCGATGGATTTCTTTTTTGCGGGAGGCGATCTGAAGGCGCCAGTTCTGCTCGTAGAGATCAAAACCCTTGTCATAGTCGAAGTTTTCCAGGGCCTGACGGAGCTCTTCTTCTCCGTTGTACTCAAGTTGGGCCAGTTCGACCTGAAGCCTCGCTTTTTCCGTGCGGGCGTGCTTCTGGAAAATCTGGAGGATCACATCGGTGCGATCCCAGACCTGGGCAAAGGTTTCGTGGGTAATGCGGCGTTTTACGGAGGCCGGAACATCCACATTGAAGACACAGTGGGAGAAGTTATCAGAATTCAGGCTTTCGCAGATTTCCTCAAAGCGTCCACTGCCAAGAAATGTTCTTGGTTGTGGCTTGGCCAGCTTCTGGGAAGCCTCCTGCAGAATTTCAAGGCCCAGAGTGTCACAGAGAGCCAGGAATTCTTCCCGGGGAGAGCCTTTATAGCGCTGATTTTCCTGCGTAAAAGCAAGATGGACGGCCATGGCCTTTTCACTGACGGGTTGCGTGTCAAATTCAACTCGGACATGCTTGAGACTTTCTTCACGCTTTTGAAAGAAGCGATCTTCAAACATTCTGGCAGTTGAGCGATTGTCGAGCTCTTCGTGGAGGATTTCTCCGCTGAGGCGCCCGTCACGAACTTCAAGCCATGCTCCACAGCCTTTGGCCAGTGCTCCGGATTCCAAGGGCAGGCTGATGACAGCATCCAGTGAATAGCGCTTCAGAAGACGTATTTCCCGCTTGCCCGGATCCTCCTGGCTTAAAGGGTGAAAACTCAAAAGAATCAGTTTGGCAAAGGATTCTACCTGTTGCACTGCCAGGTTTTCCATACAGATGGAAACCGAGGAAGAGGAAGCCGAAGCGATATGGCCATTACGCTGAATCAGAATCCAGGGTACAACTCCATAGCGGCTGCGAATGGCGTTGATATCCTGAATCAGTTCGGGGAGACGCAGAAGATCGGGACCGAGATCCCGACCTTTCAAGGCCCGGCAGGCTTTTTCGGCGGAACTCATCAGAATGTGTTGCCAATACCAAAGTGAATTTTACCGCTGGAACGATCGGAAGCCTTGGCCCAGTCCAGACGGAAAGGACCAAGAGGGGTGTCAAAGCGGATTCCAACCCCAACCGAACTCTTCATGTCAAAGGGTTGGTTATTGGTATCCCAGGCAGAACCGAAATCAGCAAAGAGGGCCGCTGTGAACTGCTTGGAGAGCTTGTAGCGGAATTCCACATTACTGAACCAGAATTTTTCTCCGGCGAATTCCCGATCTTCGTAACCACGAACTGTTGTGGAGCCACCGACCCACCACAGATCCACATAGGGAATATTGCCGCTGATTTCCTGGGCATAGCCCACTTTGGTGCGCAGTGCCAGAACATTGCGCTTTAAGAGGTTGTTTTCCCAGTATTTGCGGAAATCATAAGCGTATTTATTGTAGTTGTTCTGACCGGCCAGAAGTCCTCCGGTTGTTACGAAACTGAAATTGTGGCGATAACCGCTGGTGGGATTCTGAAAATTATCCCGCCGATCCAGAACATAACTGTAGCCGATGGATTGCTGGTGGTCGTTATAGAGGCTGGCCGGGCTTCCAGCCAGAAGATTTGTTGAAACATCCTCATCCACGAAGGTGAAGGTGTGAGACTCGTCCTTCTTGGGACGAAAGGAAGTAAAGAGTGAGAAACCAACCCTTTCTTCCTCAAAGCGGGAGAAGAGAGCCTGGTTACGGATATCCTCACGATCTATCAGAGTCGAGAAGATGCTGCCCCCGACGGCCTGGTTGCGTCCCCGGAAATAAGGCTCCGTGAAGCCCAGTTCGTAGGCCTGCTCTCCACCAAACTGGGTTTTGACCCTTACGGTCTGCCCCTTGCCGCGGAAATTTCGTTCTGTGGCATCGACAAAGCCAATCAGACCGTTAATGGAACTGTAGCCACCCCCGAAAGAGGCTGTTCCGGTCTTGGTGTCCTTGACATTCAGGGTGATATGGGTATTCCCGGTTTCCTGAGAAAGATCGATTTCTGGTGGTTCCATCTCAAAGTAATCGAGGTTCCGAAGATTTCTGAGGGAGTCGGCGATGGCGTCACGATTGACGATCTGGCCTTCCTCCATCAGAAGTTCCCGCATGATCACATAATCCTTGGTCTTGTTATTGCCTTTGAGGGTGATTCTGGAGATACGGGATTCCTTGACCTTGATCCGGACCGTATTTCCGGCAATTTCCACCTGTTTGGCGGGATTGTAGATGCCTGAATAAAGATAGCCCCTGTCCCGGTAAATGCGGGAAACTGCGCCTAGATCCTCATAAAGCTGACGGATATTGAGGACACTTCCAGGTTTGGTGGTCATGGCCTCGGTGATCTCTTCGGTAGGGACCAGGGTGTTGCCCTCGATGATGATGTTTTCGACCGAAGGGTTTTCCTGGACCTGATACACCAGTCGGGCCCCGGACCCCCAAGGCTCGGTCTGAACTGTTGGAGGGGTCTGAAAGTACCCGAGCTTGTAAATGCGTTTGATGTCCTCACGAACCAGTTCGGGATCGAGCTGGTCGCCCACCTTGGTCTGAATGGCAAGCTGAACGACCTGAGAGGCCGTTCTGTCATTGCCACGCACGACAATATCCGTTACCACAATATCCAGAGCACTGGAGGAAGGGGAACGAGTTGGAGCCGCCGCGGAGAGTCCCGGTGCCTTGAGCCCGGAAGTACCGATTGGATCCACACTGGTTTCTTCAGCGGGGTCCAGCCCGGTTGCATTCAGGGGCAAAACGTGGGCGGCAATGAGTAAAGGGAGCAGAGTTCGTTTCATGTGTTGTTTCCAGGTCGTGATGGATTATATCTGCACTTGGTGGACCCTTCAAGTCAGAATCTGTGTGAGATGCCCATAAGGACATCTTCAGTCGGATCCCGATTGAAGTCGTGCCATTTCAGAACCAGGTCTGTTTCCTCCGAGAGACGGAAGCGTCCAATGGCTCTGGCAACGGTTTTATCTGTTCCATAGGCTTCGATTCCAAGGCTTAGACGGATGTTGGGAAACCATTCCATGGCGAGGCCTCCGTGGTCTTCAAGAATTCCGGCGCTGATCTGAAGTTTTCCTTCCTTGACCCCGGCCATGACGGTAGAGAGTCCCGGATTGGTATCGATATCCTCAGCCCCGACCCGAATCCGGTACTTTCCACGAAAATCCGTATTCAGAAACAGGCTGGATTCGACTTCATCCTTTTCTTTGCTGTAAAGAGCCTGTCCTTCCAGACTGAATTTCAGGGAATCCAGATCGGTCCCAAGTTTTTTCAGGGTTTTGGCGGCATCCGAGGTGGCCTCAATGGTGTTTCTGAGGGTGTTTTCGGTTTCATCATTGTCAAGGGCGTTGCTGAACCGGTTGGAAAGGCGCTTGAGATTTTCCGAGGTTCGGATCAGATTGGCCCGCATGGTTTTGACATCCCTGCCCAGATTGCCATCATCATGGATTTCCAGGCTTAGCTGATCCAGTCGTTTGGCTAAAGAGACGAAATGGGAAGAGGCTTTGGCGACACTTTGATCCAGTCGTAGAATCAGACTTTTGCCGCCTCGAATTCCTTCACGGATATCGGAACGGTTTTCAGAAACGATCTCGCGGATATCAAGAGCCAGTTTCCTTAGAACGGCAATGCCTTCAGGAAGTGAATTTTCCAGATTGCCTAAAATGGTTTTCAGATTCTTTGATGCGTGACTCAGATTGAAGAAGGTGATTTTAAGATCCTCCCGTGCCCTGGGGTCACCCAGAAAATCCTGAAGTCCGACCATGACTTCATCGAGGCGAACCATCATGGTGCGGGCATCCCGGATCAGGGAATCCAGGTTGACGGGCTCTTCACCCAGTAGAATTTCGGCGGAATCGGGAATCAGAAAGGACATTTCCCCGGAGGGTACGGATGCGGGGACCTGGATCCGGATGGTGTAGTTTCCGAACACTCCGCTTTGGGCAATACGAAAAACGGCATGAGAAGGGATTTTGTAGGAGTCGGAGATTTCCAGAACAGCAATGACCCGCCTTGAATTGGAAGGCTCCAGATTGATATAGAGGCTTTCAACCCGGCCAATCCTGACCCCGGCCATACTGACTTCGGCACCGGCCATCAGATGTTCGACATCGGGAAAGCCGACCCGGAGACGATAGTAGCGGCCAAATGGATTCAGGTTGTCCACAAAGAATAGCAGGGATATCAGGATCAGGAGCCCGACAAAGGTGACAACACCGATTTTGAATTCAAGATGCTCGGATTTCATGGTGCAATCGGCCCGTTCAGACTTCCTTCAAGAAACTGCCTGACGGCAGGATGCTCGGACTTCAGAAACTCATCGGGAGCTCCCGTCTCTACCATACGTCCCTGCCAGTGCAATCCTACACGATCCGCAATTCGAAAGGCGGACTTCAGGTCATGGGTCACGACAAGGGAAGTGGTTCCGAGTTCTTTTTGTACTTTCTGGATCAGAAAATCAATGCCTGCGGTCAGGATTGGGTCGAGCCCTGTGGTGGGTTCATCATGCAGAAGAACCCCTGGTTTCAGAACCAGGGCTCGCGCCAGTCCAACTCTTTTCCGCATACCTCCGGAAAGCTCGGAAGTGCCTTTGTGGGCTGCATGCTCCAATCCCACCAGGGCTAGATTCTGCATGACGAGCTCGTGGATTTCTTCTTCTTTGAGCTCGGGTTTCTGTCTCAGTCCGAAAGCGACATTTTCATAGACACTCAGAGAATCGAAGAGGGCCGCGGACTGAAACAGCATGCCGAACCCTTTCATGAGTTCGGCCTTCTTTTTGGAGGATTCCCGACTCAGAGATTCTCCCCTGATGGTTACAATACCGGCATCAGGTTCGATCAGGCCCATCAGAATTTTCAGGGTCACGGACTTTCCGCATCCGCTGGGCCCCAGAATTACGAAGGTTTCTCCGGGAAGGATGTTTAGGGAAAGACCCTGCAGAACATGCTGGGAGCCGAAAGATTTCCAGACATTTTCCAGGGACAGGACAGGTGAGTTCATCAGATTTTCCCCGTAAGCCTCATCCAGGCGAAGAAGGCGAGGGAGAAGAAATAGTTGCAGACGAGAATAGCGGTGATGGTCATGACCACGGATTCCGTGGCGGCACGGCCGACTCCCTTGGCACCTCCGGCGGCATCCATGCCTTTGGAGCAGCCGATCAGACCGACCAGAAAACCGAATCCGGAGCTTTTGACAAGGCCTCCCAGAAAATCGTGAGGGGCGACCATCTCAATCAGGCTTTGCCAGAAGAGATGGGAATTCACTCCAATCTGGGATACAGCGACAACGTAGCCCCCAAGAATGCCAATCAGGTTGGAAAAAATGACCAGCACAGGAGTGAAGAAGGCACAGGCCAGGATCCTGGGAACGACAAGGTGGCTGATGGGGTTGGCGGACATGACTTTCAAGGCATCGATCTGTTCTGTGACTTTCATGGTTCCAATTTCAGCAGCCATGGCGGTTCCGGCTCGTGCTGCGAGAATCACAGAGACAATCAACGGTGACATCTCTCGGGTTAGAGAGAGGCCAACTACTCCTCCGATGATGTTTTCGGCACCAAGGTCCATGAACTGGTTTCCTACCTGAACGACCAGAACCATCCCGGTGAAAAGGGCGGTAAAACTGATGATCGGCAGGGAATCAACACCGATTCCGGCGGATGCCTGAACCAGAGCCGGAGTGAAAACCCGGCCCCTGAGAATCCAGTATATCGATTCCAGGCCCATGAGACTCATGCGGCCCAGTTCGACAAAAAATCCGTTCAGGAGTTTTCCTGGCCACTGGAAAAGACGGTAAACCATCTGGCGCACCCGCATATCTTTATGATGGCACAGGAGCCTGAGCGGGTGAGGGGAAGGTTTGGCTCACATCACAAGAGCCGTTCTTCACCAGTGGTTTTTGGATGGCTTCTTAGCTTTTTGTGGGGAGGATGATCAGGGCGTTGGCAATCCGTCTTTCCACCCCATCAGAGGGCCGGTTGACGATCATTCCATCGTACCAGGCTGAGGTCGAGCCGCCTCCGTCCAGATTGATGGCTTCAACTGCTCCGATATCTTTCATGGCCTGGGCAAATTCACTCAGATTCAGTCCTTGGCTGTGCTCTTGGCGACCATCGACCACCATCAGGATGACATTTCCACTGGCATCAAAGCCAATGCCGGTTCTGGGGGTTTTCTCCCTGAGGAAAGGGCGGGAGAAATTCTCCTTTCCCATGTCCGGGTTGACCTCGCCATCTTTCAGAAGGCGGGGACCACCACCAATGGCCCACTGCATCCGATCCCATGGCGATGAAAGACGCATATCGAGTTCAATTTCCTCCTGAAGTTTCAGGACAGTACGATCCAGGGGCAGGCGTTTGGGAGAGATACTTAGGACATAGCCATTTTTGGGAATTTCCACAGAATCCATGGAGACGGAAACAATCCGGTTGTTGAGGATGACATACTGGATGGTTCCCTGACGGTAGGGGGTTTTGATTCCGAATTCCCGGCTGTATAGAAGTGTTTTGTCTGAGCGGGATTCCTGGTTATAGCCTTCGATCGACAGAAGCAGGCCTTCGGTTCTCAGCCAGCCTGTGAAGCGGGCATGTCCCACATGGGGGGTGCCATCCATCATGATCCCAAAGCATGCCCGATCCAGAATTGGAGTAGAAAACAGGCGCCCGTCGGCAATCAGAAGACCGAGAGGATCTCCATTGGTCATGAAATAGGAACCGTTGACTGATGCCAGGGCGCGGGCTTCTTCGGCAAATTCGGATAGCTTACGGATCTGGATGCCTGATGCGCTGCCCGAGGCGATTTTGAAGCGATTGGCCAAGAATTCCCGTTTGATGGTAAAGCCATAGCCCGTTGCGCTGGCATCTTTTGTCTGGAAGCGAAAGGCCTGAACTCCGGTGTCGACTTCCTGGGAGCGATAAAAGGAGAAGGCCTCCGCAGATGGCCAGGAAGGGCCTTGGGGAACTGGTTTTTCATAATCTCTTGAGAGATGGGTGGCCATTGGTATGGAGTATTTAGAGAGGGATTCTCTGATTTTTTCGCCTTCGACTTCCGGGTTCTGAGTCATCATCAGGCGAATTTTAATGTCTTTTTCCTTTCCTTTGGAGGCAAAGGGCATGGGCATGACATTTTCTCTCAAGGAAAACTCAATCCGGTATTGGCGGGAACGGCTTCTGGAAAAACTGATTCTTTCGAGATGGGAATCGGCGAGTTCCAGAGCGCGGCGAAAATGATGGCGAGTAACGTCACTAAAAGTTATGGAGAGGATCCGGGAAGAGTTGTTGTAACTCATTTTGTAGCGGACGGGACGATTGAACCCGAACTGATAGTTCAGTCTGAGATTGTCCGGTCTTTGCATGATGGAGCGCTCAAGTCTTGCGGCAGCTTCGGAAGCAGGGAGCTGAATGGAGAGGGGAAACCCTCCAAAGGCCATAGCAGCGGTTAAAGACAGGACCAGGATCAGGGCGGCATATTTTATGAGCCGCGGAATCGTCAGCATGACCAGACTATCGGGGTTTTCAGGAATGGTTTTTACGTTCTTGAGGGCTTTTTAGAAAGTCGCGAAAGAAGCCCGGGAGGAAGTTCGATTCTGTGTGTCTTGCGAACCCTGCGGTCGGCAATAAAGAGCAAATCTGTCAGTTTCATTTTGCCACGAAAAGGCATGCGGAACCTGGCATGCAGTTCTCCCTGAAGAAACTTCATGGCCGTGAGCCTGTTCTTGGGTATTCCGGGATAAAGTTTTAAGAGAACCAGATGTTCCCGCTGAATCAGAGGGTGACTTTGACGGATTTTTTCAAAGAGGACATCGGTCAGTTCAGGAAGAGGGGAGGATGGTAGTGGCCACCACATGGCTGTACCGGGAGATCCGGGGGCGAGAACCTTGAAGGGCTGAGTCTGCGGGAATTCTCGATGGATTTTGGGTGCCTCGATTTGCGGAGACTTTACGGTTCCAAGCTGGACTTGAAAGCGTTTTTCGATGGAAACGGTCATGGCCTTCTGGGGAGAAAGTTCAATTTCCGTCTCTGTTTCAATAACCGGCGTACGAGTTACAATCGCGATGGAATTGGTATCCAGAGAAAGAGGATGGATTCCCAGGATTTCCAGCTGAGGAGCTGCAAGGGGCCGATAGAACCGAAGAGTTCTTGGGAGAGGACGGATGGTCTCTGTTTTGAGGACGCGCGTACGCCATTTCATGATTTAGATGAACCGGGAATGAGGCGTAAGGCCTCTTCAATCCTGGTGAATGGCTCCTGAAGGTCAAAGCGGGCAGTTTCCAGCCAATCCCGATCTTCTTCCTGATTCTCGGCGTTCTCATCCATGGGAACGGGCTTTTCCCCTCTTTCCATAAGATAAAGCGGGACTTCCAGCCAGTCGGGGTCGAGTTCCTTGTAGTTGGTTAGAAGAATCCGCGGTTTTTCCTGGAGTCCCCTAAAGAGTTCCCGGCAGACAGACTGCAAAAGCCAGGGCTCCAGACTTTGACCATACAAGGCTTTTTGCATGGCGCTGGGCTGAACCGGACTGGAAAAGCGAAAATCCAGCGGGAATCCGTCCCGATCCAGAACCAGAAGTCCGACGGTGAAATGGTCGGCTCCGGAAAAAACGAAGGCCAGATATCCAGCGAATGGGGTGGGTTCGGTGGCGGCAGCTGTCATCGCGAGTTGAACTCATACGGAGAAATCAAGCTTGTGTCCGCGAACACCATCGGGAAGACGGGGGGCTTCTTTCTGGGATGCGGTTTTTTTTTCCTCTTCAGCTTTTTTCCTGCGCTTTTGGGCTTCCTGCTCTTCTTTGTTCTTGGCGTCAGGATCGATATTGGGATCTGCCTCGACCTCATTGACCTCTTCGGTCAGTTTACGTTGGGCCTCACTGGTTTGGCCCTGGGGATTGTTCTGGTGAAGCTGCTCAACCTGCTGTTGTCGCTGGCGAATGTCTGAAACCTGATTGGAGCCGGTGATGTTCGTCTGAATATCGATAAACCTAATGCTCATACATCCTCCAGAAGCAGCCGCTTGATTTTTCCAAGTCGGCCTCTCAGGCGGAGTATGGCTTTGGTATGCAATTGGGAGACGCGAGAGTCCGATACCCCGAGAATTTGCCCGATTTCCTTGGCAGTCATATCTTCAAAGTATATCAGAGTCACAACGAGTCGCTCCCGATCCGAGAGCTTGTTAATCGATTCAGCCAGCACTTTTTTGACTTCTGTACGGGTAGCCCGCTGTTCTGGAGTCGGTGTGCTGGTGTCTTCAAAGAAGTTCAGACGATTCTGGGGACCACTTTGGGAATCAGAGGAAGAGTCGCTTTCATCCAGAGAAAGAACCAGGGATTGACGGGTTTCTTCAACAAGTTTCTGAAGCTCCTCAATGGTGATTTCCATATAGGCGGCAACTTCTTCATCGGTGGCTTCCCGGCCGAGCTCTCCTTCGAGCTGGGCGTAGGCTTTCTCAAGTTTCTTGGCCTTCTGGCGAACGCTTCTTGGGGTCCAGTCCAGAACCCGGAGTTCGTCAAGAATTGCACCGCGAATCCTGGTTTTTGCATAAGTCTTGAATTGAACGGCCCTTGAAGTGTCGTATTTTTCGATTGCATCCATAAGCCCGAAAACGCCATAGCTGATAAGGTCTTCGTACTCCACGTTGGAAGGAAGATTTACGGCCATGCGCCCGGCAACATATTTCACGAAGGGGGAGTACTTCATGATCAGTTGATCACGAACTTTTGCATCTCCGGTGTTATTGTATTGCTCCCAGAGGCGAATGTCTTCTTCATCATCAGCGCTCAACTGTTTTTCGCCGACGGTGCTGTCCTCTTCTTCGTCTTCCAGCTCGTCTTCGATTTCAGGGTCGAGGGCTCTTTCTGCTTCCAGATTTGTCATGACTCCCACAGATGCTTGAGTCCCGCCCGAGGGGATTCCCCAGACTGAAAAAGGATTATAGCATGAGTACAAAAAGCCAACAATACCTGCCGAAGCTGTCTATGACAAGGGCTTTTGCGAAAATCATGCATTCTTATGAGGAAAGAGAGAGTTGGTTCCATAGAGATTCAGGAAATTTTACTGTTGAACTTCCGGGAAGCCAGATCCAGTTTTCCCTGAAGAATAAGCTCCACGGATTCCACGATATCAGCAAAAGTGCTTTCAAGGGTATTTCTTTCTGAAGACGGGAATGGATTCAGAACGAAGTCAGCAAGATTGGAGATGGGATGAACCGGGCGGATTCCGATGCGTACGCGCGAAAATGTGTCACTGCCGGCATGTTGAATTACGGATTTCATGCCGTTATGGCTCCCTGCTCTTCCCTTCTGCCTTACGCGGATGCTTCCTACCGGAAGGTCGATATCATCATAGATCAGGATGATCTGTTCCAGAGGTACATCTTTAAGCAGGGCCCGTACGGTTTCCCCACTCAGATTCATGAAGGTCTGGGGCTTCACCAGAGTGATTTTATGGCCCATATGGGTTCCCGAGGATTCCAGGGCTTTGTGATAGCGGTTATTGCTGAATGCAGATAGAAACCAGTCATTCTTCAGATAATCTAGAGCCAGAAAACCTGCATTATGCCGTGTTTTTTCGTATTTTTCGCCAGGGTTACCCAGGCCCACGATACACCAGTGTTTCATTCGTTTTTCTCCGCGGCATTCAGGGCTTTCAGAGACCAGGTTGCATTGCGTACAACCTCAGGATCTGTCTGGTAGTTCAAAAGATTCTCGTAGATCTGACGGGCCTGAGGGAAAGAGCCCAGGGCGGTCAGAACTTCGGCGATCTTGAATAGAATCGAAGGCTCCGGATTCATTCCCAGAATTTCTGTATAAAGCTCCAGAGCCTTGTCGTAGTTACCCCGGTCATAGGAAGCCTGGGCCAGTTTTGCTCGAATCTGGATGGGTCGAAATCCCAGACTCAGGAGCTCTTCCAGAGTTTCTTCGCCTTCCCGGATTCTTCCGGCCGCCAGGTAGGAGCGGGCCAGAATGAATTTGAGGGCAGGGTAGGGGATGATGGAAGAGGGCAGGCTTTGAAAAAAACTCAGTACTTCTCCGGCTTTGTTGCGGGAAAGTTTTTCTTCCAGCAGTCTTTCCAGCCTGGCGTCTTCGAGTTCATATTCTGGCTGTGGTTCCAGCGAGAGTTCATAGACCGTTTTGAGTTCGGCCTCAAGCTGTGGCCAGGCCAGGGGCTGGCTGGCCAGGAAGGTTTCCATGCGTGTAAGGTATTCCCGGTAGCGTTTCTGTTTTTTCAGAGCCAGTAGCATTTCCAGAGGATGATCCCGGCTGTCGGCAGGATTTTTCAGCCATTCATGAAGGCGGTAGCTGATCGGAAAGGTGGTCAGCGGGCTCAGACCTGCCCCGCTCAGAAAACCAGGAGAAAGGTGTTCAAAGCGTCTGAGAAGATCGGAGCCGGGGAATTTCAGAGCAGCTTTCTCGGCTACAGCCCTGACGAGATTCTGCTGACCGAGCATACGGTAATTCAGGGCCATGCGAAAAAGGATGCTGACTTTCTGGGGGGAGATTCTTTCAGCATTTTCCAGATACTGGAGCGCCCGGGAGTAATAGCCGATCTTGGAATAGCCTTCGGCCAGAAGCTCGTAGTTCAGAGCCAGATCTGTATAGGGAGATTCAAGCAGATCTGTCAAAAGAGCGATGGCTTCCTGGGGTCTTTTGGTATTCAGGTAGATTTGAGCCAGGATCAGACGGACGGGATCCTGGCTTGGTGTGGTTTGAATTTCATTGAGGGCCGCTTCGGGGGATTCCTTAGCCAGAACCTGCAACTGAAGATGTTCCAGATGTCGGTTTTGTGGGAAGCTGCTTAGGCAGGATGTCAGGATTTCCGTGGCACGGGTGGTATTGTGAGTGGCCAGAAGGCTTTGGACAAGCCAGGGGCAGTGATTCCCGGTAAGACTTCCTGCGAGGGCCCGGGGCATGAGGTTCTGTAAAACCAGCTGGTAGCGCCCGGCCTCGTAGTGGGCTTTCCAGGCCGAGTCGGTACTTTGTTCGGGATTTTTGGCATCTGTTCTGGTTTTCAGAAAGGTTTCCGGGTTTTGCTGGGAGGCCTCGCGGGGATAGCGGACCCGAAAGTTTTCAACTGCAGTTGGCAGCAGATCCTGGCGGTTGTTCTGCCAGAGAGCCCGCAGCCATAGGAATTCGGTTTGAGCTGACGGGCTCATCAGGCGAAGGCTGTCAAGCCAGGGGAGGGCCAGTTCCCACTGGTTTAAATTTACGGCTGTCTCTACGGCCAGAGGAAGAATCCTGGGGTCTCTCGGCAGGATGTGGACAGCCAGCCTCAAGTTATTCAAATAACTTGTATCCGTCATCTGAGAAGGTCGGTATGAGAGCTGATGGGCAATGTAAGTCTGGATTTGAGGATCTGAAATTCCCCGGAGTCTTACCAGAGCAGAGCTGTATCCTTCTGATTTACGGGTATCCTCAATGAGTTCCTGAGCATTGCGAAGAAGTTTCAGATGTTCGTAGGCCGTGCGGGAGTTTTGAAATTGCAGAAGTCTTTCCAGCCGATCGGCCAGGGTAAAATCCTTTTGGGCCAGAGCGAGGGCGGCCCGATAGTAAAGGGTCTCGGGAGAGTCGATTTTGAGGGCCCGGAATGCTTCCTGGGCCCGGGAAAACTGATCTTTGGAGATCAGGGCATGGACCGGGGAAAGTTCCGGAGAATTGGACTGCAATTCAGAAGGGGCTAGAACCGGAAAACCATCACTGAAATTAGCAATTAAAAGAAAAATGAAACAGAGCAGAGCCGCCATAGAAAGAAAGAGAAGCTGGGGAGGTAGGATTCGAACCCACGCATGCTAGGACCAAAACCTAGTGTCTTACCGCTTGACGACTCCCCAAATTTCTCTCGGAGTCTTGAGCTCAATCGCTCAGACGTCGGGGATATTATCATACTGATTATACTGGTGCAATACTTTTTCTTGGATCCATTCACGAGTCTTTGTCTGGATCGGATGAGCGATATCCTTGAACTCTCCGGAGCGGCTTCGGCGGGATGGCATGGCGACAAAAAGTCCCCGCTCCCCTTCAATGATTTTCAGATCGTGGATCACAAATTCTCCATCCAGAGTAATGGATGCGTAGGCTTTGAGTTTTCCCTGACCTTCGACGATACGAATGCGAACTTCTGTAATTTCCATATTTAAAGTTTAAGCGGGTTCCCGGGCTTTGGCAATTAGATCGCAGGGAGCTTTTTTTCATTCTTTCATTTGAACGAACAGTTTTTCACCCTGACTGGCGGCATCTTCAATATCCCGGCTGGAAATCTCAAAATCAGCTTCATGGACATGCATGCGGGCATTAGCCTTGGCCGCTGCCAGGATTTCCGTGGTCGATATTGCCCCGGTCTGCATGGCCTGAAAAAAGTCATAAATCGAACCCGATTTTGTGCGCCGGATGGTATCCTTCATCTGATTGATCTGGTCTCGGCCTTTATGAAAACGTGTTAGAGAGCTCTCTTCCATGGCTTCGACCACAGCTTCCATCAGGGTGGTATGCTCCTGAATCAGACGGGTTGCCAGATCAGTTCGGCCACCAGCCAGAGCTGCTTCAAGAGCATTCCCGGTCATTTCCAGGCGAAACAGGAGATTGTCCTCATCGGAAGCCTCCCGGATTTTGACTGCGAGTTCCATGGCTTTGAGGTGTTCCTCATTTTTCAGAAGCTTTCGATAAGTGGATTTTTCCTTGAGCCAGTCGCTGCGATCTAAAGAGTTGAGGAGGAGGGTGGTAAATCGCTCATTAGGACCAAAACCGGCTTCCTGAAGACGTTTGAGCATGGAGCTCTGGCGGGCTTTGGTGGAAATCACCGGAGTGTAGGGCTCCTGAGTTGGGCCATTATCCTCGTTCAGAGAAGGAAAGCTGCCCAGGGGGGACTCAAAGGGTTTAATCTGGGGAGACTGACCGGATCCGGAAGGGTTCTGATAGTAGATGGAGGAAGTGTAGGAAGACGGGAGTTTGACCTGAGAGGAACGGGCCAGTTCCATATCATCTGATGGCAGGAGCAGAGCGGGCTCATTTTTCTCCCGGCCACCATTTCCTACAGAAAACAGGCTTAGAATATAGAATACCACTCCACCAGTCAGGAACATGACAAGCACAAAAATTCTTTCGGTCCAGCTCATGGTGAGGAGGGTGCCGGTGTGGCGGTAACTGGAGGCAGGGGCTGGGGTGGGGTCGGAGTGACTCCGCTGTTCTGAGGGATGTTATCCAAAGAGTCGATGATATTTCGAACCCCGTCATCTCCAGGTCCGTTCAGTCTTTGCCCCAGATTCTGGATCATGCCGGACATCTTGGGGCTCAGACTGATGGTGAACCAGCGTTCCGGGCGGGAAAAATTAGTTTCCTGGTTACGTATAAACTTGGGCTCGTCATAGGTCACGACGAGATCATTGCCATCACCGAACTGGTCCTTGTTCAGCCAGCTGACAACCAGATTTCCCAGAATCTCCGTGCGACCTGCAGGCTTGACTCCCTGAAGAGAGTAGATGCTGGCTTCCATTTTGCCGTCAATTTCAAGCATGCCGGCTCCCTGTTCAGGATTTTCCGCATTCAGGTAGAAGATGTTGAGATGATCCCGATTCGGATCTTCCGCTTTCAGACCTTTGATACGGGGAGGATCGGCTAGGGCCTGGAAGATATTGCTTCGGGGGACATAGGCGGAAATCAGGGAACCCGTACCCAGGTAGGTCAGATTGCGTTCCATAACCATTTCATCCACCCAGATATTTCCATTGAGGTAGAGCTCCTTGGAGTCGGCCTTGCGTCCCTGGGACTTGAAGTAGTCAGCCAGGCTTGGATACTTCAGGGCTGCGGTGCGGGTGAATGGCTTATAATTGGAAGGCAGAATCGCTGGAGCCGGCATGACATCACCCTCGCGGATTCCTCCTTTGAGGGTATTCTGGGAGAGAGCGGACTGCTTGGCTCCATCGGCCATATTCTGAAAGCCTCGTCCAACGGCTCCCAGGATGTCATTGCCGGAATTGGCATTCCCGGAACTCTGGAGTATGGAGGCACTATCGTTGATCAGGCCGGCAATCACTTCCAGTTTATTCAGGGATGACGAGTAGCGGCCAAGTCCGTAGTAAGCAGGATTTTTACCACCTTTGCTCGTTGTGTAGAAATGGGTACAGACCTGCAGGAAGTTGCCAAGCTGTTCCATTATCACTCCAGTGGGAGTCGAAGAGGAAGGGCTTGTGGAAGTGGGGCCGTCCGATCGGGTTCCTCCACCAAACATATTATTGAGGGAGCTGAAAATGGCGTTCATGGAAATGCAGGTCTTGAATTTCTGGAAATTGATCTGATGGAAGTTTCCGATCAGCGCTCCTTCTATACGGGCCTCCATACCCTCTTCCAGAATTTCCGGATCTCCGTTGAAATAACCCAGAGGCGTGGCCATTGGCTTCTGGGTTCCGTAGATCAGTCCCCGGAAGAGTTCTCTTTCCCCTGCGTCTCCAGTGAGGGACAGGTACTGCTTGCCCACAGGGACACTCGCAGCCCAGTAATTCTGGCGTTCCGGCAGAGCCGAAATGGCTGGGTCGCCCCCGCCCATGGACAGGCAGCCCCCGCCCCCAACCCCGCAGGTGATGCCCCTTCCACTGGT
>CAZDAM010000028.1:0-31718 GCA_964503595.1 uncultured bacterium
GAGAAGTTACTGTATCTGACAAGTTATGTGGGGACCGAGATAGCCATGCAGACCTAGCGTGAAATGGGATAACTTGCGGAGGAGACATATCAAAATGTTGCCGCAGGTAACTTGAGATTCTGCGCTTATGTCCATCAAGCTCGTCGTCCTTGAAGACATAATTTGGCGCAGAGATAAGAAGGTCTAAATCGTCATCCGATGCTTTTACATTCAAAAGGACTGTAATCCCCTTGCCCTGGGTGCGAATGAAGCCGAATCGTTCCAATTCACCAGATGTTGCTTTATCATCCGTCAACAAGAAAAATATGTGGTCCGAGCGTTCAACAAACTCCTCGGCCATTGCGGCAAGCGATTCTCCTTCAAATCCTTCAATTCCTGGTGTGTCAACGATTCGTAAACATGGATAGTTTGGTTCGCCATCACCTGACTGAGCTGGGAAATAATAAGCCTTCACTTCTGTGGTTGTATGCTGCTTTCCTTTCCCGATACTGGTCCCATCACCGCCAGTAAGAGCTTCCATAGTCGTGCTTTTGCCAGCTCGCGTTCTTCCAAATAGCATAATAGTGACAAAGCGGACGTCTCTCTCAAGGTTTTCATAAGCACGTGTCAACGATTCAGCACTTCGCTCTGCGAGGCCATCTAGCATGCTTCGAAGTTTGTCATATTCTAACTGAAAGGATTTAATCGCTGATTCAATAATTTCTGATTTTCCTGATGGAACATTTATTTCACTTGCCTCGACGTGTATTTCAAAATCCTTTATGGCTGACAGTAAAAGATCCCTATGAGATTTCGTTGCACAGAGAGACTTCTTGGCTGCTTGTTGAGCAACAGAAAGAGCATCAAAGATATCTTTTCTTCCTTTATCAGTATATGACTTCAAAGTTCTTTCCTTAGTAATCTATGTTCCTTAAATTTCATTATGTTTTAAGTCAAACCTTGAGTTTCACCCGAATCATGTCAAAATCATGCCCTCCAAAAGTAAATACCTCTCCCTGCCTCCTGTCAACGCAATCTCAGCTCTACTTTTCTTTCAGGGGCTCTAAAAAACGCCTAAAGCGCCACTCAGGCACTCGTTACCCTCAAAGTAACGGATTCAGGATGACACCAGATGTCATACCCCTGTTCTTTTTCAGCTCTGCCGGAAAATTCAGAATTTCCAAAAAATCATTCCCCATGACATCTGGTGTCAGTCCCAAGGGCCTATTCTGGTGCCATGTCTACATTTTTAGTTTTCTTCATTTACGTTTGTTTCGTAATACCCATTTTGAATTTTCTGGATTCCGACAAAGGGGATGACTCATGAGTGAGAACCCAGGTGGTCTCTGGCTGTATCTGAAAACCTCTGCCCTGAAAAAGCTGGAAACTCTTTTGAACCCATCTCCTGAATCTGGCAGTACCGACTCTCAGAACCCTTATCAAAAGGCTCTGGAACAGAATATATTTCCAGATAACGGCCTGCTGAAGCTGATACAACTGAATCGTTTTCTGATTGCAGATCAGTGCAGCATCAATGACATGATTTCTTTTTTTCTCAATGTGTTTCAGCACAGGGAAATGACCGAGGACTTCCGGGAAGAATTTTGCCATCTGCTGCTATTCATAATCTCTAAGCCCGCAATTTCAGAAACTTACGCTCTCAAACTGGTGCTGGAGCTCCCGCCCATTCAATGGCAGTTTTTCCTCTCAAGAACCAGCGAACTCGGTCCGTTCCTGCCCGAGCCTTTCATGCTCTGGCAACCCCTGAGGGAATTTGCCCAAATGCGCGGGCATTCCACTGAGGAGCTGTTTCATCAAATGACGGAGATGACCAGCATGGGGCACAACATCCTCTTTCAGCGTCACCTGATTTATCACGGAGGTACAAAACCTCGGACCCTGGACTATGAATGGGATACCAGCCCGGTCTTTGATGCCTGGCAGGACTGGGCTCTGAACATCGAAGAGATTCCCCTTCCTGCTTTCCCCAATCTTGACTACTTCTGGATCCCTTGTTGTGTCATGACGCTCTATACCCATGCCCTGAGCAGTCTCAATGATCCAAAGAAGGCTCTGGAACTGACCAATACATTCCAGAAAGCAAGAAAACTCGATCCGCTGGAGCCCAATGACATCGCCCATGTAATCAGAGCGTTTCAATACATGGGGGAGCAGGAGCAACCATCAGGGTGATTTCAACTGAGGTCCTATCCAATCCCAATGAGGCTGAAACAACCTCTCAAAGTCCATCAGGACCATAATTTCCCAGTGCCTGTCTAAGTTCTTCAGTGATGTGATTTCTGAGCTCGATCGGCTCCAGCACCTGGCAACAAGGGCCGTGCCGCATCACTTCCATAGCCATCTCATGCGGCGAGGTATAAGGAAGTTTCAGGAGGTAATCGTCCCCTTCCCAAGCTCCCTTTTGGCGAGGATGCCAGATTTCATCTGCAACCCAGCGGGCATTCGGTTGTGAAAACTTCAGAGTGGCCCAGCGCTCCCCTCCACCAGCGAACAGCCCAAAGCCCGAAGAAACATAATCTTCATCAATCGGAAACTCACGGCAGAGCAAATCCCCACAAGGCTGAATGGAGCGAATCCGCTCAATCGCAAAGACCCGCATCTCCTTGCGCATTTCACACCATGCCGTGAGATACCAGCCATCCTTATAAAGCACAATCTGCTGAGGATGGATCTTCCGCTTCATCACGGTATCCCGATTCCGGCCATGATATTCAATCGTGAGAACCCTGCGATCCAGTAAATACCGACAAGCCTTTTCAAAAATCCGGCCTTCAGGAAGGCGGGCCTGAGAACGTATCACTTTCATCCGTTTGGAAAACTCGAGTAAGGGCAAATTCAGCTCTCCCACCAGCCCTTCCATTCTTCGCTGAAAATCTTCAAAAAGCTCCGCAAGAGGCCCAGGCTCCATCTTTTCAATCAAAGACTGCATCAACATCAGAGAACGGATTTCTGCTGGAGTCAGCCAGAAGCCGGGAAGCTCAAAACTCCCTTCATCTTCATCATATCTCCAGGTTCCTTCCATCCGATCCCAGACAACCGGGGCCTGAAGCCTGTCCTTGAGATATTCCATATCACGGTGAATGGTTCTCTCTGTCACCTCAAGAGATTCACCCATTTTCCTGGCAGTCAGAAGCCTGCCGGATTGCAACCAACGATGAATTTTGTATATGCGCTCTACCTGACTCATACCTTGAATGTAGCACTTTTCGGTCTTCAGGAACCATGCCTGCCCAAGAAGCCCGAAAGCTTTATAAAAAATTATGAACTCATCATTTCCCTTCCGTCACAATGCTACAATAAGGGTATGGAAGAGGAACTCATCCTTCATTACACCAATGACTATGTTTTCAAGTATGTTTTTGGTTCTCCTGAACATCAGGCCGCCAGAAACGGGTTCATCAATGCTGTCTTAAACCTTGATGGGCCAGATAGAATTGTCAAAAGCGATGTCCTCAACCCGTTTAAGATCAAGGAAACCGCTGATGATAAGCTATGCATCCTTGATATCCTGGCGAAGACAAAGTCCGGAAAACTCATCAATCTGGAAATGCAGGCCCGGCAGGAAGCTGACTATATCCAAAGGGTTCTCTACTATGCCTGCCACCTGGCATCAAGTCAGTTAAAAAGCTCTGACATCTACGCCGATCTACCTCCGGTTGTAAGCATTTCCATTCTGGACTGGAACCTGAAACATCACACCAATACTCATTCCATCTTCCGCCTGCTGGAAACCCGTACCCACAAAGAACTCAGCCGGGATCTGGAATTTCATTTCATCCAACTCAAACGCTTCAACCCCAAAAAAAGCCTTCTGGAATGCGTTCCTCTGGAGCGATGGATGCTTCTATTTCTGAAAGGAGATCAGGACATGGACGAACTTCTTGATGAACTCAAAAAAGATGAGGGTATAGCCCAGGCCATACAGGCCTTTGAAACATGTAAATCCACTGAGGAATTGCGACTGACAGCCCTCTCCCGTGAACGAGCCATCCGCTCCTATAATAAAAGTGTCCGTGTTGCCCGTGAAGAAGGAGAAAAGGCCGGACGAAGAACAGGTGAAAAAATTGGGCGCGAACAGGGCGAAAAAATTGGACGCCAGCAGGGCGAAAAAATTGGACGCCAGCAGGGCGAAAAAATCGGGCGCCAGCAGGGCGAAAAAATTGGACGCCAGCAGGGCGAAAAAATCGGGCGCGAACAGGGTGAAAAAATCGGGCGCGAACAGGGTGAAAAAATCGGGCGCGAGCAGGGTGAGATCCTTGGTCAGTTACAAGCGTTTTTCTCTCTTTTGAACTCTGGTGCACTACCCAAAGACAGAGCAAAGCAACAGATGCAGGCCCTTTTAGGAAAGGGGCACGATGAGTTGGTGAACGAGTTTTTGCAGCGCCTGGAAGAAGCATTCTGACTTCAGGCATCCAGGTGTTCAAAGGATTCTGGAAATCGGAGCGGAGTTTGCCGAAAAAAATATAGCAATTCTAGGACCATTGAATAGTGAAAAAGCCAACCCCCAAACGTACTGCCTTCGCCCTTGTAACCATTGTGGTTCTCCTTGGTCTCTGGCTTTCCACCCAGTTTCAGATTGATGGCTGTCTTGATCAGGGCGGAGCCTGGAATTACCAGGAAGGCAAATGCGAATTTGAGCTTTCTTCACCCCCTCAAGAAACAGACAAGTAAGGGTTCCCCTCTGGCTGAGGCATGTATGTCTTAAAAATCGGGGCCGTTTTAGGCGACAGCTTCTGTCGTGTAAAACCCTCTGTTTTCAGAAGATAACCAATTCCAGGCACCTAATACGCATAAATCCGATGATAGAGTTCTTCAATGGATCGAAGGCGTTTTCTGGGGTTGGGATGCAGGGCTTCCCGCAATGCCTGGTTCTGGGTGCGCGTCAGGCGATCGGCGGGCTGAAACTTCTTTAGATCGAAGCGATCCTCAAGATTCATGCCAAATGGCAGGCGCAGGGTCTGAGACTGGTAGTAGAGCGTTGCCACTGCATACAAATCCATACCAGAGTGAGGGCGGGCCCCCTTCAGATGCTCAGGCGCCATATACCAGGCAGTTCCCAGAGTGCGCCTACGCATCGGCAGGGTAAGCCACTGCCAGAAAGTCCCGCCCAGCCAGGCCAGATCAAAGTCGGCCACGGCCAGGCGTAAATCTGCCTGAAGCAGGAGATTGTCCGGCTTGAAATCCCGATGCACAATTCCAAGGTACTTGAGGCCATTCAGAAGGCTGACCAACTGGGCCAGAAGAACCCCGCCTTCCTGAAAGCTCAAGGCCCCCTGTCTCTCAAGACGGCTGTTAAGGGTTCCTCCCCGAATCAGTGGCAGGACCAGAACAACTTCTCCATCAAGATTGAGAACTTCTCGGGGAGTCAGAACATTGGGATGCTTAAGGCGCTTGAGGGTGGCGAGCATAAGATTCAGCCACTCAGGAGATGGGGCCAAACCCTCAAAATAGCGCTTCAGGACAATCAGACCTCCATGATCAAGGTCTTCGGCAAGAGCAATGCGACCCTGGGAGCCACGGGCAATTTCCTCAACTTCCCGAAACTTCCTGGACATGTTCCCCGCTTTGGCGTAAACGAAGCCCTATCGGAAGAGCCTCCCCGGCACTCAGGCTGATTCCGCTGATCATGGCAGCGTCCTTCATCAGATTCTCACGTCCGGCATCTTTCACTTCCGTCAGAATTCTGGCTCTCAAAGCAGGCTTCAAGGCATGTTCCGGGCTTAGAGGCTCAGGAATTGCCAGATGGGCCAGGGCATTCACAGCTTCCGGAGTTGGCAGATAAAGCATCAGGAGTTCGGCCACTTTTTCTGCCAGTTCTGCGGAGACGAGATTGAGCGGATCGCCGTAACTCATGCGGCGCGAGGCCAGTCGGGCCAGAATCCACCAGTCGGTTGATTTGAGATTTCCCCGCCGTACCGCTTTCATGGCAAACTGTAAAAGCTCTTCTCTGGCCGGGGCACTCATGCCTTCAAAGCAGGCATACATGCGAAGCATTTCCAGGCGTTCGTTTTCCGTCGGATGACCCCCTGGAAGCTTAAGTCGGGCTTTTCTTCCCAAGACAAGATCTCCATGAGCCTCCCATAAATCTGCCTGCAGTGTTGCTGGCAGTCCCCCACAAAGGCGGCGCAGGAGAATCCAGTGACTGATGCGGTTCTGGGGTTCGGATGGATGCTGGCAATAGGCCCGGATTTCAGCCTGTCTGAGGATTTCCCGATCCCCTTCAAGCCCAAAGCCCGGTCGCATGGAAAAACCAAAAATGGATTCATAGACCTGCTCATGAAGCGCCGAACGCCGCGAGCCCCGCCTAAGATCCGCCAGACGGGTTCCGATATAGCGACAGACTTCAGCTGGCCATTCCCTGCGCTTCTTTTGAAGACATTGCTCTAAAGCCTTCATCAGGCCCTGAAGTTCGCGGGGTTTGAGGGAATCATCCGGGCGACCAAAAGCCCTCTCAAGGATTTCATCCACACCGTGAAGCTCCATCATGGCCGATTGCTTTGCCGAGCCACTCAATTCGAAAAGAAGTTCGAAAACTTCCTCCGCATTCCGCCTGGATTCAAATTCAAGCTTGAGTTCGGTTGTAGGCAGAAGCTCACTATAAAGTCTGACCGGGATTTCCGGATCTGTGCCTTCCAGCCTAACTCTTAAAAGCCCCTGAATTCCGGGCTCTTCGAAAGCGCTCTGGCCGGGATATACTTTGCAGGATGAAGGAAGACTTCCCAACTCAAAACGCACACGCTGGCGGGTTTTTAAAACCAGATCCAGGTTGAGTTCCTGTCTCTGACCTTCCTTTTGGGATGCCTCGGCAATACAAATCCACTGATGCCCTTTTGGGGTGTCCATTCCAAGAAAGTAATGATTGCTAAGGCCGGCTTCAACCAGTGAAACAAGCCCCTTGCGGCCCAGGGCATGAAGACAGGCCCCATGACTGACACCAAGGCGGGGATCGGGATTCTTCAGGACAACCGGCTCCCGCATAAACCAGCATTTGAGGGATTCAAGAATGCGTTCCCGTACCAGTGGAGGCGCAACCGAACCACCGTGAAAGAGCACCGCATCCACCCCATCAGGGCAATAGCGCTTCACAAAACGAGCCAGATGGCGGGTGACTGCCGCATCTCTGGCATAGGGAAGTCCCCCTTCCAGAATCGCGGATCGGGGCCCTTCTTCAGAAACTTCTTCCAGAGTTCTGATCAGAGGGAAAAACCCTGATAACATCTGCTCTCTGGCTTCTTCGGCCCGAAGCGTCAGCCGGGTAGCTCCCCCAATCAGGCTGGAACCCCGGCCTCTTAGGGTGAACCTGCCGGTTTCATCACTTCCGTTTAAGACTTCTTCCTTGAAACGACGGGTCTGGGCCATGAGTTCAGCAAATTCGGAGGTCTTCAGATTTCTGGAAAGAGTGGCAGTACAGGCATGGGCCAATGCGAGATCGAGATTATCTCCTCCCAGAAGCAGGTGTTCGCCAACAGCATCCCGTTCAAAGGCATCCTTTTCGGGATTTTTTCTCAAGAGGCTGAAGTCCGTGGTTCCCCCACCCATATCAATGACCAGAACTGACTCAACACCCAAAGGCTTCTTTGCGGTTCGATGAAGCCAGCAGGTGAACGCCGCCAGTGGCTCCTCGACCAGAATGGCCTTGGAAAAACCGGCCTGCTCAGCGGATTTCAGAGTCAGTCTTCTGGAAGCCTGGGAAAAGGAAGCTGGCACCGTGATGACAACCTCTCCGTCCACAACCCCGACCTCGCGCTCAAAGCAGGTCTTGATATGCTTCAGGAAGAATGTCTGGGCATCGACGGCGGAAACCCGACGGGTCGCATTCGAATCAATCGGTAAAAGGGCTTCTTCACAGCGGATATCCCCAAGGCTGATCCAGGATTTGGCCGACTGCACACTGGATTCAGGGCGAAGACCGCTCAGATGATGGGCAAAGCGACCGGCAAAACCAAAATGCGGGACATAGCCTTCCAGAACTTCGAAGTTTTTGGACTCTCCCAGATGCAGGCAGGACGGAAGCTGGTCTTCAGTGGCATTCAGTCCTTCGGAGACAGCCTGAGGGATCATGAAATCCCTTACGGTCCGCCCTTCCGAATAAGCTACCGAACAGTGGGTGGTTCCTAAATCAATCCCCAGATGGCGCATCGGCTTTCACCGTGAATTCCAGTTGATGGGTACGCTTATCCCCGCTTTGACTCACACATTCAAGCTTCAGAATGCCAATCTCCAGAAGATGGGCCTGAATCGCAACCGGGATGACCCCGCTGCCTTCATCAATTCTGGTTTCAAGATGAGAAACCTCTTCAAACTGATCTTCTGCTTCATCCACCGAAAAACCCGCTTCATCCTCCCTTAAGGGATGACGAAACAGCCGGAAACTTACAGTCTGGTTGGCAATCAGCTGAAAATCCCCATCGCTGATACTGGCACTACTGCCTTCTTCAAGACCTTTGGGAGCCACACAGACCAGACTCAGGGAAGGCTCCATACCAGGAATTGCCATCACAGCCTTTTCCACTCCCACATAGTAGGAGTAAGGAAGGGATGCCCGAATCCGAAGCCCTTTCCCCGCTTTTACGGCTCCGAAATGAGCCGCCCCATGAGCCACGGCATGACGGTAGTCTGCATCCTGCAATTCCCGGATTTGATCTCCGGCCAGTTTTTTCAGGATTGTCAGAAGATAGTCCCGGACCTGGGAGGCCACAAACATGCTGCCATTGAAAAGGACCATGGCAGGAGAAGCGGCATCGCCTTCTCCACTTTTCAGAAACGATGCAAGATGACGGGCAAACAGAGGATCCGAGGCAAACGGTAATCCAGCCTGCCTAAGACCGGCTTTTGGGACTTCCTGAGGTCGCTCTGAGGCTTCGCAGGGCTTGAAATAACCCTCACCCAGAACCTTTTTGAGATCTTCCTGATTCAGACAGGTTTTCAGGGATCCGCCGAAAAGGCTCGACCCACTTCCAGCCAGTACAATTTCGATCTGTTCCTTCGCGGGATCAGAAAGCAGAGCTTCCTTGGCTTCACGAGACTGGGCAATCAGGGCCTGCATCTGACGGGAATCCGGCTTTTTGCTCAAACGCGCCGAAGCCGCATAAGCCAGAGCCATATCAAGATTATCTCCCCCAAGCAGGATATGTGGCCCAACCCGAACCCTTCTTAGCTCAAGGTTTCCGGAAACTTCCTGGGCCTCAATCAGGGAGAAATCGGTGGTTCCACCCCCTATGTCAACGACCAGAATGGATTCATTGACTTTAACCTCACTGCGCCAGTCTTCGTGCTGATTCAGCCAGGCATAAAGAGCTGACTGAGGTTCTTCCAGAAGCGTGATCCGGGTGAGCCCGGCATTTTTTGCGGCTTCCAGAGTAAGTTCCCGCGCTGCCGGCTCAAAGGATGCCGGAATGGTCAAAACCACATCCAGATCCTCAAGCAAGGCTGGAACTTCCCCATCTTTCTGGGCGTGATTCCAGGAGTTTCTGACATGCAGTAGTAAACGGCTTGTGGCCTCAAGCGGGCTGATCTTCTGATCAATATCGCTTCCATGGGGAAGAATTCCCTGGCGGCGGTCAAAAGCGTCAGCACACAGCCAGGATTTTGTGGAGAGAATCGTTCGGTGCGGTGCCCGGGAAGCCTGCTTCAAAGCGAAATTCCCACAAACCCAGCCCGCCTCTTCACCCCAGGGCAAAGCCAGATCCGATGCTGCAAACTCTTCTTCGGAAGGAAGGTAGATGGCGGCCGGGAGAACATTTTCGCGGCTGACAAGCCCGGGCCCGGTGAGCTGATGAATCGGGAAAATACGGGCCAAATCTTCGGCCTGATAGTAGCTCATGGTGATATTTGTGGTTCCAAGGTCAATGCCGACAAACAGGTTTTCAGACATTTCACATCTCCATTTCAGCTGGCATCAATACCTTCTGGGCATCCGGACTTTCCCGTCTGGGAAGGTTGGCCGATTTCAGAACCCAGCC
The DNA here is from genome assembly GCA_964503595.1 of uncultured bacterium. Lineage (GTDB taxonomy): Bacteria > Muiribacteriota > UBA6191 > UBA6191 > UBA6191 > CAZDAM01. Next base: position 9,963 of record CAZDAM010000028.1, read on the forward strand.
CCTGTGATTCAGAGTGGCTTCGAAAGGAGGGTGGACATCCTTGCCGGAGCTCAGACGGTATTCAAAACGTTGAATCGCCTCACCCACCTGGATTCTCTCCCCTTCGACACCATCAAGAACCCTCTCCACTTTGAGGTATTTTTCGAAAACCTTCTTGAGATCGGTGTGAATCAGCCGGCAGACACCGCCCACCTGATCATCAGGAAGTTCACTGATGTCCTCGCTGACAAAATCCACAAAGCGGGCTTCCTGCTGCAAGAGCTGAAGCAGTGCGGCAGCTCCGGATTCGCGCATGGCGGTTTTATCCACATCTGGTTCGGATTTTCTGGGTGGCTCCAGGCGTGCCTTGAGTTTCTGATCCTCAAGCTCCTGTTTGAGTTTTGCGACCTCGGTCCGAAACTCGATGGCCCGGGAATACAATTCCGCGGTATCTTTTTGAAAAAGAATGGCAAAAAAAGCCCGAACAGCCTGAAAAATACGCATAAAGTCCCCCCGAAATCGTATATCGGATTCCGCGGATGCAGTATATCACAGAGGTTATCAGGAAGGGGCTAAGGCTTCCCGGATGAAGTCAGCCGCCATCGGCGCATCTGGCCTGATCATGCGGCGCACTTCATCGGACTGCATCCGGATCTGATCCCGATAGGAAAGCAGGTTTTCATTCAGCTCCAGAAAGGAAGTCACGAATTTGGCACCGTTGGTTTCCGAAAACAGACGGGAAAGCCTCAGATTCAGAACCTTGAGCTTGCCCTCGTGAGCATCAAAAAGCCTGGTAATTGCCGCTTTCATGGCTTCATCATCCCGACGCTTGGAAAGCTGCATCAGGGAAAACAGCTCGTCATCCACGCGCTCAAAGCGGGCGGTCATGCGGTTCATCACCGTGGCCCAGTCCTCCTGGCGCTGCATCAGAATTGATTCCATGAAAAGCTCGGCCCGGCAAAGATTCCTTAAGTGGATCAAGCGGCTTTTGACTTCAATTCCACTCGGAAAACCCAGAATTTCCCGGCTCATGTCGGCTACGACTTCCGCATCCCGGTGCAGTTTTTCTTCTTCTGAAGAGCGGGTCGTAAAGACAAAGTAAAGATGCATGCCGGCATAGGCCAGGGTCATTACAATAAAGAGCAGAAACACAAACCAGAGTACAAATGCCATGGGATTCCATCCTTTTGGGGCTGACTTGTGGGATCCATCGGTTCCTTTACTTCAGGATCTGAGAGAACTTCAGGAACTTTTGTTGGTCGCAGGCTGATTTTGTTCTTCAAGCCAGTCTAATAGCTCGTGAAGATGGGTTGTTGTCCGCCTTTGTCCGTTCTTTTCAAGAACAAAACCCGCTGAATCAACAGAGACGTTCAAAGCCGCGTTTTCCGTGACCTCATTCCCAATCCGGGCAATAGCCTGCCGAATCCAGTGCCCTGTCACTCCCTCGCATTCCACCGAAACCCTGACCCCATGACTTTGTCTCGACAGCCTGAAAACCCCGGTAGCCGTATCAAACACTGCGGCTGAAGAATCAAAGGTCTTGGCAATCGTCCCGTTTAAAATCAGCTCTTCAGGGGCGGCCCCGCGAAAGTTCCGCAAAGAGTCCAGAACAAAAAGCTGATCGGCAAAGCGAAGAGCCAGTTCCAGATCATGAAGGCTCAGTAAAATTGCCATTTCCTTTTCCCGCGCCAGACACAGAAGCTCGGCAAGAAGAGTGGTCCGGTGCGGTAAATCCAGATAGGCTGTCGGCTCATCCATGATCAGAATTTTCGGCTCCTGCATCAGAGCAGCTCCTATTCTGACTCTCTGCCTTTCCCCATCTGAAAGTTCACTGAAAGGACGATGCAGGAATCCTTCCAGGGAAAATCTCTCAACGGTTTCCTCAAACAGGCGATGGCCCCGCTGATCCAGTTTTTCAAAAAACCGCGTAAAGGGAAAACGGCTCCATTCCAAAAGCTCACGGACACTCAAACGGCTGACAGCCTGCTTATGAGGCAGGACAGCCGCCATTTTCCTTGCCCTCTGGGAAGCACTTAAATCCTGGATTCTCTGTCCATCAACCAGAATTTCTCCGCCCAGAGGAGGCCTGAGTCCAAGAAGCGTGCGGATCAGAGTCGATTTTCCTACTCCGTTGGGACCAAGGAGCAGATGAAGACGGGAAGCTCTCAACTCAAAACTCAGGGGCCCCAGGAGAGGAGTATCGTATCCGGCGAGTAAACCAAGAGCCTGGAGCTTCACGCAATCCCTCCATCCCTGTCCTTTAGAAGGATAAAGACAACAAACGGAGCCCCCAGAATGGAGGTGATTGCATTCAGGGGAAGAACTCCCGCCGAGGACACACAAAGCGAAAGCCAGTCCGCCCATAAAGCCAGGCTGGCCCCAAGCAGCATGGTGGCCGGAATCAGCAGGCGGTGATCTGCCGTCCTGAACAGCATGCGGGCAGTATGGGGAGCCGCCAGACCAAGAAATGCCACCGGCCCGCAGAAGGCCGTCACCACTGCTGCCTGAAGCGAACTCAATAGAATCAGAACAAGGCTGAGTCTTTTCGGATTGACGCCCATGGTGCGGGCCTGTTCTTCTCCCAGAAGCATGAGATTCAAGGAGCGGGCCAGAAGATAGGCCGGAATTGCCGGCAATATCGAAAAACCAATCAGAATGGGAAGTCTTTCCTGCACGACTCCACTAAATGTACCAAAGGACCAGAGCAGGAAGTTCTTCAGGGAAGATGCATCACCCAGGCTTAGGATCATGCCCACAAAGCCGGAGGTCAGATAGCCCAGCATCAGCCCCAGAATCAAAAGAGATGCCGGCTGGGAAACCCGCCGGGACATCAGAAGAACAAAACTCATGCTAAGAAGCGCCCCAAGCGATGCCGGAAGGACCAGACCCCAATCAGAACTCATCAGTTCCCCTGCCCCCAGAAGAAGAGTTAAAGCCACCCCAAGAGAGGCACCAGAACTGATCCCAAGCTCATAAGGGCCAGCAAGAGGGTTTCTAAAAAAAGTCTGCATCAGAAGTCCTGAGCAGCCTAAGGCGGCTCCGGCACAAAGAGCCGTCAGAATCCTCGGAAAGCGAACTTCCCGAAGAATCATCCCGGTAATGTAGTCTTCCGATCCCTGAAAGCTGAGAATTTTGATGACTTCCTCAAGAGGAAGAGATACGGAGCCATAAAAAATCTGAACTCCAATACCCATAAGAGCAAGGAGGAGGAGGAGCAGAAGGCTGGCGACATTTCTTAGGGAAGTTGCCAATACCACTCCGTTTGCGCTTCCGCACCGTGAAGAATCGTAAGGAAGTCGGAAAGAATCAGATCCGGTCTCCCCAGGGCCCTCTCAAAATAATCATTATTCTTCCTGAAAGTATTGGCATAGACCCGGCCTTTTCGAAAAGCGTCAAAAAGGCGATAGCGGGGATCCTGGCCCAGAAGCTCGATGCGGGAACGTACCGTGGAAGAGAGAATCCAGGCATCTGCGGCCCCGGCCCTTGCCAGAACATCTTCAAAGCTTAGGGCCACCGAACCGGTTCCCTTCTGATCCGAGAAAACGTATTCGCCTCCGGCATCTTCCAGCAATCTGGCCATAAAGGAGCCATTTCTCGGAACATACCAGGTTCCCTGCCAGGCTGCATTGAAAAAAACCCTGGGTCGCGTATGCCCCTGAGCATCTTTCCTAAGTCTCTGATATCGATCCCGAATCATATCGAATCGACTTTGAGCTTCCGGTTCCTTCCCGAAGAAAGCCGCCAGAAAGATCATCCACTCCGCCGGTCCAAGTGGATCACTTTCCAGATACTCATTGATCGGAATCACCGGAATCCCCAGTTTTCTGGCCTGCTCCAGAGCCGGGGCTGATTCCACCGGCTGATAGTTGAAAATAGCCTCGGGACGAGCCTGGATCAGCTTCTCGATGTTTAAGGCTGTATCCATCCCAACCTGGCGGATCAGCCCTTTTCTGAGTCCTTCCTGAACCCATTCCCGGCTGATATGACCGGGCTCCGAAATCGCCACAACCCGGTTGGTGAGACCAAGTTCCTCAAACCATGGTAAATGGGTTGTCGAAAGGGTTGCCACCCGATAAAGCGGTATCTGGACTGCAATCGTACCCACGGGGCAGGGGTTGGGCGACTCCCGCTCATACAGACAAAATGTCTGCTCTCCGACCTGCAGGCGGTTCAAGAAGTCCTCTTTTTGCATTTGGAACCCGTGAGCAAACCGAGGCTGAGTCGAGCCCAGACCGACACAAAAAAAAACAGCCAGAACTGTGCGGATCATTCTCGATTCTTTTCCACAATGACAACCAGGCTGTGTTCCGGAATTTTGACTCTTCCCTGAAGAGCCTTCATACGGGAATGCTTCAGTTCCACATTCTTCCCATCGACGCACAAAAGCCATTCACCGGCTGGAAGTTCGACATCCTGGTTACTTCCACTCCCATTCGCCAGAACATAACAGGTTTTAAAGGAATCCAACAGCTCATGAGCCTTCAGTTCCATCCCGGCAACTCCATGAGGAAGCTTCAGAACTTCGGAAGCCCGTTTGACGTGGCGCAGAATCTGGGACTTGTGATTCAGCCGGAAAACCCGGTGCTGGTGCCGAAGTTGCAAGAGATTGCGATGCCATTCATAGAGGCCCTGATTACAGCTTTTCGCTTCCCAGTCAATCGCGTTCACTTCATCGGGCTGATCCCAGGAGTTATGACACCCACCCTTGCTCCGGCCAAATTCCTGGCCCGCCTGAAGAAAGGGAATTCCCTGAGCCAGAAGAACCAGGCCGGAACTGAGTCTTTCCATGGCCTCTCTTTTTTCATCATGAATGCCCGATACTTCCAGCTTGTCTCTCAGGGTGTAATTGTCATGACAGGCCACATAACTGATGGTTTCAAGCGGATGCTCGGCAAACTCTCCGACTCCGGCCAAAAGCCCCTGTTCAATCTTCCAGCTATCCCTGCCGTCATGGACAAATCCCCAACCCGAAGATGAGTTGTCTCCCCTGACAGCATCGCGGAAATGATCGTTGAAGACTGCGATATTGAGGTTTCTCTGTCCTCCCTTGCCGACCACATCAAGCCCAGCTCCACCAGCAGCCCAGGGTTCACCGTAAAGCAGGATTTCTGGGTTATGCCGACTCATTTCCTCACTGATGGATCTCCAGGTTTCCCAATCCATCAGACCCATCAGATCAAAGCGGAATCCATCAATCTTGAACTCCTCCTGCCAGTATTTCAGGCAGTCCAGAACCAGTCTTCTGGCCATAGGCGCCTCGGTTTTGAATTCATTGCCGCATCCTGAGCCATTGAACCAGTGCCCATAATGGTTCCGGCGATAGTAGTATCCGGGAGCCAGGGCATTGAAAGACCAGGGATGGTGAGGGGGCATGGGCTCGGCTGTATGGTTGAAGACCACATCCATCACGACCCTGAAACCCTCCTGATGAAGGCCATTGACCATATCAGAAAATTCTTTGAGCAGATCCAAAGAGCCCCGGTTTCTGGCAAACCAGCCTTCGGGACAGAACCAGCCGGTTGGCATATAGCCCCAGTCATATCCTCTTTTGCCCCCATGATGAAACTCCTGAATGGGCAGAAGATGGATCGTGTTGACCCCCAGCTCCCGAAGATGGACGAGACCGGCGGATTGCCCGTCGGGAAGCGTGGAAGAAGCCAGCATCCCGGCATAAAGCCCTTTTGCATCAGATTGAAGGGATGGATGAACACTGAAATCTCTGACATGGGTTTCCCAGATCACTGTCGAGGATTTTTCAAATTTCGGAGCCGGAGCAATCGTGAATTTAGGCTTGGAAAAAATCAGGGTCGGGCCATGCGGACTTTCATGCAATCTGGAATATGGATCCTGACCTGTTCTGACATCCTGACCAGGAAAGTCGGCCCCGTGAATTTCGAATTTGTACCATAGCCCTTCATGCTCCTCTCTCAGATGAACCTCAAAGGCCCCCGAAGGAAGTGACTTCATGGGAATCTTCTCCATGGGATCCTGAGCATTCGAATCGGCATAGAGCAGGGCGTAGGCCTGCTCTGCTGTAGGAGCAAAGCAGCGCAGCACAAAACCCCGGGGCACCTGGGTAAGGCCCATATGATGCTCTTCCTCAAGGCCAGGATCCCATAGAATCCCCCGTGCCTGAAGACGGGCCGGTTCGGCACCCCGCATATGAACCTTCATGCGGCTGACGTGACGGGGAGGAAGATTCAGAGGTTTTTCCAGCTTCAGAATCAAATCCCCCGGAACGGAACCGGGATGGGCGGCCTGTACAGCGTAACGTCTGCCGGTGGGATCCTTGAGATGAAAGCTCCTGGCCTTGCACTTTTCGATCTCGATACCAGGTGGGAGGATGACATGAATCGTATCTGCCGAATCCAGAAAAGCCGCCTGCAACTGGCTTGGAATTTTGGGTTTGGTTCTGCTCAATTGCGTTTCTCCCTCAACCAGAAACCATATCAGTGACCGGGAAATCTCTACATACCGGTCCTCTTTATCCTTGCTCAACCATTCACCGTAGCGCGGCAAAACTCCAATTCTGCTTACATTGCCCAGACGGGAAGGATTGAATTCAAAAATGGCCTCATTGCCCCTCACGCGTGACGGGTGAATCGCTCTTCCGCTTCCTTCCACATCCGGGTTCCACACCCAAAGCTCCCATCCTGAAGCCTGGGAACTCTGACGCAGATAATGAATTCTCAGATAGCCCGCAGGCGGATCCGCTTCTTCATGTTCGGGGAAATAGAGAAAGATCAGCCACAGAAGGGCTGCCAGAATCAGAAATGAAACCATGCTTAATTCTTGGCCGGTTTTTTCTTCGTCGTGGCTGCTTTTTTCGTGGACCCTGCCTTCTTCCTGGCGGCCTTGACCTTCTTGATCGTCTTGGGTGCCTTGATATCATAACCTTCCGGCATGGTGTAGACCTTCAGACGCTTGCCATCCGATTTACGCCTTACCATATGAGGAGCATCCAGAGGCTTGAGGACAACCGCCCCAAGTGGAGGAAGGATCAGATTCAGCGAATAAGGCTGGTTCTGCCACCAGTGATTTTCCGCCGCTCTCTCTCCCGGATTGCCTGCATTGCTGCCCCCATAGTACTCGGAATCAGAATTCATGATTTCCTGCCAGCGGCCTTCATGGGGGAGGCCGACACGGTAATCCCTTCTGACCACCGGCGTGAAGTTGAAGATAAAGACAAGGGAATCCCGGGGAGAGTCGGTCTTGCGAATGAAGCTGACCACGGTATTGGCTGCATCGGAAAAATCAATCCACTCAAATCCTTCGCTTTCAAAATCAATCTGATACATGGACGGGTTATCGCGATAAAGAGCCAGGAGATCCTGCATGAAACGATGTAGTCCCGCATGAGCTGGATATTCCAGCAGATGCCAGTCCAGCCCCTGATCATGATTCCACTCAATCCACTGCCCGAAATCGCCTCCCATGAACAGGAGTTTCTTGCCCGGATGGGCCATGAAATAAGCATAGAAAAGTCTCAGGTTCGCAAATTTCTGCCAGGTATCCCCCGGCATCTTATTCAGAAGAGAACGCTTGCCATGCACCACTTCATCATGGGAAAGGACAAGAATGAAGTTCTCGCTGTAAGCATAGAGAAGCCCGAACGTCAGCTTCTGCATATGGTATTTGCGGGCAATCGGATCCAGCTGCATGAAAGTCAGCATGTCATTCATCCAGCCCATATTCCATTTGAGATCAAATCCCAGCCCTCCCAGGTGAGTCGGGCGAGAAACCATCGGCCAGGCCGTGGACTCTTCCGCAATCATCAGAACGCCAGGGTACTGTTCATGCACGGTATCGTTGGCCTTTTTCAGAAAGGCAATGGCTTCAAGATTCTCCCGGCCACCGTATTCATTCGGAACCCAGTCACCGGAATCTCTGGAATAGTCCAGATAAAGCATGCTCGCCACAGCGTCCATACGGAAACCGTCGATATGAAAATGCTCGCACCAGTAGAGCAGGTTGCTCAAGAGAAAAGTGACCACTTCCCGGCGACCATAGTTGTAAATCAGGGTACCCCAGTCGCGATGCTCGCCTTTTCTGGGATCCAGATGCTCATAAAGAGCTGTTCCGTCAAACCGACCCAGACCATGTGCATCCTTGGGAAAATGAGCCGGAACCCAGTCCAGAAGTACTCCGATATTGGCCTGATGCAGAATATCCACAAAGTGCATGAAATCCTGAGGAGTCCCGTAGCGGGCAGAAGGAGAAAAGTAACCACTGACCTGGTACCCCCAGCTTCCATAGAACGGATGCTCGGAAACAGGCAGAAGCTCAACATGGGTATAGCCCATGCTGCGGCAGTATTCCACCAGACGCTTGGCAATCTCGACATAGCTTAGGAAATTGCCTTCATCATCCCGAAGCCAGGAACCAATATGAACTTCGTAAATCGCCATGGGTTCCTTGCGCCAGTCTTTTCCCGGTCTCGCTTCCATCCAGCCATGATCTTTCCACTCATGACCTTCCAGCTGCCAGACCACGCTGGCCGTCTCTGGTGGCTCTTCCATACGAAGTCCGTAAGGATCTGCCTTGTGAACCAGCATATTGTCATAGGCCTTGATTTCAAATTTGTAACGGTCGCCAGCACTCACGCCGGGAATAAAGATTTCCCAGATGCCGGATTCTCCAAGAACCCGCATGCAGTGAATGGAGCCATCCCAGTGATTGAAGTCCCCAATCACGCTGACCCTGCGGGCGTGAGGAGCCCAGACCGCAAAACAGGTGCCTTCGACACTCCCAAGCTTCATCTGATTGGCTCCGAGCTTGTCATAAGCCTTGAAATGATTCCCCTCGGCAATCAGGTAACGATCATATTCCGTGATCACCGGTAGAAAGGAATAGGGATCAATGTAGTCAAGGACGGAACCATCTCCACGGGTCAGCCGGATATGGTATTCAAAAACTTCGCTTCTTTGTGGAAGCCAGATTTCAAAAAAGCCGCCCTCATGCAGGCAATTCATTTCCCATGATTCCCCGGTTGAAGGATCTGAAAGTTCCACTTTTGCTGCGTCAGGCCGAAAAACCCGGGCCACCACCACCTGCTGTCTGGCCTGCTCCTCAAGATGCATACCCAGGATTTCAAACGGGTCCCGATGCTGACCGGAAACAACTTTATAATAATCTGTGAGAGTTCTTTTGACGGACATCTGGTTTCCCTTCGTGCAAGACTCTTGATTCTTCAGGCCTGATAACATACTATTGAAGCAAGTTTTGAAGCAATGAATTCCAAGCGCATCATAATTGTTACCTCCCTTCCCAAAGCTACAGTCATCCAGGCTGGCTTTCCGGAAGACGATATTCTGGATGTAGATCAGTTTTGTGGCGGAAAAATTCGTTCTGACATTCCTCATCTTTTCCTGCTTGGGAAAAAAGAGACAGATCACGAGGAATTGATTGCTAGAGCCTCCCGCCTTTCTACCAAGTCCATGGGTCTGATTTATACAGATGGTCATGTGCTTGGTGGGGACGGACCGGCTCCCTTCCAGCATTTTCTGGCTACCCCAGTGCACCCGATCGTTCTGGCCAGCACGATTGCCGGGGCTCGTGCCACTCTCCTGAAGGATAAGCGCCTGCTTGAAGTCGAGGATCGACTTCAACGGGAGTCACGCAAACTCAAAGAACTGAACGAAATCGGTAAATCCCTGTCTTCAATTGCGGATCCCTTTGTTCTGATGAATCTGATTCTGAAAAAATCCCGCGAGTTGACTAATGCCGATGCCGGTTCCGTCTGTGTCGTCAAATATGACAATGATGACAAACCATCCCGTCTGTTGTTCTCCTATTTCCAGAACGACACCATGAAACAGGATGCCAAAGTCAATCTGGATCTTCCTGTAACCAAGACCAGCCTCGCTGGCTATGTCGCTCTGACCGGGGAATGCCTCAACATCGACGATGTCTATAAAATCGCTGGGGATAAAGATTATTCCTTCAATTCCAGCGTGGACAGGTCCACCGGCTACCGCACCAAATCCATGCTGGTTCACCCCATGATTGACAACGAGGCCCGCATTCTCGGCGTGGTTCAATTGATCAACAAGAAATCCTGGGACTATCAGCCTGTGGAGAACGGCATGCTGAATGTGGAAGAACTTGAGGATTTCAATGAGGAAGATGTGGAACTCATTTCCTCCCTGACTTCACAGGCCGCCATATGTCTGAAAAACACAACCCTGATTCAGGATATCCAGAACCTTTTTGAGGGTTTCGTGAATGCCTCCGTAACTGCCATCGAGCAGCGGGATCCGACCACTTCCGGTCACTCCTTCCGTGTTGCTCTCATGACGGTTGATCTGGCAAGAGCCTGTGCCAAAGTTCCTGAAGGCAGGTATGCCGGCCTGATTTACAGTGAAAAAGAACTTCAGGAAATCCGCTATGCTTCCCTTCTCCACGATTTTGGCAAGATCGGGGTCCGGGAGCAGGTACTGGTCAAGGCCAAAAAGCTTTATCCTTATGAAATGGATCTTCTGCGCTCGCGCTTTGAATATATTCTCAAGCAGGTCGAGGCCGACAACTTCCTGAAAAAGACTGATATTGTAAAGTCCATGGGCTACGATATGGCAGCCCATCACTTCCCGGCTCTGGACGATGAGCTCAAATCCCAGATTGCAGAGATCGAGGATATTCTTTATTTCATCATTCAGACCAATGAGCCCTCTATTCTTGAAGAGGGAAATTTTCAACGCCTTCTGGAAATTGCCGAAAGAACCTACCTGGATCCTTACAAGAATTCAAAACCCTTCCTGACCGAGCGTGAAGTCGGGGCTCTTTCCATTCGCAAGGGTTCAATCACCGCGGAAGAACGCAAGGAAATCGAGTCTCACGTGACTCACTCCTTCACCTTCCTTTCCAAAATCCCCTGGACTACCGGTCTGAAGCAGGTTCCTGCAATTGCCTACGGTCACCATGAGTGGCTCAGTGGCGAAGGCTACCCCAACCAGCTCGAAGAGCATGAAATTCTCGCTCAGTCCAAGATGATGGCCATTGCTGATATCTACGACGCTCTGACCGCTTCGGATCGCCCTTACAAGAAGGCCATCCCTGTTGAAAAAGCTCTCGCTATCCTCAAAATGGAAGTCGAGCGCCGCCATCTCGATGCCGAGCTGGTCCGCATGTTCGTCGACTACGAGGTTTTCCGCGCTGCTGAAAACCTCTGATTCTCTTTTGGAATCCAGGCAAATCAGTTTTTTTCATCCCTGAAAAAAGAGCTGTGCCCAGAAAATCGTTTTCCCATACACAGCTTTCTTTGATGGATTCGTTCAAAACGACCGCCCGTCACCGGAATTCTAAGGCCTGAATGTAGCCTTCTGGCCCAGAAGATGCATCAGGTGAAGCTGGATTTCAGCCGGATGATAGGATCGGACAATCAGATCAAAGCCACTCACAATTACTTCTGCCTGAGCCCGGTTGACATCGGTAATGGTACAGGCTCTTAGAGACTGCTCCCGCACATCCTTCTCAATCCCGGACAACAAAAATCTCAGTCCGGCTTCAAGACCATAAATCCCAAAATCGAGGGCCAGGAATGCACTTAAGGAATTGCGTCCCAGGAGACGTTGATAAACTCCAAAAAAGACAAAGAGACGAATCAGATCCCGATCGGAAATTTCCTTGGGGCCAAGCTTCAGAAGCTCTTTGGCCTCATTCATCGATTCAATTCGATCCACTGCCGGAAAATACGGGTGAGCCGGAATTGCGCTCCAGTCAAGCTGTTCTTTCATGCCTTACTCTCCCGTCGTGCCTGAAGGCCCAGCCTGAGATACTGAAAAAGCGCCAACTTCTGTTTCAGCCAGATCTCGCCTCTTGTTTTCAAGTAATCACTTTGCCAGAGCTTCAGACTCAGGCGCTCTGAATTGGGAACCACCGCCAGACGGGACAGGGAATGAACGTCCATATCCCGATTCAGAAACAAACACCCCGCAAGCAGGAGGTTTTCCTGCTTCAGGGCTTCCAAAAACACGGTTTCAGCAATTCCGTAATCCGCAATCTGGGCTTTGATGATATGGGCATGCCGAACGCTTGGAACCTCCCGCCAGGGAAGTCCCAGTTTTTCCAGAGGATGGACGTAGTCCACAATTCCACCCTGAAAGCGAAGGGCATACATCCCCTGCCAGAGCCGATCCTGATCGAAATCCTGCTCAAGTCCGGGATCGGGCTTTCTCAAGCTCTGAAAAATCTCAGAATAGCGGCCCAGCAGATCCAGCATACCGGCGAAAGAATAATCCGAAGAAGGATCCAGCAAGTGGGAGTGGGCCAGTAAAGCTTCACGCGCCAGGATTTCCGAGGGAAGACCCATGACTTCCTTCTGGCCAGGGCTTAACAGCGGCTCCCCCCGATAAAAAGGCAGATAGCGACCCTGCCAGCAACGGATTTCATATTCCGGGTTCAGATTTTCCACGCAATCACCCTCCCCCAAGGCTCTGGATGGCAAAATCAAGCCGGGGGCCCAGCAATGCGGCTCTGGCAGATTTCTGAATCCGGGGCCGGATTTCCTGAAGCGAACTCAGAAGATTACCCGCCGCTGGATGCTCCCTGCCAATAGAGGCCAGAAGAGACAAGTCCTCAGCCGTGAGGGCATTTTCCTCAAGCTGAATCGAAAGAAAGCTTCTTAAGAGCTGAATCCCTGCATCATTAGATAAAATCAGAAGGCCAAGAGCCTTTCTTCGCACAGCTGGCATTTCCTTAAGGCAGGCCATTTCCCTGAGTTTATCCAGAGCCAGCCCGGGATCCTCCATTTTCTGAAGTGATGCGAGAATATAAGGCTCCCGGCCTTCGATCGGGCTTAAAAGGGTTGCCTTGAGCACCCGAATGAAGATGTCTTCCCGCGAATACTCGGAATCAGCCATCACATGCAGCATGGCCAGAGGATCTTTTCTGGCATGCAGAAGACACTGGGCCAGGGCCATCCAATCCTTCTGGGGCCACTCCCGAATTTGCTCTTCCTGGATGGGACGGACGGAATGAATCTCCTCAAGAAATTCCATCAGTCTTTTCAGCACCGTCGAAACAGGGAATTTTTTCGCCAGGATTACCAGCCTTTCCTGACCCGTCCGGTTTTCTGGAAGGCCGAGGGCCGGAAGAGCCAGAGTCGCCCAGTAGGCAATCACGGTTTCCAGTTCTTCTCCATCCCGATAGGAGGATAGACCCAGAAGACGGGTAAACAGAACATCCTCGCTGAGCTCTTCAAGCCTTGTGGAAAGCTCCCGGACTTCCTGATTGGAAGCCCAGGCCAAGGCTTTGGGGGAATAAAACCAGATACTGCCCAGAAGAAGACCCACAAATGCCGTGGATAGCAGGATCCGGATTAGACGGGACCCCAGGCGGGGAACTTCCTCCCCTGATTCGAATTTGCGGGCCTCGGTTCTTTCCGTGAGGGCAAAGACTCCATCAGAGCCATCATCGGTCAGCTTGCGGCCGACATCATGCCAGAGAAGTTCAGCCTGTCCCTTGAGAACAACGCCAGAGTGGGACTTCAAAAGCCCCGACAGTCTCTGAACAGATGCTTTTTCCTCTTCCCCCAAAAGCTCCATGCCACAGGGAAGAATCAGGCAGAGATGATCCAGCACCAGATCGGGAGTTTTGGCAGAGGCTTCATTCAGAAAGCGCCGGGCAAACCTCAGGAATGCTTCGACTTTTTCCAGTTCTTCAAACCTGAAAAGTCCGCGACTTCCTTTCAGCCGCAGACAGTGAGCTTCCATGCGCTCGACTTCTGCACCAAAGACTTCATTCAGAATTCCTTCCAGAAGACGCATGTCTTCCGGGTCCAAAGGTTCCTGAATTCTCTCTCCTCGAATGCAATGCAAAGCCTGATAAACCAGAAATGCCATAACCCGATTGTAAGGGAAAATCGGCTCGGATGGTATCCCGCGCTACAGATTCCGGGGTATGATACCGGCTTATGGAATTTATAGATGTCCTGTTTGTAGATGACAACGAACTCAACCGCTTTCTTTTTCAGAAGAACCTGGAGAGACATTTCCGGGTGCGCTCCCTGGAATCTGCCAAGGAACTCTACGCCTGCCTCAAGTCCTTCCGGCCCAAGGTTCTTGTCCTTGACTGGATGATGCCGGAAGTCTCCGGCCTTGAAATTCTGAGCACACTAAGAGCCCTGCCCCAGTACCGCGATCTGATCATCATCATCCTGACCGCCAAGAACTCCCAGGATGATATTGTCACCTGTCTGAATCATGGGGCCAATGACTATATTGTCAAACCACCCCACTATCCTGAGCTCATCGCCCGGATTCAGACTCACATGCGCCAGAAGGAAGCCGAGCGCAGTATCCGCCTCGAAAACCAGCTGGAATCCTACCGGTTTCTGGTTTCCGGACTTCGGCATGAATACAACAATATCTTTGGTGCCCTGCGCCTGTTTCTTCAGATGGTGGATCAGAGCGGTATTGACTATTTTCAGTCCAAAAAAGACGATGTCTTCGACTTTATCCAGCGTGGCCTTGATCTGATGAATGCTTTTCGCGAACTCTTTGTTGCCGATCTTGGAGACGAAGAGGAAATCGAACTCAATACCCTCATCAGAGATTGTGCCAATCGCTGCCAGCACACGGTTTTACGGAGCAACGAAATCAGGTCTGTCATCCATCTTGATTCGACCGCCCCGACCTGCTTTATCCTTGGTCACGCCGAAAAGCTCAGAAGAGCCTTTGGCAATCTGATCAACAATGCCCTGCACGCTGTCCAGCAACGTACCGACGGGAAAATCACCCTGAGCATCTCGATTCAGGAAGATCAGATGCGTTGCATCTGTATTGAAGATAACGGTATTGGAATTGAACCCGACAATCTAAGAAAACTGGGGGATATCTTCTTCACCACCAAGGGTTCCTTTGGCGGCCAGATCTTTGATCAGAAGACTTCGGGAACGGGGCTGGGAATTCCGATTGCCAACCAGATTTTCCGCCTGCATGGAGCATCCATGGAATTTCAGAGTGTTCTTAGAGAAGGAACCCGCGTCTGTATCCGCTTCCCTCCCCCGGAAACCCGGAATTAAATCTGATCGAGAATGTCCCCGAACTTCAGGGGGCCATTTCCGGGCGCAAAGAAAAGCAGATCCTGAAGCCTGTTGTGAAGACTTTCCAGATCCGGCTGCAGCACACCATCATGAATGGTGTGCATCTGAATCCCGGCATCTTTGAGCATGGGTAGGAGAGCGGCGACATCCCAGATTTTAGCTGAATCAATCAATACCCCGCTGGAAAGACCGCGCACGAGAAGGGTCAGGTGAAAGGCAATCGAACCAAGCCCCCTGACCTTGAAGCCCTGAGGAGCAAGGATTCTTTTCTGGAAATCCGCCGGAACCAGTATCAGCCCGGTTTCCCGCGCCCGAATCGGAGTCGGGGCCTGAATCACCAGCCCATTTTCAACACTGAACTCAAGAAAGCCATGAATGGCCGGAAGCTCCACGCGGGAATAAAGACACTCCTCACCCTGAAAAACCGCAAGACATACTGCATAGGTGGGCAATCCGGCAAAATAGCTTTCCGTGCCATCAATCGGGTCCACATAAATCCAGAGATCTTCTTCTCCGGCAAAAAGCCCGGACTCTTCACTACAGATTCCAGCTCCCGGCAGGAGAGTCTTCAGACCCTCGAGAAGATGGTGTTCAACAACTTCATCTGCAGTGGTACAGAGGCTTCCATCAGACTTGCGATAACTCAGGGCACCCGCAAAGGAATCCCGGCAAAGCCGGGCTGCTTCCAGCATGAGTTCTCCAAGAGCCTGAACAGGAATCATGAAATGCTTCAGGCCTCAGCCTTCAAACGGGTGATATGGATTTCCTTATCGGCCGGATTGGTGACGACCAGCATATCTTCGGCCCAGGCCATGCCCCCAACGGCAAAGCTGACCTGCTCTTCAGCCAGCAACACCCCGGTTTCCGGATTCAGAAGGGCGATTATGGACTTGTCTTCCCCTTCGAGCACAACAGCAAGCTTTCCATGATCAAAGGCCATTGCCGTAACCGGAGCTCCTAACGACAGCTCTCCCAGAACCTCACCTGTAGCCGGACTGAATTTCAAAAGTCCAGGAAGACTGCGGGTCCCTCCAACAAAGGAACTTCCATCCCAGACAATGCCGCTATCGAGTTCAGGAGGGCAAGGCAATGTACGCAGAATCTTGCCATTCATGACATTGATCTGGATCAAATCCGTCGCTTCAGAAGCCTGTAAGTCAAAATTCAGAACCAGCAGGGCGTCATTGGTAAAAGCCAGGGCCCGCGGAACACCACCTGGCTGAAATTTGATTTCTCTTAATACCTTCTGCTCCGCCAGAGAAATTCGTTTCAGACTGCGCTCTTTGCAGTCACTGACCCAGAACTCCTGGCCGTCAAAGGCCAGGCCATCCAGGCTGGTTGTTTCAACATTCATCATTTTCTGCATGGAATCCGTCCTATCAGAACTTGTAGCTTACGCTTGAGGCAAAGCGGGTGTCCAGGTTCTCCTGCCCCGGCTTCACATCTTCGCTATAGCGACCGAACAAAGAGAGCTTCCAGTCTACCGCATGAGAAATCGGAATGAAGAGAGAAATCGTACCATCTGCCAAAAGACTGTTACTGAAATCTTCCAGACTGGGATAGAAGTTGAAATCAGATTCCAGTCCCAGGCTTTGCGCCAGAGGCTTCTTGTATTCCACTGAAAAAACACTGGAAAGCTCTGTGATTTGCTTTGGAGTACGGTTTTCGCGGGTTCCAGTCAAGCCGATTGAGAACCGGAAGAGATCTTTTGGGCTTCTCTTGTGAACCCAGCCAATACCGTAACCAAGGACCTGACTGTTGGGAACATCATCAAACTCGGAAAAACCCAGGCGCATCAGATAGAAATTGTAGCGATTGTCCACCTGATTAAAATCCCATTTGGCCCGGAAGAATCCACTGTCATCTGCGGTTCCGTTTTCAGGTTTGTCATAGGAGCCAATCCCATCAAGGCTCAAACGACTATTTCCGGTATTCATCTCCGCCTTCATTGCAAGATCCGCTTCTCTAAGGCTTTTGTTTCCATCCCAGGACTGAAAGGACAGATCCACCCGTCCGTCCCAGGAAGCCAGAAACCTGTCCCGCATTGCTCTCATTCTCTGAACAGCGACCACTGGCATGGAATGGGTTTCGGAAACAGTTTCCTCAGCAACTTCCTCTACGGTATCTTCTTCCTCATTCGCCAGAAGACGGGCCTCATAAACCGGTCCGAACTCCCGACTGGCTGCCAGCTTTTCAGGGTCCAGATCAAACAGGGCCAGATATGTCGGGTTCATTTCAAGGCTTTGGATTTCCTCGCGGGCAAAGGCCCCGATCTGGGGAGATAACCAGCCTTGATTGCCCTCTACACTCTTAAGCGCAAAGCGCCGTCCATCCTTCAGACGCAGAACGTGGTATTCATAGAGAAAAATCCGGGTTACTTTTTCAAGCGGGAAGGTCATGGAGACATTATGAAAATTTGCGCTCAGACTGGCCCCATCCATTTTAAGCTCATCCACCATCAGACTGGAATGGTCATCAAGAGTCAGGCGAGCCTGAGCTGCCTGCGCTACAAATACCGTTCCAACGGCAAGCAAAAGTGTCAGGAAAATGGTTTTAGGGGAAAGCATGATATCCTTTTCCGGTTCAGTCCAACGAAAGCGCCACAATACTGACAAAATATGCCCAATTTCAATCATTTTTGACAAATTTATCGTCTTAGGAGTGATTTGTGACCAAAATTGCTGAAGCCTTACCCTCAAGCGAGTTGATCGATACGGAATTTCATGGCATTGCCATCTCTTCCCACGCCCAATGGTGCAACCCGGATACAGCTCTGAACATCCCCTGTCCCCTGCTTGCAGATGGCTCCATTCTCAGGATCCTGGAAATCAGGGGATCGGATCGGATGAGCTGGCTTCAGGGTCAGCTGACCCAGGATCTCAGAAGCATCCCTACCAACAAGGGTCTTCTAGGAGCCAGCTCCACTTCCAAGGGCCGGATCAATGCCCTGGTCGAAATCCACCCCCGCGAAGACCGCATTCTTCTGGTCTCTTGGGCTCAGGACGAAGAAGCCCTGCGCCAGAATCTGGATATGTACCTGATTACCGAAGACGTACAGCTTGAAGTCGCAGCCGAACAGCCCGCAGTCCTCTTTTTGGGAGAATCCGGAACCGAACTGGCTCTCAAAGCCCTGAAGCTTGCCGCATTCGAACCCGAGTCCGGCGGTTTTCTCCTTCTGGCCTCCAACTGGATTCAAAAAGGCAGTCTGATTCTTATCCCCAAAGCCGATGCAACCCTGAATCTGGAAGAAGAGGATTTTCATATTCTGGGAGCTTCAGAAATCGATACTCACCGCATCCAGCACGGCTTTCCCCTCAGTCAGTCCGACTACGCTGATCAGAAGGAACTGGTCCCCGAACTTGGCCTGCCTGAACTCATCAGCTATTCCAAAGGCTGCTATCTCGGTCAGGAAGTCTTTGCCCGCATCAAAACCTATGGGCGCACCAATAAAGTCCTGGCCCCTTTGAGTTTTCCCGGCGCCACGGCCAAAACCCTTCTCGGTCAGGAAATCTCAGTGGATGGAAAAAGCCGCGGTGCGGTGACCAGTGCCGTGGATACCCCCAAAGGAGCCCTGGCTCTTGGTTACATTCCAACCACCAAAACAGAACCCGGTACTGGCCTTGTCTGTGGTGAAGCTGAAGGGGTGATTCTTGAGAAAAACTAAACTTTCTCTGATACCGTACCCAAGGGAAAAAAATTCCCGGAAACCCTAATGAGACATGATCTGATTTCAACTTGGTTCAGAATCCATTGTAGCGAGTTCCCTCAACTCATTGGATTCTGGCTCAAGAGAATCACTCCTGTGATTGAGAGGAACAAGACATAAACAAAAACCCCGCACTCACCAGAAGGTGAATGCGGGGGGTTTTTAGAATCTGTCGTTAGAAGAATCAGCTCTGGAACAGGTGTTCCACGCCAGCTCTTTCCTCACGCAGTTCTTTTTCGGTTTCCTGCATGCGGGCTTTGGACATCTCATTGATTTCAAGGCCAGAAACAATGGTGTATTCCCCATTTTTACAGGTACATGGATATCCGTAGATGATTCCGGGCTCAACGCCGTAGGAACCGTCAGCGGGAACTCCCATGGAAACCCATTCCCCTTCTTTTGTTCCAAGCGCCCAGGAGCGCATGTGATCAATGGCAGCAGAGGCCGCAGAAGCGGCGGAGGAAGCACCACGGGCGGCAATGATGGCTGCACCACGTTTTTGCACGGCAGGAATGAAGGTGTCGGTATACCAGGCGGCATCAACACGACTTAAGGCTGGCTCGCCATTCACCCTGGCATGATGCAGATCCGGAAACTGGGTAGAACTGTGATTTCCCCAGATGGCCACTTTTTCAATGGCAGTGGTGAGAACACCAGTCTTCTCAGCCAACTGGCTCATGGCACGATTGTGATCCAGGCGCATCATGGCTGTGAAGCATTTTGGATCCAGATCCGGGGCATTCTTTTGGGCAATCAAAGCATTGGTGTTGGCAGGATTTCCCACAACCAGAACTTTCACGTTTCGCTTGGCATGATCGTTCAAAGCCTTGCCCTGAGGTGAAAAAATAGCTCCGTTGGCTTCCAGCAGGTCTTTTCTTTCCATACCGGCACCACGAGGACGGGCACCCACCAGAAGAGCGTACTCGACATCCTTGAAGGCAACATTGGCATCATCGGTTGCAACAACACCATGAAGCAGTGGGAAAGCACAGTCATTCAGCTCCATGATGACGCCGTTTAAGGCATTCAGAGCCTGGGGAATTTCCAGAAGATGCAGGATGACCGGCTGGTCCTTGCCCAGCATGTCTCCTGAAGCGATCCGAAACAACAATGCATACCCGATTTGACCGGCTGCGCCTGTTACTGCAACACGTACTGGAGCTTTCATAACGACTTCCCTTCTAAAAAGTTCAAAATCCACAGAAACGGCATGAGTCTACACCCTTTAAGCCGTTTCCTCCATATCCAGATAGTCTGGTTTCTTCTGCTGGGCTTTCTTGCGGAATTCCGACATTTTCCGTTCGTAAAAATCAATGACCTGAGCAATATACTCGCGCTTTTCCAGGTAAGAGCCCGGGAAGAAAGCGGCCTTGAATCCCCCGACAATCAGGTTCTTCAGGACTCTTTCATTGATGTTGAAAAGATCCATGACCCTTTCATACTCATCCGTCACCGATACCCGGCTGATGGCACGGTTATCCGTGGAGAGGGCAATCCTGAACTTGTTTCGGACAAACTGGGGAAATGGATGGGTGGAAAGATCACGATATTCCGGCAGGGTCTGGGAGTTGCTTTTCAGGCAGACTTCCAGGGCCACGCGGTTATCAGCAACCCATTCAATGACCTCGGAAACATATTCGCGGCGCTCGGATCGGGTCAGGTTACGACCTTCTGCCGATTTCTTGTGAATGGCCTGTTTGCGGAAAATCTGGGTTCCGTGGCCAATCCGGCGCACCATACAGTCCTTCACGGCAGATTTGATGGACTCAGGTCCATAGGCTTCCCCTGCATGACAGGTCGCTGGAATTCCTCTTTCATAGCAGAAGATAAAGGCATCCTTGTGCACTTCTGCCGGAAAGCCGTCCTCACGGCCTGCCAGATCAAAAGCCACAACCGGGATTCCCTCAATCTGACTCATTTCTACAAGCTTGGCGACTTCCATGGAAGCCATGGCGGAGAGGTTCTGCAAATCAAGTCCGACATGCAGATCAAACAGGGTTTTGAAGTAATCCCCCATATGCTGGTTGATCATGCGCATGGCACACAGAATAATGCCATATTTGAAGGCAGGCTCTTCGCCCTTCTGAACTGCCTCAGAAGCATTGTATTCATCCGCAGCCTGCTTGAGCCCGTTATTGACGGCGCGAACAATGTCGATCCATTCAAATCCGGGGCGCCAGTGTTTCTGGGGAGCAAAACGAACCTCGAAATAGCGGACACCTTCGCGGAAATTGTCTGCCGCAAACTGGTAAGCCGCCTGCCGAAGACCACTTTCGCAACGCAAAACAACGTTGATGAATTCAAAAGGGACCAGGTATTCGGCCAGAGAATCGTATCTTTCCTTGAAGATCTTATTCTCAAGCTCTTCGACCGTTCCGGTCGTGAGCTCCCCAATGCCCATTTCCTGGCTGACTTTGACCAGATCAATGCCCTGCTCTTTGGCAAGCTGGGCTACAAGGCTTGGGGGCACCGAACCATCTAGGTGCACGTGAAGGTCAGTTTTTGGAAGTTGTTTAATCTCTGCTCTTCCAATGAACTCCAAATTCTTTTTCATGGATTTCCTCCGTTTTGCCCGCGGAGTCTACCACAGGTTTCGATTGCCGGGTGAAACGGTCTCTGATACATTCGGACCATGCCAAGCCCAAAGCCCCCCAAACCACGTCCCCGACCCCGCCCCAAATCCGATACCTCCTGGGAAAATTCTTCCCGCTGGTATGATGAAATCGTTGGTGAGGACGGTTCCTACTACCATCAGAATGTCATTCTCCCGATTCTGGTAAACCAGATGAATACTGCACTTGAGAGCCGGATTCTGGATCTTGGATGTGGCCAGGGAATCCTTGCTCGCCAGCTTAAGAAATTCGAAATCTATCAGGGCTATGATCTTTCCGAGGCACTGGTGGGAAAAGCCCGGGCTGCCAGCACTGACAAACGGATTCAGTTTGCGGTTCAGGACTGTACCCGCCTTGAGGAAAAGCGGCAGAACTACTTCACCCATGCCGTCATGCTCCTGTCCCTTCAGAATATGGAA
>CAZDAM010000029.1:0-2538 GCA_964503595.1 uncultured bacterium
CTGATCCAGACCAGTGGGAAATTTCAGTTCACTTCTCATAATTACAATGGAATGGTGGCGGCTGTTAGGCTTCAACCCAGTATCCGGAATTCCCGAAATATCGGTCTGACCTATAACTCATCCTTTCTGAAGGCATCGGCCAAGGACTTTCCTTCGGTGGCTTTTCAGCCCTATCTCAGTCGCTGGAGTTTGAATTTTGGGGGGGCGGAATGAGTCGTAGAGGTTTCAATTTTATTGAAATCTGTATTGCTGTAACAGTGATGGCCTGTTGCTCCATTCCACTTTATTTTCTGATGACGATGGGATCCAGGGGGGTTGTGGTTTCCACTCGGGAAGTAGCTGCGGTCAATCACTGTTCGGCCTTAATGGAAATCTTGAAAGGAGCTTCCTACAAGCAGCTTGTAAGTCTGAGTGGCGGAGGGCAGCTGATGCTTGGTCAAAGAGGCTGGCAGGTCTATGACGCTGGCAGTGAAAAATACGTGGATGTTTCAGGAAATTCTGAATATACCGAAGCCATGGATGGCATGAGTACCGAGAGTCTGAAGCCTTTTGAGTGGACTGTTCTTGAGGGGCAGGACAGCAGTGGTCTGGTTCCCTGGCTTCAGGAAAGACAGGGTGCGACAGGCCTTGAGGGAAGTGGGGGAGAATATGATCTGCCACCGCTTGAGGCATTTTTTGTCCGCCGGATCAAAATTGACTGCCAGGGCGAAACCTACTGTTTTGTTGCGGTTCAGGTGGACTGGCCCCATGAATCCAGAGAGCAGGCCGGAAAAGGCCGTCGGCGTAGTGTGGATGTGAGGACTCTGGTGGTGCAGCCATGATGAAGAAGCGAACAGGGTTTACTCTGGTTGAAGTCATGATTGCCACAGCTGTGGGAGCAATTTTCTCGATCGCGGTCATGTCGCTTCTAAGCCGTTTTACCCGTATGGCTACACTCACGGGAGAGCAGGCTACGGTGGCGCGGGAAGTCAACATGGTCATGGCAGCTTTTCGCAATGCGATCCGGGCTTCGACCAGTGAGCCTTTGACGGGGGAAATCAATCACTTCAAGGCGGATTCCTCAGTCGATGGAGTGCCTTATATGCTTGTGCTTCATGGAGAAGAAGGAGCTGCTGGCGGCATGGAAATCCAGACACCGGGTGAAAAGGGAAAGGCAGTGACAAGGCAGATTGGCTCCAAGCTGTTTTTGAAAATGGAAGTCAAGAAGCTGGGGGTGTCTTCCAGTCTTTATCAGCTCAAACTCTGGTATGCCAATCCCAGAAGTATGCAACCTCCGACTCTTGAGAATGCCCTGGTGGCTGTGACGGTTGCCGCCCAGCGGGCGATTGCTCCGGCAGAAGGAAGCTCTTTCTGGGTGCCTAATGACAAGAGTCTGCCTTAAGAGTGCAACATATCGTATCCAGATGACGTAGTCCTGTTGAGGTGTGTTCGGGAGGATTTCTATGCGGTATTCCAGTTCTAACAGACTGCCCAGTTTTCTGTTTCGCTCGGCTTTGATGGGTTTCTGCCTTCTGGCGAGCCCCGTTGCGACAACTACGACAGACTCTGAGCCATCGGACCCTTGTGATCGCCGTGGCTGGTCATTTCCTGGCTGGCTTCCGGGACTCCAGTGTGGCGCAAATAACTTGTTCGGTACTAACCTTGGGGTGCGGCCTCTTCCTCCTTCAGAATCAGGAGATGTCGCATCGCCTGTAACTGTTGAAACACCCGATCCTGCTCCCACAGTGGCCACCGTTGCCAGAGCAGAGAGCACCGTTGCCAGAGCAGAGAGCAGGGTTGCCAGAGCAGAGAGCAGGGTTGCCACCACACCAGAGAGAGAAGAGTCTTCAGAAGAGCCGGCATCCGATGCGAATCAGAGCCTTCTGGGTGAGCCTCCCGGGGCCTTTACCCGTGGAGTTTATCGCGATGAAGATGGTAATGCCCGTACCGTGAATGGTGATCTGATCAAGGATATGCTAGGCAGTCCTCTTCCTTATTCTGAAGGACTTAAGGTGGTTCAGGATGATGCCGGGAATATTCTAAGCGTTGAAGATGAGGAAAAAGGCGTCTGTTATCCTGCTCCCGGTGGTAACAACAGCCTTGGAGATCTGATGGGTCTGATGGGGGATACCCCGGAGGACTCCGGTTCGGAAACCACCCCATCCCGTATTCAGCAGGCCCGTGAGGCGGCCGAAGCCGGGGAACCCCTCCCTTTGACGAATCCTACAACGGCTGAGATTGAAGCCTACAATTCCAGCCTTCCTATTCCTTATCGCCCGGTCAGTACGGACTGTGCTTCTGATTTTATAGGTCCCCCTGTCCGCCTGGGGGCTGATTGCTCCCGCATTGCCGGCCGTGAGGATTCGGCTCCAGAGACCTCCACCGAAGAGACGGCAGCCCCTGAGCAGAAAGAAGCTGTTGATACGGCTCCGATTGAGACTGGCGAGGTTGTTGTGGTTTCCGCTTCAGAACCTTCCGGAACATCCACGGAAGAGGCGCCGGTTCCTGCGCCACGGCCTTCAGGAGCGTCTGACGAGGAGAACGCCCGGAGATCAGGAG
>CAZDAM010000029.1:2638-24350 GCA_964503595.1 uncultured bacterium
TCAGGAGCGTCTGACGAGGAGAACGCCCGGAGATCAGGAGAAACGAGCGTGGTCACCGCTCCTGAAGTTCCAGAGGATGATGCAAAGACTGAGCAGGAAAATGAAGGGGCAATGGAGATTCCCAGTACGGAACCGGTTTCACCCGATGAATTCGATGGCTCCAATCAGGACGCCCTCGATGAGTTCCTGAATAGAGAAGGTCAGGGAACGGAAGTTTCCCCTGAACCGGAAACGGTGGCAAATAGTAGGGCTTCCGGCATCCAGGGCGGTTGGCAGGGAACGGAAGTTTCCCCTGAACCGGAAACGGTGGAGCCCGAGGAAGAAGAGGCTTCTCCTTCTAACTCTAGAATGAATGTTGGCGATGAGCCGGAGTCTGACGAAAATACGGTGGCCGAGCCGGAATCAGGCAATGGCTTCTGGAATGAAGGGACTTCTGCTGTAACGGAAGATGAAATTCGTGAAGAGGAAGACCAGCAGGATTCCATTGCCAGCCCTGAAGTCGATACCAATGAAGATTTCAACAACGATTTCTTTAATGATTTAATGGATGAAGCAGAAACAGAGTCTGATATTGTCGAAATTCCTGAAAGGAATCGGCCATCTTCAGGCCTGCGTTCTGGGGAGAATGAAGAGGAGGGGCAGGAAACCCCCGCTGAGTTCCGCCCTCTCCCGCCACTGTCTTCTGCGGAACTGGATGAAACCATACGTGTCGCCAATCTTGAAATTGAGGATGGAGAGGCCGCCGTTCAGGATAGCCTTTTGAACAGAAGGGTTATGAGAACTGCGGATGGCCAGCAGGTTGTGGGGATTGCCGTTGTTGAAAATGAAGGTGGGGAGGCTCCGGTACAGAACAGTCGCCAGACCTATCTGGATAAAGGGATCTCTGAAGAGAAGCTGGATGAATGTGAACAGATGTATGGCCCGGGCAATTACGAGACCTGCCTGAAGGAAAATCTGGCTAATTTTGTGGAAGGTATGATGGTTGAGTCCACTGGTGGGCTCAATATTCAGCCGGAATAAGCCCGTTTGATAAAACAGCCGCAGGCTTGCCGCCGCGGCTGTTTTGCTTATAATTAAGATCATGAACGGGAAGGAAACGAAACCATGCGAAAACTTTTGATTCTGGCCATCTGCTTTTACCAGCTTCAGGGGGTTTCTGTTTCCGAAGAGACGGAAATTGACTGCAGCGTAGATGCCAATGGTGCAGAATTGCCCCGCATTGTTGCCCGAGAGTGCAATAGTCTGAGTGGAAATGAATCGGCTCAAAGAAGTTTCTATGAAGAGGCAGTGGAGGTTCTTGGTGCCTGTCAGCCCCGAAATGTAGGGGACAATGAGGACCAGTGCGCCGCCAGAAACTATGGTATGGCGGTAGGTTCAGATGAGCGGGATAGCGCTTTTCAGGCCAATCCTGAGCTTGCTTCTCTCTCCGGCTCTGTCTGTGGGGACGGAACCTCATCCAATCTGGCAGTGTGCAAGCAGGCGGAGATTCTGACCTTCAACATCGGGCGGGATCGTTCGGCGGCTTATGGAGCAATTTTCAGTGGTTATGTCCGGGCGGGGCAGACCCAGAAGGGGCAGGACTTTCTGAAGAATGATCCCTTGTTTGAGCGCCAGTTAAAATGTGCTATCGATCAGACCAGCTTTACCAATGGGGAATGCAGCCGCACGGTGTCTGCGGCAGATATCCGCAATGATCCCTATTATGAGGGAGATGCCTGTAAATATCTGGATGACAATTTCTACGGTCTTTGTGGTATGAGAGAGGTTCTTGCTCTGTCCCATGCAACATACGGTGCGCTGAACCAGTGTGCTGAGCAGGGGACTCCTCCTGAGCAGTGTCAACTGGACTATAACCAGGATGAAATGGGCTTTATGGATGAAGAGGGCAAACTTCCGGAAGATTATGACGGAAATATCCTCTTAGGCTCTGAATCCTTTCTGAACAGTATGAATGAGGTTTTACCCGAGCGTTGCCAGGGCAAGGGACTGTCCGGTTGCGTCTCTGCATTGAAGCAGAATATTGCCGGAGAGATCCTTCCCAGAAGAATTGAGGAAGAAAAGGGCATGCTCCTCTATAACTCGGATATGGTGAGCGATGAGCAGAAAACTGCTCTTTGTAAATCTGCTGGAGAAAAAGGTGTGGCTCCCCCATCTGATGCCGCTGGTTGCCGAAGCGCTTATATGGAGGGCTATACAGCTAAAAATGGAACAACGACTTCAGATCCGGAGCTGATGGAAGAGGGGAGCAACTCTCTTTCGGAAGAAAAACTGTTTGCTTTTCTGCAAAGCCGCCGCGATTCAGAGCTCAATGGCTGGGGAGATGCCGGGCTACCGGAACTGGTTGAGATCCGGGCCGGTTTTGAAGCGATTAAGGCGATGGCCCTTCTGGAGGCGAATAACAACGCCGATTTGTTTCGGCGCTCCGATATTTTTGTGGGTAAAACCCCAATTAAAGTCAGCAATGTGGTCGAACAGTCCAATCAGATTCATGGCGAAAATCCACAGGCGTCGAATTATGAGAGTTCTTTTGCGAATTCAAATCCTGGTGGGCGGAGCAGTTTTGATTCCAGCAGCAGTCCTGAGATTGAAACCAACAGTCTGAATGGTGAAGGGGGCGGAACCGTCCGGGATTCCACGGTGGCTTTCCTGTCCCGTGGGAACAGGGAACTGGATCCCGAAAGTCCCGAAGGTATGGCAGCCCAGCTGGGCGTGGTTCCAGGGCCACAGAATGGAAGAGATGCTTCCGGTATGCCCGAGCTTCAACTTGCAGAAGGGGATGGACTGGGATTTCGTTATACGAATGTGGAAGATTTTACCCGCGACTATTTTGATCTGGATCCGGATGCCAGGGCCCGTTCGGTGGATACCCCGGTTCTTGGAGTGTATCAGTTGATTTTTGCCGAAGATGAAGATGGGAACAGCTACAATATGGGTTGTATCACCTCTCCCTGTGTAACCTGTGATACCGGAGGAAATCAGGGAGGGGGCTTTCTTGGAAGATCTTCCGGCCAGTCTCCCTGTGGACCGGTCAGAACCAGAGAGGATTTTGAATCTACCCCGGAACAGCGGGCCTTCTGATATCCTTGGGGCATGCGATTTGTATTCCTGCTAGCCCTGTTTGTCTTTCGGCCTGGAGCAGAAGATCTTTACGAGGGTCTTTTTGATCCGATCTCAGCTCAGGCCCAGTTTGCTTCTACCCGCTATTCAGTTGTTTTGACAACAACGGAAGAGCAGGTTTTCTGGGAGAGAACCCAGGAGGGAGCCGAGCAGGCCACCCGCGAGACCCTGGCCAATACCCAGAACCGGATCGCCACTCTGGATCAGGCTACGCGTTTGCCCCCAAGGCTGGCAGAGCAGTATCGTGAAGAGCAGAAGCGTCTTCGGGCTGTGCATTCCAGGCTGGCCCAGAATGAGATTTTAAGAGAACAGAGCCGCCCGGTTCCCTCCCAGAGAAAACTGGTGGATGCGGGGGATCTGGCAATTGAAGGTTCCATGCTGGAGAAAGGCCCGGAACAG
Organism: uncultured bacterium; assembly: GCA_964503595.1. Lineage (GTDB taxonomy): Bacteria > Muiribacteriota > UBA6191 > UBA6191 > UBA6191 > CAZDAM01. Next base: position 6,155 of record CAZDAM010000029.1, read on the forward strand.
GAAATTCCCGATTTGCTTCAGGGAAGACTCAGAAGCTCTCCCAATCAGCTCTCCCAGGCAGCGGCACTGGCCCTGAAACGCATCGAGGACCCTCAGCTCAAGGCCGAGTTCCAGTCCTGGTGGGAAGCTTCCCATGCCGACAACCGGGCCCGGAAATCACTTGGAACCTATGTGGCTTCCCTGGGTCTTCACGGGGTTCAGGCCATGGGGCTTGATACCTTGAGAGGGGAATTGAACCAGTATGCATCGGATTACCAGAAAGTCCGGAAAAAAGATCCGGAGGCCAGCCTGAACAAGGCTGAAGTCGGGGACTATGTCGCGCGAAGTCTGAAGGGTCGGGAGGAAATTCTCACTTTCCCGATTCGCCGCAGTCTCAAGAGAATCGAGGAACTGGAGTATGAAGCCCGTTTTACGTCCTCGGTGCCAAAATTTCGTGAGCTGGCACGTATGCTTGAGATGGAAAAAGAAGCTCTGGTAAAGACTCTGGGCAAAGAGGGCCTTGCGGTCAATTCGGATGCGGTTCTGAGTGCCGGGGTTCTGGAGAAAAGAATGCTGGCCTGGTTTCAGAGCAAGAAAATCGCCCATCAGGCTCTGAAGTGGCCGTTTGAGGGCCAGGCCATCATTCTGGAAAACTTTGAGAAGGATAAGCCGTTTACTTTTTTGAAAACCCATCAGCTTCACGGCATTCTGTCTCCCTGTGATGGACAGGTTGAAGTGCGCGAAGATGCGATCAGTGTTCAGTGTCCGCGGGTTCTCTTTCACTTTCAGGGTCGGCTGGATGCTCTGATCGATTCGGGAGCCCACCTGAAGGCTGGAGATCGGATCGCTTTTGTACCGGATCCGTATGAGCTTTTTGTTTCGGCTGAATCCCTCAGGACAACAACACCCGAACCCAAGGATTTTCTGAGCTTCTTTTAGGTGCAATTTGCACACGGCTTGAGAAGCCACCCCAACCTCTTTATATTGGGCGGCGAGGAGATATGCCCATGCAGACACAATGCCCAATTTGCCGCCAGCAAGTCGATGCGGACCTCTTGGATTTTCATCGCCAGACAGAAGAACATATTCTGGAAAAAATTCGTCAGCGCTATCCTGCCTGGCAGAATAATGAGGACAAAATTCTTTGGTATTACCGTAATTTTGTACTGAGGAGGGGGCTGTGAAGCGGTTTCTGAATTCTCTTAGAACAGAAAGAAACCTCAGGGAGCAGGCTATGCGGGCCCTTGAACATGGAGGCGAAGAGCAACTGGCTCTGGAGCTTCTGTATTCCTGCGAACTGATGCCCGAAAAAATTCTGAATCTGAGTGTTGGCGCTGCCCGTGATCTTTTAAGCCGCTCGGATGTTTCCGCCCTTCCTACAGTGACTCGCGAAAGACTGGAACAGAAACTGAAGGAATCGTCCCAGGACTTTATTTTTTCCTCAAAGTTGAGGCAAAGAGGGGTTCGGGGCATGGAAGACATTCTGAAGCAGAGTCTTGAAGATGATTTTGTGGATGAACTGCGTTCGGTTCGAATTCTAAAGTCCCGCAGTGAATATACGATTTTGCCGACCCCCCTCAGACTGGATGCCAATCCGGCCTATACCGGCAAAGGAATCTGCATCGGGTTTCTGGATGGAGGGTTCTATCCGCATCCTGACATCATGCGACCGTCCCGCCGGGTGGTGGCCTACAAGGATCTGGGTTCCCCCAATGCTCCCAAGTCGAATTTTGAAAAGCCGGATGGTCATAGCTGGCACGGAATGCAGACCTGTGTTTCAGCTGTAGGCAATGGCTGGCTGTCTGAAGGTCTCTACAAGGGAATTGCCTATGAATCCAATGTGGCCCTTTTGAAGGTCATGGGGGATTACGGCTTTACCACAGAGGCAATTGTTGCCGGGATTGAATGGTGTATTCGTAAAAAGAAGCGCTACAACTTAAGAATTCTCAATATCTCGCTTGGCGCGGGTGATGAGACAGCCTCCTTTCGGGAAAGCGTGATCAATCATGCCGCGGAAGAGGCGGTCCAGGCGGGGATCAATGTTGTGGTTGCAGCTGGCAATGAATCCTGGATGCGGGTGACTCCTCCGGGGAATTCTCCCAGTGTGATTACCGTGGGCGGACTGGATGATCGCAATTCCCTTCAGGCTGACAAGCACCACATGTATCACTCCAGTTTCGGGATTACGGCAGACGGAATTCTCAAGCCGGAAATCATTGCGCCTGGAATCTGGGTGGCGGCTCCAATTCTTCCGGGAACCGATTTCTACCGTGAGGCCGAACTGGTCTGGGCACTGGCTCATGCCTCTTCCAATGCTCATATGGACTCTCTTCTGGCCGATTTTGCCTGGCCGGTATCTTTCAAGCAGCAGCTTGAAGGAATGAGGGACTTTCAGGAACGCCTGGATTTCATGAAGCATAAATCCATGGAATTCAAGCTGATTCATCCGCATTACCAGCATGTGGACGGAACCAGCTTTTCAGCTCCGATTGTCTGCTCCATCATTGCCCAGATGCTCGAAGCCAATCCGGATCTGAGTCCGGAAAATGTGAAGGAAATCCTGATGGTTTCGGCCAAACGCCTGGAAAGTGTACCGGTCGAGCAGCAGGGCTGTGGAGTGGTTCAGGCCCAGGCTGCCGTCAAAATGGCCGAGAAAAAGGTGACTTCTCATGGCTTCAGCTATCCGGATGTCAAGGACAATCAGGTTCGCCTGAACTACCAGGGACAGGCTGCTTCCGTGGAAGTTCTGGGTACTTTCAATGACTGGAAAAAAGGCTCCAATCCGATGCAGGAAAAGGAGACGGGTATCTGGGAAACCGAGTTGAAACTGAAGGCTCCGGGGTCCCATGCCTACAAGTTTCTGATTGACGGGACACGCTGGACGGACGATCCGGGAAATATCCACAAGGCCTATGATGGTTTTGGGGGATTCAATTCCCAGTTTGTCGTTCACGGGACTCCTCAGCTTCGCAAGGACCTGAAAAAAATCGAAGAGAAGCTGGATCAGATCGAAAGTGTGAAGTTTCAGTCCAATGAGCATCGCAAGGCACTTCTTGAGCTTGACACCATCATGGGCTCTCCAGGGATGAATCATTCTCCTTCCATGATGGAGTTTTATGAGCGCCGGATGAAACGGGTTCTGAAGCTTCTGAAGGAAAGGCCCGTGGAAAACGGTGTTTTCATCCATCAGCTCTATAATGGAGGGGTCATCCTTCAGACTCCCAAACTCAATATCGGGGTGGATGTAGTCAGTGGACTGCATGTCTGGGATCTGTACTGGAGAGTTCAGGAAAATCTGTTTCCCGAGCTTACCGATCTTCTCGATATCTGCTTTGTAACTCACCGACTGCCGGATCATCTGGATCTGGATATTGTGAATCGCCTGATTTCCAAGGACAAGCTGGTCATTGTACCCTCAGGAATGGAGAATCTCTGTCTGAATGGCGTGATTGGCTTTGACGCCTGGGAAAACCGCGAGCTTTATTCTCTTGGGCCCTATGACATGTCCATTTTCATTGAGGCACTGCCGGGACGCTATCGTCACCCGTCAGCCATGGACGTGGATCTACGCTCGTTTCGCTTCGCCATTGCCGAAAAGCTCAATATCCTCTATCTGGCCGAAACCGATTTAAGAACTGCTCTGAAGGTGATGGGCCGGGTGGGGGAAAGCGAAAGAAAAACCCATCTTCTTCTGACTCCTCTGCCAGCTACGAATGATGAAGAAGAGTTGAAGCTGTTTGAAGCAGTGGTGGATGTGGTGCAGCCGGATGTCATTCTGCCCACCTGTATCTGGGAACTTGGCAATAAGGATGAAACCACACGGGGCTCCTATGGACGGGCCTGGGATATTCTGAAGCGAACCGGCAGGCCTTTTGAAACCCTGACCTGGGGAGATTCGATTCAGGTGGGCTTTCAGACTCCGGAAGCAGGTAAGAAGCCTTGAGTCTCAACAGCTTCGGCCTGATCTACCGGTTTACAACCTATGGTGAGAGTCATGGGCCGGAAATCGGTGTTGTACTGGACGGGGTTCCAGCCGGACTGGAACTTAATCTGGAAAAAATTCAGGCCGAACTGAATCGCAGAAGGCCGGGAAAACCCCTGACTTCCCAGCGACAGGAGGCGGATCAGGCCGAGGTGGTTTCCGGGCTTCTTAAGGGAGTGACGACGGGAGCTCCGCTCTGTTTTCGGATTCCGAATATGGATGCTCGTTCCACTGCCTATGAAGAGCTTAAGGAAATGTATCGTCCGGGGCATGCTGAATACACCTGGGAAAAAAAATATGGCCTGCATGATATTGCAGGGGGGGGTCGTGCCAGCGCCCGGGAAACTGCCGGACGGGTCATTGCCGGAGCTGTGGCAAGACAGTTTCTAAGCCTTGAGGGCATTGAGGTTCGGGGGAATCTGATTGAAGTAGGGGGCGTGGAAGAGGGCCTGGAGTCCGTGATTGAAGAAGCCCGCAGAAAAGGCGATTCGGTTGGTGGTAAAGTCCGGGTAGAAGCCCTTGGAGTCCCTGTCGGCCTCGGTGAGCCGGTTTATGAAAAGCTCGATGCCAGGATTGCCTTTGCCATGATGAGCCTTCCGGCTGCCAAGGCCGTGGAAATAGGAAGTGGAGTTGAATCCTCCCTCATGGCGGGCTCCAGTCATAATGATGAAATCAGTCCTGAAGGATTCCTGAGCAATCATGCCGGAGGAATCCTGGGAGGGGTTTCCAACGGAATGCCGGTTGTCGTAACAGTCAGTTTTAAGCCGACAGCATCGATATTCCTGCCCCAGAAGACCGTGAATCGAAAGAACGAAGCCTGTATACTCAATCTGAAGGGGCGCCATGACCCTTGTGTGGCACTTCGGGCAGTACCTGTTGTGGAAGCCATGCTGGCGGCTGTTCTTCTGGATATGATGCTGGTGGCCCGTACAAGAACGATATGAGGTTATTTCTATTTTTGATTCTTGCCGGGACGCTGGTTTCTGAAGTCAGACGCAGGGACGGAAGTCCCGCTCCATTGGCTCCCGAGGGAAAGCTGAGTACGGAAACCGTGCAGTCCACTGAGGGACCCAGGGCCAACTCTTCAGCTCAGGGGCGGTTCAATTTCGAGGATCTGATGGAGGCCTCGGAAATCCTGATGAAAAAAAAGGATTATGGCCGGGCCCAGGAACTTCTGGAAATGGCTCTGTTTCTAAAGCCAAGAGACCTGGGTATTTTCAAGTTCCTGGCCCGGATTTATCAGGAGACCAACCAGGCGGATCGACTGGCGGGGCTGGCAGAATCGGTCTCCGGATATCTTCTTCCTGAGGGCAAGGAAGATCTCTTCTGGGAGCAGATGATTACCCAGGCCGTGATTCTCAACTCCCGGCAGGACGCCGACAAGGCATGGACATATTTTCAGAGGCTCTGGGCCTCGCTTCAGCGAAGGCCGGGCCGGCAGTATGAACTGATGAAGGAACTGGAGAAAAAGGTCCATGCTCCTTTTCTGGCGCGGGTCTATCTGTGGCTGGAGGACAATTCCCGCTATGACGGTTTTCAGTGGGGCCAGCTGGGAGACTATTTTCTTTATATCGAGCGTTATGAAGAAGCCGCAGCCTTTTTTGAGCGGGAGTTCCGGCAGGAAAGCTTCAATCCGATTTATCTGTTTTCCTATGCCCGGGTGCTTTATGAAAGAAAGCAGTTTGCTCTTTCCCAGGTCTATCTCAATCTGTCCACCCGTTTGAATCCGGGCCTTGAGAAGGTTCAGGAAGAAGCGGCCAAGCTTCAGCATGTTCTGGGGGCCTACCCCTATGACTATGGATATGAACAGATTCGTCTGGAAGCGGATCTGATGCTGAAATTCGGGGCGGTTGAAGAGGGGATTTCCCGTTTGAGGGATCTTCTGCTGGTTTCAAGAGATGTCCCGGGAACTCTGTTTGAACTGGGAAAAACTGTGATCGGTTACCCGGATACTCATGGAGCCAAACAAAGAGGAAGAGATATTCTTCTGGATTTTGCCGGCCTCAGGGATGCCAGCTTTGAGGATTTGAGCGAGGCTTTGGATCTTCTGGTTGAGGCGGGCTTTCTGGATGAAGCCGCTGTTCTTTTAAGTGCTTTGCGCAAAAAGGATCCCGGACGTTTTGAAGAAGATGAAGCGATTGCCCAGAAAATGGGAAATCTCCTGGAAAACCTTTTTCGGAATGCCGATCTTCTGAGAAGAAACCGGGCTTCTGCCTGGGAGCTTCTGAAGTATCTGCGTCTTTGTGAAAGGCTCTCTCCCAAAAGTCTTGAGGTTCATGAGCGCATGAGCCGGATCTGGCTTGAGATAGCTTCGGAAGAGAAGAATGCCCGGCAGGATTTGAGTCCGGACACGCAAAAAGAACTGAATGATTATCTGATCCGGTTTCAAAGAAACGGGATTGAAGAGCATCCCGAAGTGGTTGAGCTCTCTGCCCGTGCGATACGATTGATGCGCCATTTTCCTCAGGAACAGCGAGATTTTACCCGTGAACTGCGCCTTTTGAAAAAAGCCTTGGGAATTGCATCCCAGGATGCGGAGCTGCGTTCTCTTCTGGCCCAGGTATATCTGGATCAGGATTATGCATTGCAGGCTCTGGATATTCTCACCCCGCTTCTGGGAAAAGGTTATGAGGATGCGAATCGGATCGGGGCTACGGCTTCTCGTCGGGCGGCGGAATCGGCCTGGGCAAGAGGGGGCTTTCCGGAAGTGATCCGCTTTATGGAGCTGGCGCTGGAGTACAGTGAAGATAGGCTGATTGATGCGGAAAGTACGCTCTGGCTGGGGCGCTCCTATCAGGGGGTGGAACGCAATCAGGATCTTCTGGACCTTATGGATTCCTTCGAAAAACAGTTTGGAGCCGTTGCGGAGAGCTGGTATCTGAAGGCATTGGCCTTCCAGAGCCAGTTTCAGTATCAGAAGGCCATTGATGCTTATGACAGAGTTCTGGCTGACAAAGCCGGAGGGCCCTTTGCTGAGGCCTGTCGGGCCAATCGCCAGAGTCTTCAGAGTATTCTGGAATACCAGAAAAAGAACTGAGAGTTTATGCAGGCAAGTCTTTATCGAAAATATCGACCTTCAACCTGGGGAGAGCTCAGTGGACAGAGAACTGCGGTCCGCATGCTCAGGAATGCAATCCAGGGCGGAAGCTTTTCCCATGCCTGGCTTTTTTCGGGTCCTCGGGGTACGGGCAAGACAACCTGTGCCAAAATTGTGGCCAAGGCCCTGAACTGCAAGAATCCGGTTGAGGGTGCCCCCTGTGGTACCTGCCCCCCCTGTGAGGCTTTTTCGCGGGGTGCCTATGCCGACTACATCGAACTTGATGCAGCCTCTCACAGGGGGATTGAGGAGTTCCGGCGGGTTTCGGAAATGGCTCATACGGCTCCGATGGGGGGACGGGACTGCTTCAAGGTCTTTGTGATTGATGAGGCGCATATGCTTACGGAGCATGCCGCCAACGCCTTTTTGAAGACCCTGGAAGAGCCGCCTCCCTGGGTGGTGTTTATTCTGGCAACTACAGAACCGGAAAAAATTCTGCCAACGATTCGTTCCCGCTGCATCCGGGTCCAGTTTCAGCTTCTGGCTCCTGAGGATGTGAGAATGCGCCTTTCCGAGATTTCGGAAGCTGAAGGCCTTGAAGTCGAAGAATCTGCCCTGATGCGTATTGCGGAAAGAGGGGGCGGTGGACTTCGCGATACTTTGACCCTTCTTGAGCAGGCCGTTCATCTCTGCGGGACAAAAATCAGCCTGAAAGACTGGCAGGAGCTGATGGGAGAATCCCCGGCCAGTGAGATCGATGCCATTTTAAAGGCCAGATTCGAGGAAAACGGGAATGATCTTCTGAAGCGGGTGAGGGCTCTTCTGGATGCCGGCGCCCAGCCCGAGGACCTGCTCTCCCAGCTGATGATGCGAAGTCAGGATTTTCTGGGGCTTCTTTTGAAGGCATCGAATCCGGCTCAGTCCGTTCCGGACTGGGTTTTACAGTCCGACTACAGTCTCTGGCGTGATTTTCTGGCCCATCTGGGTCTGGTTTCGGACCAGATGCAGTTTTCACCTCATCGGGTAGCCCATCTGGAAGCCGGACTTCTGGCCTTTGGGCCTGGAGCGTCCGGGGGAAAGCAGGCGTCAGATGTTGAGGTCGAGACGCTGAGACGCCGGGTGGTCAAACTTGAGGAATCTCTGGGCAAAGTCAGGCGTTTTCTCAAGGATGCCCTGAAGGGAAGTGTTTCTGAATCGGGCCCGGAGGCATCAGCTGCTCCTGCTCCCATGCCGCAGATCAGGGATTCCAGCCTAGATGTCCTGGCTGAGAACCAGCGTCGCTGGGAAATGCTTCGGCGGGAAATGAAGAAACAGGATCCACTGGCCTATGCTCTTCTGGATCCGGCCAGCGTCGATGAAAGTCAGGACAAGCTCAGAATCTACTGGCCGATCCGCTACCAGTTCCATCATAAAAGGATTCAGGAAGAACGTCCCTGGAAAGCCTTAAGGGGACTGATTGAACGCTTTTTCTCCAAGGATACCGAAGTGGAGCTGGTCCTGGGGGATCCCCCTGGCGCAGAGAGCTCTTCCGTGGAGGCCGGGAGTGGGGAATCCGCTTCATCTGTCAATGCGGCTCGCAAAGCAGCCGACAGAAAAGAAGGCGGTGCCTATGTCTCGGAAGATTTGAAGCAGAGGCTGATGAAGGATCCGGGCCTGGCCAGGCTGGTAGCTGAACTGGATGCCAGCATTGAAAATGTTCTCTAGACGTTTGGGCACGCCTGAGGAACAGGCATGCTTTTGCGTTTCATTCTACTGATATTTTTTTTCAAAAGCTTTTGTGCTGAGGAGCAGGAGCGCTATGTGGCCCATGCCCACATGTCGTTCAAGGCTTTTCACGCTATGGCGGTTCTGGCAGATATTGTGCCTTCCAATGGAGATGTCTGGCTGATGGATGATCCCAATCGGGACCTTCTGGTCAATGTCTCCATGAACGATCGCTCCCGCCGTACGGTGGTCAGTTCCCATGTCAGGATTGAAGTCTGGGAAGACATGCAGTGGCCACGTCTGCCGGAAAAGTGGGAAAAGAGATTTGAAAAGACGGTTTCGTACCGTGGGCAGTCCTATCTGGCAGGAAGTGCGGAAGAAGAAGCCAGCGAAATTGTGCGTATTCCCGGAAGTCTGTTCCGGACGGTTCATCCCATGCACCGGATTCGCCTGCGCCTTTCGGTTCGGGGCGATATCAGTGATGGCTGGATTGGTCGGGAAGATATCAAGGAATCCGTTTTCTTTACGTCTCCCATGCCGCGGCTGGAGGGGCGACTGATTCACACGGCGAGCGTGCCCCGTCTGACCCGGTGGGCTTATGCGAGGGCCAGAGTTCTGGAGCAGGCCCGGGAACTTTTTGCCCGCATGATGGATCCGACCTACCGCTATTCAGAACGCCAGAATGTGGCCCTGGATTCCATGCAGTGGTTACGGGATGTTCACACTTACCTCAACCGCTATCACTGGGAAGTCAATTTTAAACCCTGGATGGCCGAGTTTGTTACCTCTTATGCCAAAGGTCTGGCCGAGCCAGTCCAGTTTCCCGTGGAATTCGGCAGTTTTCTGAATGTTCCCGATCCTGATTTCAGTTTCAAGGAGCTGATGCCTTCCTTGGTCGGCATGGCCAAAGGCTATAATGTGAACCCGGAAAACCAGAATGATTTTCTGGCTTTGACCCGCATTGTCGGTCTGGAACTTCGTCTTCTGGAAAGGATTCATGAAGTCTCCGAGTCGGTACACCGGGGGATTGAACTGATGAGCTCGCTGCAGAATCTTCCCAGCCGTGAGGACTATGTCAAGCAGGTCACTCTGATTCAGAAAAACGAAGAGGAGAAGCATCGCCGGTTTGAGTCCCTGGGGATGGATATGAAGCGGATTCTGGGATGGGACAACGATAACGGTCGCTGGATTCCCCTGAATCGCTCTCCCTTTTTTGAGCTGGCCAATTCCGAGATCTACAAGACAGGACGACGTGAATTCATCGAGGCCACAGTGATTGAAGCTGTTCGCGGGCTTTACTGGGGACTTTTCTTTATTCTGGCCAGTGAGGACCATTATTCCAAGACTTTCATGGAACTTGCTGAAACAGCTCTTGGGGTGTTCCAGCTTTCTCCCCCCCAGATCACCTTTCAGCTGGATCGGGAGATTCTGTTCAACGGGGAACCGGGAGTCCTGATTGCCCGGGTATTCAACCCTTCCCGATATCTGGCTCTAAAGAATATACACCTGCTTGTGGAAAAGCAGAATCTCCAGCACACTCTCTTTTTCCGGGGAGATAATCTTCAGACGGTGGCTCATCTTGAGCCTCAGGCGGCCAAACATGTATTCTTCCGGTTCACGGGCATCGGGGTAGGGACGGATCATCCGCGCTTAAGAGTCCGATATAACCAGGATCACCAGACTCTGGCCCAAGCCATTCCGGTGACCATCACCCGTAAGGATGCCTTTTTAGCTCAGGCTCAGGAGAAAGCCCAGGATGCGATCGGACGTGATGCAGCAGGTTCTTTCAGCCGCTTAAGAGAAAAGCTGGAAGGGCTGGCGGATCGGATTGAAGAGGAGAGAATGCGCCAGACGCAGAATCAGCCTCTTCCCCAGCCACAGGAAATAAAAATGCCGATAGCCCGACCGGGACGAGGTCTTTTACGCTAGGGCAGTTTGTAAAATGCTACCGCCAGATGGACTCTTGTCGTTTTGCAGGTTGGTATCTGTCACGGGACGAATGGAAGACAGAAATATTCATTACAGAATTCCATTTTCAATAAGCGTTTGTTTCGGTATTTTTATGCAAATTGCTCTGCTTCAGATTGAGCCGATCCGGATTTTCTTATCGTGGGGATCCTCTTCGAATATGGTACGCATGTATTCCCCTTTAGTGGTCATACTGCTGTGGCCGATACAGATAATAACATTGGAGTGACAGATCTTCCGAACCTTGATACGTCCGGTTGTCGGCATATGGAAGAGAGAAGCCAGCTTGTTCCGTTTCGTCTGAAAGTCCTTCCTCTGAGATTCCAGTTCGGTTTTCTGGGAAACAACCCTGTCGTATTGGTCCCGTTTGTCAGCGGGTAGTTGCCCAGGGTTTTTGACCTTGTAGAGGGTATCGTTGATTTTTCCCAGAAGCTCTTCGAGTTCTTCGATCTTCTGGATGCATTCCTGAATTCTTTCCCGGACCAGAAATTTGTCCCCGGCAGTGACCCGGGTGGTAACTCCCAGCTTTGAGCCGATTTCAAGGCACTCAATTCCCTGAACAGCCCGAGCATGTCCGCCGACAATGGTTCCCTTCTGGCGGGCAACCTGAATGGTGGAGTAGCACAGAACATCGCTGTTGATGATGGAGGTTTCAACCAGCACACTTCCCTGACAGAGAATATGGGCGGATTCAATGAATTTGACTGTCAGATCCCCCTTGCACTGAATATTAGCCTTTTCGCCCCCCTTGATTCCTTTCTTGATGAAGATATGCCCTCCGGCAACGATAGTGGCGGCCTCAACCACTCCCAGGACGGTGACATTCTCGCGGGCTTTGATAGTGAAACCGGAGAGGACATTCCCATAAACAATAACGGAACCGTTAAAATTGATGTTTCCAATGTTCAGATCCACATCGTGGGAGACTTCATAGATAGGGGATACTTCGATCATCATCCGCTTGAGGTAAACCTGACCGTCAATTTCGGCGTAACAGGTCAGACCATCGTCGGAGATACGGACATTGGGTCCTGGAATGAAATTGGCTTCTTTGGGGCGGGGAGGACGGATATCCTCGCCATAGATATTCTTACCGGGTTCAGGATCAATCGGAGAGATTTTTTCGGCGAGAAGCTGATCCTTTTCGACGTTGTTGATCAGGCCGAGTTCCTTGTAATCGATATGGCCATCATCGGATTCGGTAAGATGGGGCTCCTTATCAATGCTGAAATTATAGCGGATATGACCGTCTTTCCCGGGGCGGGCTGTTTGACCCTGAGCGATTTTTTCCGCCAGGATCGGGTAGCGTTCCTTGTTGATTCGCTGAACCAGTGCCAGGATTTTTTCCCGGTCCAGGCCATAAACAATGCCTTCTGTATCCAGGAGTTCAAAGATCTGATCCGGCTCAAACATGGATTCAGGATGTTCCGGGCAGACATCGAGATAGGCCTCAAAATTGTCCGGAGTGATTCCAATCCTGATTTCCCCGGAATCATTGATCAAAGTCTTCCTGAATTTTAGCACAGCCTGCACTCTTAATATTCCTTCCGAATGGTTAAAAATTCTTGCTGTTGTCCTTTGCAGGATAACAGCAGGGGTGAAGAATTACCGCATGCTCGTGACAGAATTTCTTCCATATACAAGCTGCTTGGTAGATGCCTTTTTTGTCAAGTTGCAGAGATTTTTTCAGGAATTGGCCGCGGCGAAGCCCTGAAACTCCATACGACGGCGATCCATTGCCCGGCGCACCTGTTCGTGACGAACCATTTTTTCCTGAAGCTGGTTTCTCCACTCCACTCTGGCAGCATCAGAATCCAGCTGCGGGCCAGCTTCCTGCCAGGAGACAACTTCCTGATGACTCATCCATAACTGTTCCCGGAGCTGATCCACGCTCATGCCGTCCAGTTCGTCCAGATTTTCTGTGCGCATGGCATCGGCAAAGATTTCCACAGTCTCACGATTTTCATCCCCGGATTCCTCAAACTGATAGGGCGTGATTTTCGGACTGAATACGCTGCGGATCCATTCCAGGGCTTTTTCGGCAAGCCATGCTCCGGCGATGGAGCAGACAATGATGGCAATTGGGGCGAGGGGGCCCATAAGGGAACCGATAAAAGCTCCCAGCATATAACCGATGGTGCTTCCGATGGTCTGAGCTCCCAGCATGGCCCAGTCGGCATCTCTCCAGTTTCCGGATGCCAGCTGTGCACCGATGGTACCACCGGCAATGGTCCCAAGAACCCGGAAAGGACCGGGCAAAAAGGCTGTCAATGCCCGTCCGGCCATGCCTCCGAAATAGGTGCCGGTAGTCGTGGCCCAGAATTGGCCATCAGTGACAAAGGCGGTAGCTGCGGCTAGATCGACCTGGGAAAGGTCTCCATTGGCTGCAACAGCCTGCTGGATGATGTTGTAGCTTGCAGTAATGGCCACGCTCATGGCAGCAAATGAAACCCCGCTGACAATGAAATCGCGGACAGGTCGGGCCTCAACCCTTCTGAGCTCTTGGGAAAGCTCCCGACGCAGACGCTGGTTGTCCTGCATCTGCCTTTCAATGCCGGCGCGCTGCTCTGGGGTTGTCGCCGTGGAAAGCTGCTGCCTCAGAGTCGTGGCGTTGGCTTCAGCTGTGGCGAGATTGGTTCTTAGTCCTTGAACATGCTGGGTCTGAAGCTGGGAGCCCATGGAGCGGACTTCAGCTTCGGTAAGGCGCTGACGACCACCTTCGGCAAAGCGTCCCTGGTTGGGGCCGTTGCTATACCGGTTGACCCGGTAGAAATTGCCGTCATTCCAGCGCTCGATGGTGGTTGTGACATTGCCGTTCGTACTCAGCACTCCGGTGGTTGGAGTGGGGGGGCGCTGAAAAGCCAGAGGAAGTTCACGGGCAGCGTTGACTCCTCCCTGAATTTGGGTCATACCTGCGGCCGTGACTGCGGCAGAGAGTTCCCCGGTTGCCGCGCTTTCGCGTTCACTCAGGGCAGTCTGGCGAGCATCACTTAAACGGCGTTCGGCCTCATAGAGCTGGGACTGGTTGTTGCGAACGGACTCTTCCACGATTCTGAGCCGGACGCTCAGTTCCTGATAGCGGCGCTGAAGCTCCTGGGCTTCCATGCTGTTACGGGGTCCTGTTCCTTCTAAAGAGGCCAGTTCGGCTTCAATGTCGTAGCGCTCCTGCTCCCGCTCTGAAAGAACGGTGGCGTAGTGCTCCCGAAGGGACATGCGGCGTAAGAGCTCGGCCTCTTCTTCCGTGCTCAAAGCAAGGATCGGCGATACGATTTGAAAGAAAAGCGAGAATATGATGAGCCAAGATGTTTTACGCACACCATCTCTACGCTGGATTGTCCCTAAAGGTTGCAGACAAAAAAATCAGGCGGTTCATAAAAAGGTGGATCTTCCCTTCCATCCGATCCTAGAATGACACCCGCAATGAGAGAGCACCGTCAAGATTACTCGGCCTTTGCGTATCTGGCTCCAGCGGCGCTGATCCTCGCCGTCTTCCATCTGATTCCAGTGGTATATTCCTTTCTGCTTTCCGTTCACCGCGGCACCCTGAAAAATCCCATGCGCCATTTCATCGGTCTGGAAAACTATCAGGAGCTTTTAAAGGACCAGGGTTTCTGGGATGCCATGCTCAATACCGTATTTTTTGCGGTAGGCAGTGTTCCGGTCGGAATTCTGCTGGCCCTTGGAATTGCTCTTCTTCTGAACCAGAAGATTCGTGGCCTGGGAATTTACCGGACAATCTACTATATTCCGGTGATTACCTCGATTGCAGCTGTGGCTCTGGTCTGGAACTGGCTTTTTGACACCAACTATGGCCTGTTCAACCAGATTCTGGTAGGTCTTGGAATGGAGCCCTCCCGATGGCTTCAGGAAGCCCGGGGTATCTTTGAAATCTGGGGAAGCTGGTGTGGAGTGGAAGTTCCTCCCGAATATGGCGGCCCATCCCTGGCTTTGGTCTGCATCATCATCATGAGTATCTGGAAAGGACTGGGCTATAACGTCGTGATCTTCCTTGCCGGTCTTCAAAATATTCCTCCCTCCTTGTATGAGGCGGCCGATCTGGATGGGGCCAGTTCCTGGCATAAATTCAGGCATATCACCTGGCCACTTCTCTCGCCGACCACCTTTTTCATTTTCATCATGTCCACAATTCAGAGCTTTCAGGTCTTTGTGCAGATTTTCATGATGACTCCGTTCGGAGGCCCACAGAGAAGCACGGTTGTAGCGGTTTTCTATCTGTATGAGAAGGCTTTCAAGACCTTTGAATTCGGCTATGCCTCGGCAATGGCCTATATCGTGTTCTTCATCATTTTCCTTCTGACCCTGATCCAGAGAAAATTTGTCGGAGAAAAAGTCCACTACGGGGGTTGAGATGACAAGAACCGAGTGGCGCCAGTTTCAGACCCTAGCCCTGCATGCCGTACTCATTGCCGGTGCGGTTCTGATGTGCTTTCCCTTTATCTGGATGCTTTTGACTTCCTTCAAGAGTTCCAATGAAATCCTCAAACCGGAACAATGGTTTCCCCGGCCCAAGGTTTTTATTGAGGAAAGGAGTGGGGAACTTCAGCAGGTTTTGATCGTGGAAGGGGAAGAAACCCCCGGTAGGGTGTCCGTCGAATATGTTGGTCGCAAGGGTCAGATGGAGGTTTCTGAGGAAGAGCTCATCAGGCGGACCTATCTCCTGGAAAATTATCCCAAAGCCTGGAATAAGGTTCAGCCCTCATTCGGAAGATATTTTTTCAACAGTTTCATCATTGCCCTGATTACCACCATTGGTCAGGTGATGACGTCGATTCTGGCGGCTTATGCCTTTGTCTACTTCAGTTTTCCTTTCAAGAATATTCTTTTCACCCTGTTTCTGGCCACGATGATGGTACCCCAGGAGATTCTTCTGATTCCCAATTATCTGGTGTTGTCCAATCTGGGCTGGATTGATACCTACATGGCCCTGATTGTCCCCTGGCTGGCAGGAGTCTTCGGGATTTTCATGCTCAGGCAGTTCTTTCAACAGTTGCCCCGCGATCTTTTTGATGCGGCCATGATTGATGGCTGTTCCCGATTTGGTTTCCTGTTCAGGATCCTGGTCCCGCTTTCCCTGCCTCCAATTATTACAATTTCGATTTTTACTTTTCTGGGCAGTTGGAATTCCCTTCTGTGGCCTCTGATTGTCACCAATAGCGAGAATATGCGGACGATTCAGGTGGGCCTGTCCTATTTTTCCCAAGCAGAAGGAACGGAATGGGAGCTTCTTATGGCGGCGTCCGCCTTCTGTATTCTGCCTTTGATTGTGCTTTATTTTGCTGCCCAGCGCTATTTTGTTCAGGGGGAGGCGGCCAGTGGTCTCAAGGGTTAGAGTTTTTGCGGCGACTCTGTTTCTGGCGCTTTTTATGCTTGGGTGTGAAAGAGTGGTTCAGCCCAATGAATATACCGAGGACGGTCGCCTGAAAATTCTTTTCTGGCATGGCCTTGGGGGTCGACTTGGAGATGTCCTAAATGACATGATTCGTGAGTATAATGAGAGTCAGGACAGGGTTTTTGTCAAATCAGAATTCATGGGTCGCTACGATATTCTGGAACAGAAAATCATCGCCTCCGTCATGGCGAACCGGACCCCGGACCTGGCCCAGATGTATGAGGGCGTGACCATGTTCCTGACCCGGGATAAAGGGGAGGAATCCCTTCTTGATATGGCTCCTTACCTGAAGGACTGGGAAGGATTTTCCGATCTCTGGCCGGTTTTTCAGAAAAACTCCACCTATGATGAAGGGGCGATTTATTCCCTGCCTTTCAACAAGAGTTTTCCCGTTATGTTTTCCAATATGGAAGCTCTGCATCTGATTGGCCTTCAAAAGCCCCCGAAAACCTGGAAAGAGCTGATGGAGGTTTCTGAAAGAATTCAGAAGGAAGTGGTCCTGAATCCAGAAAGCGGGGAATTGAGCTTGAGGACCCCGTCATCAGAAGCTGAAGGGCTTGTACCAATGCAGGGGTTTGCCTTTCCGATCGATCCGTGGATTTTTGAGATCGTCCTGCTTCAGCAGGGGGGGCAAATGACCAGTGAAGACGAATCGGAAGTTCTCATCCGTGGGGATATTGCCGTGAATGCCCTGGATTTCTGGATGAAGGCTCTGGTCGATGGTTGGGGTTATCGTACGGAAGGGTATTCGCACCAGAATGATTTTGGTGCCAGGAAGGTAGCCTTCATCATTACGTCTGTGGTCTCGCGGGTTTTCATGGAGAATAAACTGAATTTCACGTTTGATATGTCAGAAATTCCCCAGGTGGAAAACGGACACCCGGCTTCGATTGTCAGCGGAACCAATATCTGTATCTTCAATGATCTGACTCCGGAAAGAACGGCAGCTTCTTTTGATTTCATCAAATGGTTTTCCTCCCGGAAACGTTCAGCGGACTGGGCCCGTCGCACCTTTTATGTGCCAGTTCGCAAAGCGGCTCTGGAGGATCAGGATTTTCAGGAATGGCAGGAAAAGACTCTGGGGGCGGACGCCGCGATCCGGCAGCTTCCCATTGGTGAGAGCGAGCCCCGCTCCAGTGCCTGGTATCGCTGCCGTATCATTTTAAGAGAAGTGATTGAAAAGGTTCTTTCCAGAGTGGCCAATATGGCAGATCTTAATGAAGCCAGAGAATATGCCCGACGTGAGTTTGAGCTGGCTTCCCAGAAAATGAACCGGGAACTGGGTAAGTACACCACGAAAAAAGAATAGCTACTCCGGCTTTTTACTGGCTCCATGCTAAAATATGGCTATGGAAGAGGAGCTCACCCTTCATTACACGAATGATTATGTGTTCAAGTATGTTTTCGGCTCCCCTGAGCATCAAGCGGCTCGCAATGGCTTCATCAACGCTGTTCTTGGTTTGAGTGGAGCCGGGAGAATTGTCGAAAGTGATGTTCTTAATCCTTTCAAGATCAAGGAAACCGCGGATGACAAGCTTTGTATTCTTGATATTTTAGCCAGAACCGCTTCGGGCAAGCTCATCAACCTTGAAATGCAGGCTCGCCAGGAAGCAGACTATATCCAAAGAGTTCTGTATTACGCCTGCCATCTGGTGGCAAGCCAGTTGAAGAGTTCGGAGAAGTACACAGATTCATCCCCAGTTGTGAGCATTTCCATTCTTGACTGGAATCTGAAGAAACATACCGAGGTTCACTCCGTTTTTCGTCTGCTTGAAACCAGCACGTATAAAGAACTGAGTCGGGATCTGGAGTTTCACTTTATTCAACTAAAACGCTTTCGGCCCCAGAAGTCATTGTCTCAATGCAGTTCTTTAGAGCGTTGGATGACACTGTTTTTGAAGGGGGAGCAGGATATGAATGACATTTTGGAAGAACTGAAAAAAGACAAGGGGATTGCCCAGGCGATTGAAGCTTTTGATCAATGCAGAAAGAATGATGAACTTCGTCTGGCAGCACTTTCTCGTGAGCGGGCGATCCGCTCTTACAATAAAAGCGTTCGTGTAGCCCGTGAAGAAGGTGAAAAAGCGGGTCGCCAGGAAGGCGAGAAGATTGGTCG
>CAZDAM010000029.1:24450-31628 GCA_964503595.1 uncultured bacterium
CAGGAAGGCGAGAAGATTGGTCGCCAGGAAGGCGAGAAGATTGGTCGGCAGGAAGGCGAGAAGATTGGACATAAGAGAGGTTTTGAACAGGGAGAAATCCAAGGTCAGCTTGAAATTCTGATCGATTTGAGGCAGTCCGGGGTTTTGACTTCATCTGCGGTGGTGGAGAAAATGCGGACTTTGCTTGGAAGAGGGCAGGATGATTTGGTACAGGATTTTTTGAGCCGACTGAGCCGGATTTGAGTGATTCTGTCTGAGAATGAAACAGTTTTTTCTTCTGTGGGTTCTGTTTTTTCATAGCTCTCTATCTTTTTCGGATTCTCTTCAGGAGCGTTATACGCGGGCTGTGGAGTGGGAATCCAGGGGAAAATTTGTCCATGCTCTGAAAGAATATCGTGAAATTCTGAAGTTTCGGCCCCAGTCGACGGAAATCAGCAATCGGGCAGCTTCCTGTTTCGAAAGACTCGGCTATCACGAGCTGGCTCTTCGCTATTACGAAAAATCCCTGGAGTATGCACCCCGAAACGCGAAAGCCCTGGCTGGCAAGGCACGTGCCGAGCTGGCTCTGGCATCCATGGTTCGGGAAGAGGAGCAGGAAAGCAGGGGCGTTGAGATTGTTCTTCCCGGTCAGGAAACAAAAGCCCCGGCCGTTGAGGAAACCCAGAGCCGTCTGTGGTTCAGCCGGGAAGGTGTGCTTTACACCATGCTCAGAAATGGAAGTTCCCAGCGCCGTTATTCTGAAGTGCAGTTTGGCTGGCTGGATCGTCCTGTTCCCGGCTTTGGCTGGCTGAGTACTACAGGCGGAGCCGGAAGTGGTCAGAAAGATCGCGACATTCAGTGGTTTGATGGTCGTACCGGGACTCTCTATCAGGTGCTTTCATCGACCAAGGATGACTACAACCCGGTTTATCTGAGTGGTTCCCATTTTCATTTTCTAAGATCCGGGGCTTCCGGGGGGCAGTGGCTTGAGGCCGAGCTTTCCTCGGAGGGACGGATTCTTTCTGAAACCAGCGTGATCGGGGACTTTCAGGATGCTAGAGGCCTGATCCCCGGACCGGAAGGTCTGTGGGTTCTGGGGAGACGGAATCCGATTGAGCCGATCAAGGCCTGGTATTTCCATCAGGGAGAACTTTTGAGGAAATCTCCCGGAAGCGGTGAAGATGATGGTGTAGTCCCTTCTTCCCAGGCAGTCCTCTATGCGATTCGCCGGGTTGACCCATTGCTTAAGAGGAACTTTCTTATCCTGAACGAGACTAATGGAAAGAGACTGAGTCTGCCACAGGAGGGGGTTGATCTTCTGGAAGGAAGTTTTGATCCCAAGAGCACTTTCTTCTTTGCTGCGGCCAGTGTCAAGGATCCTGCAGAGGGTTGGGCTACTCGCCTGATGGCTTTGAACCTGACAAATTCTGAGCAGAGGGTATTGCTGAAGACCAATTTTCTGATTCGGAGCCTGGTGGTCGATGAAGGTTTGGACTGGATTTACTATCTGACGGATTATGATGGAAATTTTGAAGTTTATCGTCTGGCGATTCAGGGAGACGGGACTCCGGAACGCCTTACCCTCAGCCCGGACCAGAATGAACTCCAGCTTGGAATCTGGACCTTCCCATCGTTCTGAAAAACTAAAGCAGAAACCTTTATTTCCCGATACTTTTTGTATGACTTTCGGGCGTATGATCAAAATAATGGCTTCCGTGTGCCTTGCGGCTTTTTTGATTGCAGGCTGTGGCGGCGGTGGCGGAGGGTCGGATTCCGGCTCTGGGTCAGGCATTGGCAATGGTTTGGGTGGTACTGGAGTGGATGCATCCCTGCGGGTGGTTTTTCCGGCTCCTCAATCCCTGAGCCTTGGACTGGTTGCCGATTCTACCCTCTCTGATCTCCAACGCTATGAAAGAAGCGGCACATTCTCGTTTCAGCCCTCAGCCAGTCTGAGTATGACGGAAAGACAGGATGAGAGTCAGCGTTACTATGCGATTTCCTCGACCATCAAACGCCAGATTGCCTATTATCGTGTGGTGGTTTCGGGGCCGGATATGCAGACCGTATCGGCTGAATTTCCTTCTTCGCAGACCTTCGCCATCATTCGGGTTCCCAGCGGAAACGGGCGCACCATTGTCATCAAGGCCCTGAACACATCCAGAGAGGAACTCCTCTCCACAGCCCCGATTGTCCTGAATCTGGATCCGGCATCGACCCGTGAACTGGTTGGTCAGGGAGGAGCAGGAAGTGGGGAAGGTACAGTTCCGGTTGAGTTCGTGCTGGTGGACAATATCGCCCCGGTTACCGTGATTTACGCTTCCAATGGCAATACGGTGGAAGGGCCCCATCGTTCGGCTGTGGATATTGTTCTCTCCAATAACGAAACGGATGCGAGGCTGTTCTACAAGGTTTCCGAGGATGGAAAACCGGCTTCCAGCCTGATCGCCGTGACTTCGGATTATGTTCAGACCCAGACCACAACAACAATCAGCCTGAATCAGGAAGCGGTCTATTTCTTTGAATTCTATTCGATCGATGCTCAGGGCAATCAGGAATCCCTGCAACAGAAGCTCATTACTGTCAACTTCAATCTGAATCCACCGGTGACCCAGCTTGACTATCCCGGTGCTCCTTACAAATTTTTCACGGCGGCTACCGTGGGCCTTTCGGTTGCCATGCAGACAGGACAGACCGGAGTGATCAGCTATCAGGTGGATGGGGGAAATCAGCTGAAGTCCACCAGCCTGAAACATCTGGAAGAAACCCGTGTCACGATTGGAGATGGTCGGGTCCTGTCCACGCCTTCGGTTCTGAGCTTTCAGGCGGCAGTGACCAACGGCAGTGAAGAATTGAGCCCCCGAACCACAGAATTTGTGCTGACGGACATTTCGGTTGGGGGATCGGTGAAGGTCACGTTTACCGGCAGCGCCCAGTCCTTTGTTTCCACAGGAAGAGTTCCATTCTGTGATACAGATGCAACCTCATATCTGGTGAATGCCGATCAGTGCCAGTCCAAAGGTAAACTTCTAATTTTCAAGGCCGGGAGAGCCTCTGTCGGCATGGGAGCGGATTTTGACTGCTTCCGTTCAGTCAGTTCCGTGATTTCCGTAACTTCCTCGGGTAGCTGCAAGCCGTGCAACCAGCCCGGAGTGGACTGTCCGAACTGAGGGAGATGGGTGTGATTTTGGCAAAATCATTTCGGTTTTTTGGGGTCAGAAGCCTGTGGGCTCTGGTTCTCTTTTTTCTGTGTTTTTCTGGTCTTCATGCTGAGATACCCCAGGTGCTGCACTATCAGGGTATGCTTCTGTCCCGTCCGGCCACTTCAGGATCGACTTCAGAACTGCCCCGGCCGGTCTACGGACGCATCGAAAAGCAGCTTACGGTCAACATCCGCCCGTTTCTGGGTGGAGGAATCCTGGATACTCCGGTCTATACGACAACCTTCAATGACGTTCTGATTGATAATGGTGTCTTTGATCTTGAGATTCCCGTCCCGGCCACCCTGTCCTTCAACCAGTCCTATGCAGTTGAAGTGGTGGTTCTGAGTGCCGGGGGAGGAAGTGCCGGAGTGGTACCCCTGAGGGCAGTTCCCTATGCTTTCATGGCCAAGACGGCGAGTACTTTCGGGGGCTTTCCTGCTTCTGCCTTTGCCCGCAAGGGACACGGGCACAACTCGGCAACCAGGAGTTTCACTCTGGATGCTACGGGACAGACTCCCCAGCCGGGAGTGGATCGCTTCAGGGTGATCAATGGAAGTGAGGCCAGTGTTCCCGGTTTTGCCGTATTTACGGTGGACGCCAATGGAAGCATCACCCGGGTCAGCCTGATGTCCTTTTCCGGTGCCATCATCGCAGAAGGGGCCCTGAGGGTTCTGGATGCCAATGGGCGGACTCTGGTTTCTGAAGTCAGAGCTGATGGAAGTGCTCTTTTCCGCAATGTCGTTTTCAAAGGGGCTTCGACAGCAAAGACCATGGTAGTCAGTGGAGCGACTCAGATGGATACGATAAAAATCGGCGGAAGTCTGATTTTTGGCCCGGATTCTGCGATTGCAGCCCGACCGGGAGGGCAGGACACACCCAATATCATTGGGCTGACCCACAGACTCGAAGATCATACGGACTCCCTGGTTTTACAGGGTCTACAGTCCATCACCAGTGGAGCGATTGTCACTGCCGGTCTGCACCGTCATGTTGTCCAAGACGGTATTTTTGGACCCAAGGCCCTCTCCGGTTCGATTGTCACCAGCTCGACAGTGCTGGATGGGTCGATCAAGAATGAAGATCTGGCTACAGATGCAGCCATTCCGGATACGGCTCTTGCTCCCATCAATACTCCTGGAAAGATTGCTGCAACGGCTCTTCCTTCAGAGCTTGCCAGAAAGGATCAGAGCAATACTTTTGGCGCCGGTTTTGCAACGGGCCAGGGCGGTCTGATTCAGACTCTGAACCAGCTGGATCGGGTGCGTTCCAAAACAGTCACGATTGTAGCGACCTCATCCCTTGCGTCTCTGGTGCTTTTTGAGGCCAGAAGCTTTGGAGGGGAATTCCGCTGGGTTCTGGAAAATAACGGGACCTTGACTTTTCGCCGTCAGATTGGGGGGACTGCTGAAGAAACCCGTCTGAAGATTCAGCCAATGGGGAGCAGAGCCACAATGGAGTTCAGCAAATTCCGTTTTGAGGGAGACCCGAATATGGTGAACGGGACCTCGATTGCAGATGGCTCGATTACAGGGGATCGCATCATTGCTTCTTCAATACCAGGAGATCGTCTGGTCGATGGAGCCATTTCGACAACCGTCTTTGCTGATGGAACCATTCCGGGAACCAAAATTGCCACTTCGGCCATCACATCCGATCGGATCGCGGACGGGGCGATCGGCAATGCCCAGATTCAGGATGGGGCAATAACCCTAACCAAGATGGCCAATGAAGTTTTAACTGAAGATAAGTTTCAGGCCGGTTCCCTGACTCTGGATCGCATTGAGGCTTCGGCATTAAGAGCCGTAAAGTTTGAAGCAGGTTCGCTGGGTCCTGAGCACATTGTTTCCGGAACTCTGACGGAAGATTACCTGGCGGATTCTTCCATTCCCGGAACCGTCATTCAGACTTTGGCGATTGGAAACCTCAATCTTGCCGACGAAGTCCTCACTCTGAGGGACAAGCCTGTTTCGATTGAAATGGATAATCCGACGACGCCCATAATGTTTCTGAAGGCGGAAACCAGTGGCCAACGTCCCCTGGATATGTTTTCCAATCAGGGAACAACCGGATCCTTTGAGGATATCAAAGGAATTGAACTGGCATCTGCTGATGGCAGTCGTTCGATCGGCTTTAGTGTGAACGGGAAACTTTCTGTGCGAAGCACCAATTTCACTACTGTAGTGACCCTGGAGCCAGACATGCTTTCAACGGCCTTCGGAGCCCCACGTTTCGGAGCCAATAGTTGCGTGCAGACAGACTTCACTCTGGTGAGTGACAGCAGCAATACCACTGGTACAGGCTTCTGCTTCAAGGAGCTTCTGACTCCCAATAACTATGAATCGGCCATGGCGGACTGTTTTTCGGCCGGGGCCAGTCTCTGTACTCTGCCGGAAACCCTTATGGCCTGTCGTCGCGGCGTCTATACCGTAACCAATACTATGATGACAGCGGAACTGGTGGATACAGTAGGGGATGGTACGATGCATTATGTGACCTTGCAGGTTCCTTCTGGGGCTTGCACGTCAGCAGGAAATATTACTCTGGGAAATATTCTGGCAAGCACCAATAACCCGGCATATGGATGCTGCTATCGACCATGAAAATGTTTAAGTACATCATTATTTTTCTGCTTCTGGGTCTGAAACTTCAGGCTGCCGTGCCACGTATCATCACCTGGCAGGGGCGCCTGATGAATCAGGAAACAGGACAACCCCTGAGTGGGACCCAGCTCCGGAATTTCAAAATCAGAATCCGTCCGGTTTCTCAGGCGGCGACCGGCTTTACGACCTTTGAACAGACCCTGAATGATGTTCTGGTGGAAAATGGTCTGTTCACTCTGGATCTTGATTTGAGCCAGGGCACGGGTGCTCAGCTCAAATTCGATGATCCATATGAAATTGAAGTGACGGTTGGCCCCAGAAATACCGGAGGGCTTTTAGGCAGTCAGGCTTTTTTCACCACTCCTTATGCCTTTGCCGCAGAAAACACTCTCTTGCTGAATGGTCTACCTGCGTCTTCCTATGTGACTTCTCACAGTCATGATCGTCTCAATGTGACCTCCTTTGTCGTGGACGGTTCCAAGGAAGCCCGCTCGAGTGTGGATCAGTTTCTGATCAAGAACAGCATTCGCTCGGTTTCCGATACCGTTTTCAAGGTCAATGAAGATGGGAACCTGACCAGTTCCGGGGGGCTGGTTGCGACCAGCTTTATTGCCACCCAGGGGGGATTTCAGCTTAGAAATACTGATGGGAGTCTGGCTCTTATTCTGGATAATCTTGGGGATATGACGACTCCGACCACGGCCAGTGGAACCCTGTCTGTTGGGCAGCATCTTCAGGTTACCGGAAGTCTGATTCAGACCGCAGAAACGCCTCTGATCAGCCAGGTTCAGGCAGCAACTGTCCTGGGACTTCTGAGCTTTCAGTCTGGTACGGTTCTGACCGGAAACCAGATTCAGACCCGTATGGGGCAGACCCATACGATTGAGCAGCATATTAATGAAAGCTCTTCATCCCTGCAAAGTGCTCTTCTGACCATGGTCAGTGGGGGCATTGCCGATGATCTGCATACCCATGTCTGGGAAAATGGTGAGGTAAAATCCCTGCCGGATAATATTGTGGATTCCCAGCGCATCAAGGACGGGGCCGTTCAGGGGATTCATTTTTCCAGTCTTGCCGCAATTCAGGACTCCAAACTGGCCCAGATTGCAACCACAGGCAAGGTTCTGCTTTCGGCCCTTCCGGCAGAAGTGGTCCAGTTGAGCCAGTCCAACGATTTCCGGGTGGCCTTTCCTGCCAGTGTTACGGATTTTGATGCCCTGAAATCCAAGCGGGCCCAGCTGATTTCAACTCTGGATGATCGGATTGCCGGAGCATTTCCCCTGATGCAGCTGCAGGATCGGCCGGTTTCGGGTATCTCCCGCTTTGATATAACCCTTTATTCCAGTGGAGATATTGAATACTCCCGTCCCGCGACTTCCAATACCAGCTGGTATGTGAG
>CAZDAM010000030.1:0-31271 GCA_964503595.1 uncultured bacterium
CTGGTCTACGGCTTTCTGATTGGTGCGCTTTGTATCATCATCAGAACGGTGAATCCGGCCTATCCGGAAGGCATGATGCTGGCGATTCTGTTCATGAATGTCTTTGCCCCGCTGATTGACTACTATGTTGTCAAAGGCAGGATCAATCAAAGGAGGCTGCGCCATGCGTAACGATAATGTTTATACGTTTGTGTATGCCGGGGCCATCTGTCTGGTTTGCAGTATTCTGTTGTCTCTGGCCGCAACCGGGCTGAAGCCGATGCAGGAAGCCAACCAGAAGCTGGATGTTCGCAAGAACATCATGCTTAGTCTTGGAGTTATCGAGCGGGATACCAGTAAGACTGCTGTCGAACTGAATTCCATGTTTGAAAATCAGGTCCAGGGTCTGGTGTTTGATGCCGAAGGCAAGATTCTTGAAGGCATGACTCCTGAAGAGCTCACCGAAAAGGATGCAGGAAAGCGTTTTGCTCTGTTCCGCAAAGTGGTGGATGGTCAGGTGGTTGGGTTCTCTTTCCCGATTGTGGGTAAGGGGCTCTGGTCCACTCTGAAAGGCTATCTGGCTCTTGGAGCAGATGCTGATACGGTTTTAGGAATTACGTTTTATTCTCACGGAGAGACTCCGGGTCTGGGAGCCGAAATTGATCAGCCCTGGTTTCAGAATAATTTTGTGGGAAAAAAAGTACGGGATGCGAATGACAGGATCGTGAGCGTCACTGTGGCTAAGGGCAAGGCGGTTGACTCCGGCAAGCCCATAGAACATGTGGTGGATGGCATCAGCGGTGCCACCATAACAGCCAATGGTGTGACGGAAATGGTTCGCAAGGCCCTTATGCAGTATGAACCTTATTTTTCCCGCATTCGGGGAAGCTGAGGGGGAAAACTATGGATGCAGCACATAAAAAAGTTCTTACTGACCCGCTGATTACGAACAATCCGATTGCGACTCAGGTTCTTGGAATCTGCTCTGCCCTGGCTGTGACAACTCAGGTCAAGCCTGCATTTGTCATGTGTGTATCGGTAATTTTCGTTATGGTAGCCGCCAATCTCACGATTTCTCTTTTGCGTAAAGGGATTCCCAGCCGGATTCGTATCATTGTCGAGCTTTGTATTGTGGCCTCTCTGGTGATTCTGGTGGATCAGCTTCTGAAGGCCTTTCTGTTTGATTTATCCAAGCAGCTTTCGGTCTTTGTGGGTCTGATTATCACCAACTGTATCGTGATGGGGCGCCTGGAAGCCTTTGCTCTGGGCAATAAACCCTGGCCATCCATTCTTGATGGTCTGGGCAATAGTCTGGGCTATTCCGTGGTGCTTTTGTTCGTAGCCGCTTTCAGGGAACTTCTGGGGGCCGGGAAGCTGGCTGGCTTTCAGGTCATTCCTCAGTCCATGTATGCCCTGGGCTACGAAAATAACGGCCTGATGGTATTGGCTCCTGGCGCCTTTATTCTGCTGGGTCTTTATATCTGGTTTCAGAATTCTCTGACCGGAACCAAAGGGAACTGAGAGGTAAGCCATGGATATGACAGCACTTTTGGGATTGGCGATTTCCTCAATTTTTGTCAACAACATCCTTCTGTCCTTCTTTCTGGGAATGTGTTCCTTTCTGGCCTGTTCCAAGAAAGTGGAAACAGCAATTGGTCTGGGCTGTGCCGTTATTTTCGTAATGACGATTACGACCCCGGTCAACTGGATGGTTTACCAGTACTTCCTCAAAAAGGGAGCACTGGCGAGCTTTCTGGGTGAAAAATTTGCCGAAGTCGATCTGGAGTTTCTGACCTTCATCACTTTCATTGCTGTGATTGCAGCGATGGTTCAGCTGGTAGAGATGATTCTGGACAAGCATTTTCCAGGCCTCTATGCCGCACTGGGGATTTTCCTTCCCCTGATCGCCGTAAACTGCGCCATTCTGGGTTCTTCCCTTTTCATGGTTGAGCGCAGATACGATTTGGCTGAGACCGTGGTGTTTGGGACTTCTTCCGGGATTGGATGGGCTCTGGCGATTACTGCCATGGCTTCCATCCGGACTAAAATTCTTTACTCGCATGTTCCGGACGGACTTCAGGGCCTGGGAATCACCATGATTATTACGGGTCTTATGGCTATCGGTTTCATGGGATTTGCCGGAATCAGTCTGTAAGGGGGAATGATGAATACAACTGTAATCGTAGCAAGCGTTCTCGTTTTTACCGGTGTGATTCTTGGTCTGGTGGCCATTTTGAATATTGCCGCCAGCAAGCTGGTCAGCTCCGGTCCGGTAACGCTTAGGATCAACGATGAGACTGAGCTGGAAGTAGCTTCCGGCCAGACTTTGCTTCAGGCTCTTTTGTCCCAGAATATCCTGCTTCCTTCGGCCTGTGGTGGCAAAGGATCCTGTGGGGTTTGTAAATGTAAGGTTTTTGAAGGTGGGGGCGATGTTCTTCCAAGTGAGGAAGGCTGGCTTTCCCGCAAAGAGCAGAAGGAAAAGGTTCGCCTTTCCTGCCAGGTCAAAGTCAAGGAAAGCATGAATATCGAGGTGCCTCACGAGGCTATGGGGGTTCAGCGCTTCAAATGCAAGGTTCGCTCCAATCACAATGTGGCAACCTTCATCAAGGAGCTGGTCCTTGATATTGAGGCCGGAAAAGAGCTTCGCTTCAAAAATGGTGGATACATCCAGATTGAAATTCCTGAGTACGAATGTACCTTCAGCGATTTTGCGGTTGAGAAGGAATATCACGAGGACTGGGATCATTTTAAGCTCTGGGACATCAAGGCCGTAAACAGGGTCGCAACCCAAAGAGCTTATTCCATGGCCAATCATCCGGCTGAGAGCAACATGGTTATGCTCAACGTCAGGATTGCCACACCTCCTCCTGGAAAAGACATTCCTCCGGGAATTGCTTCCTCTTACATTTTTAATCTGAAGCCAGGGGATGAGGTCTATATTTCCGGTCCTTACGGAGAGTTCTTCATTCAGGAAACCCAGCGGGAAATGTGTTTTATTGGTGGTGGAGCCGGTATGGCGCCTATGCGTTCTCACCTTTTCCACCTTTTCCATACGGAAAAAACCAGCCGTAAAACCTCATTCTGGTATGGGGCCCGTTCCAGAAGGGAGATGTTCTATGATGATGACTTCAAGAATATCGAGAAAGATTTTGATAACTTCAAGTACTATGTAGCGCTCTCCGATCCGAAGCCGGAAGACGACTGGGAAGGCTATCAGGGATTTATCCACAATATCCTTCTGAAGGAATATCTGGACAAGCATCCGGATCCAGGCAGCATTGAGTACTACCTTTGTGGTCCTCCCATCATGAACAAATGCGTTTTAGAAATGCTTGATGATCTGGGCGTGGAAAGAGATATGATTCGCCTTGACGATTTCGGTTCCTGATTCAGGAATTCATGTAGGCGGGTTCTGGTGGCGAAAGCTTCCGGAGCCCGTTTTTTTTCTGTAAGGTTAGCGTATGCAAAAACAATCCCAATCGATTGGCTGGCGTCCCTGGGCAGGTCTTCTGCTGGTCGTCATAGCCCTTGTCAGTTTCTATCTTCAGGCGGCAAAAAGCTGGGTTCAGCTTCAGGGAGAAGCCCAGGGAACCACCTACACCATCAAGGCCCTGGCTTCGGGTTCTACAGAGTCCCTCAGGGCTTCGGTAGGCCGGATTCTGGAGGAAGTGGATGCCTCCATGTCACTTTGGAGAAAAGATTCGGAAATCAATCGTTTCAACGCCTGGCCATCCCAGAAACCTTTTGATGCCACAACCCATTTTCTGAGGGTTCTCAAGACTGCGGCAAAGGTATACGAGGCTAGTGAGGGCCTCTATGATCCAACCGTCAGCCCACTGGTGGATTTGTGGGGGTTTGGTCCTTCGGGACAGCCGACACAGTCGCCGGATGAAAAAACTCTGAACGAGGCCAGAGCAAAGGTTGGCTTCGGCCATCTGAAATTTCTTAATTCCCATCAGATCATGAAGGAGATCGATGGCCTGGAAGTTGACTTGAACAGCATAGCGCCAGGCTATACCGTCGATCTGCTGGCTGACTTTTTAGAGGGTGAAGGAATTGAGGATTACATGATTGAGTTGGGTGGAGAGGTTCTGACTCATGGAAAATCCCCAAGAGGGGGTCCGTGGGTGATAGGAATTCATAAGCCGCTTGAAGGGGCATCTCCGGATGAGTTTTTCCGCCTTGTGTGGCCAGAAAACGGTTCTTTGGCGACTTCCGGGAACTATCGCGCAGTCTGGAAGGACGGAGTGAAAAAAATCGTCCACAGTATCGATCCTAAATCTGGCCTTCCGGTAGAAAGAGAAGTTTTAAGTGCTTCGATTTTGCATTCTTCGTGCATGGTGGCAGATGCTTGGGCAACAGCTGCGATGTTGATGCCCTGGAAAAAAAGCATCGAGATAATGGAAAGTCAGAAGATAGATTTTTACCTGATCCTGAATGAAGAAGGGGTTGGGGAATTGCGGGAAAAAATTAGTTCAGGGTTCCAAAAGCACTCTTCTAAGGCCGAGGAAGAGAAGTAGCGAAGAATACCTGCGGAGTATGGTTTCAGGTATCTTGCGTGTGTAAAACCTTATTTCTATAATGAGGCCGCGCTGAACCAGCGTAACAAGACGTACGATCCTGTTTGAAGGGCTAGACGATGGTAGAAAGAAAGGTTTTAACCACCGGTGAAATTGCAAAGTATTGCGGTGTGAATTTTCGTACCGTGATTCGCTGGATTCAGAGAGGTCAGCTGCGGGCATATAAATTACCGGGTCGTGGGGATCATCGGGTGGAAATTTATGATTTCATCGCCTTTCTGAAAGACTGGAAAATGCCTGTTCCAAAGGAACTGGAAGAGCACGTTCCGGAATTGAATGCCCCCAAGGTTCTGATTGTGGAAGATGAACCTGTCATTGTGGACTACATCGAAAAAGTCTGTGCGGATATGGGCTTTCAGACGATTGTTGCTCAGGATGGTTTTCAGGCTGGTGTTCTTCTGGCTACTCATCAGCCTCGTATTGTGACTCTGGATCTGAGTCTTCCCGGCATGAACGGGTTTGAGGTTCTTCGCTACATGAAGGATTCCGTTGTGTATGCACAGACCAGAATTCTGGTAATCAGCGGTAAGGGGCAGGACGAGATCGATCTGGCCTTGCGTGTCGGGGCGCACGATTCCCTTGCCAAGCCTTTCGGGGGTGAAGATTTGAAAAATAAGCTGAGTCAGCTGATGGGTCGAACCGAATCAGGTAACTGAGTCTTTCTGTTTGTCTGGACTAAATATTCTGGGGTGTGTCATGAATATTGGACATGCTGAGTCGTTTGGCCAGAAGACGGGATAAAAGCACCATGGTATTCGGATGCTTTTTAATGATCTGAATGAAGGATTTTTTGGGAATAGCCAGAAGCTCAGCGTCGGTAGCGGCAATCACCGTGGCTGAGCGCTGGTTGTTCAGAAGAAAGGACATCTCTCCCATAAAGATGTCAGTCGGACTCAGGTAACCGACTTCACGACCTGAGGCGATGACCTGAAATTCTCCACTAAGAATATAGTAAAGCGTATTGGAGGCCTCTCCTTCATCAAAAACCTTTTCACCGGGATTGAACTTGATCCGTTCCTGATCACGAAAGGCGGCAGGAACCCGTGCATCCATCAGATCAAGATGACGGCAGACCAAAGTAACCTGGTTGCCTTTTTTACTGTAAATCAGTTCGTCTGAACTGGATTTGGCCATCATGATGCCGCGCCCGTGGGGCAGGAACAGACGGGAGGGATCAACTTTCAGAAATTTCTGGACGTCAAAACCGTGACCTTCGTCAGTAATCGTCCAAAGAGACTTGTCCTCATGGATCTCGTAGTTCAGGACAACTTTGCGGGAAGCGAATTTTGGCTCTTTTGTGACCTTCTTGATGTGTTCCACCATGTTGGTTCCAGCTTCAAGAAGGCGGGTTTTATCTTCAAAGGAAATCTCGCAGTTGCCATGTTCAACAGCATTGATCAAGAGTTCGGAAAGGCCCATGTTAACGGAGTAGAAGCGGGAGCGATCGATCCTGCTGGTTTCATAGAGAAAGCTAGAAATCAGGTTGGCTGTACGTTCTGCTTCTTCAATATCATTGTCTAGAACGATTTCTCCACTCGGACGGCCCTGAAAGACGTGGACGGAATGGGTATCCACAAGATTGGAACGGCTTCTTAAGATAGCCTCGGTGGCTTTTCTGAGGTTGTCTTTTGCCTCGAAGGGCAGGATGCAATCCAGTCGAAACCTGGCGGATTCCCGGACATAGTCGACACTGGGCTGGCCGTGAAGCCCGATGAAGTTGACACCATTGACCCAGGGATCTTCCCGGATTGTGAATTCAATCTGGGTAATATTCCTGGGGAGATGTGCCAGATCAATGAAAATCAGATCTGGGAGCTCGTAGTTCAGAAACTCGATTGCGGTGTCACGGGAATCCAGAAGGTGAAGGGACCAGGTTCCCGGTTCCAGAAATTCCAGAGTGTTCCGAATTGCTGCTTCAGATTCTTTCGAAGTGGAAAGCACGCCAAAGAGGCGGTGAAAGTGATTGATAGCCTGCATTTGCCGTTCCTTTCTACGGTGATTTTAATGACTTGGGCGAGGAATGGCAACAGCAGGAGAGGGGCTTAAGAGTGTAAGTTGTGCACAATGGTCGGCAAGCTGAGCCGAGTTGGAGAACGCGGTTACAAAATCAGAGTTTTTCAAAAGAAAGCAATGGGCTCCCAGACGGGTCTTGAGGCCAGTGTCCATGAATCGTTTCTTCAGAAACTCTTCCGGTTGTCCCAAATCTGCCAGAGCCACAGAAAAACGGGTGCCGGACACGCCGGCACGAAGGAGAGTATCAGGATGAAGATACTGATCCAGGATGCTCTGGATTTCTTCAATTCCCGGAAGGCTCATATTCAGGGCATCCAGAAACTGGGCCTGAAAAGAAGAACTATGGGAGAATGTCCTGAACTGTTTCAGGTAGAGTTCACGCAACTGATTCGAGGGGCAGGACTGAAGAAATTCCATGAAAGTGGGTGTACTCAGCCAGGGGCCAGGCTCAATCAGCAGAACTCCGCGAGGCTTTAATTTCTTGGCAGCAATCAGACAGAGGGTGGCGGCACAGCCCAGAGTGTGGGTTACAATGAACCCTCCTTGATTTTGGGCCTGATTCAGACGGTGGACGGGGATCTTCAGGAGCCGGGAAAGGGGCCAGAGGCCGAAGTCCTTGTGTATCCAGTCCACAAGGGTGACATTCACGTTCCAAAGCCTCCTCCATAGCGTAAGCAGCGTAGAAAGCAGGAGCTGAAGCCCTCAAGGCTGAGGCTGGTTCTGCGAAGCTCAAGCCGATTGCAGAGACTTGGGTTGGTGGGAAGAAGTGATGAGGGCAAAAGCCATGAGAGGCGGCGGGGGCCAGGGCGATGTCGCAGGTGTCGGGTTTTCGTCACTTTCAAAACTTCCATAATCATTCGGGTGTGTCATCTTCAACACACTACAGGTGCGGATTTACGCAAGAAGGTTAACAAAAAAATGACAAATAGCAAATATTTTGTCATGTGACTTGCGCTTCCCGAAAAGATTGTTTGTTTTTGTCCCTCAAAGAACTCAGAGGTCAATGAATTCTGCCGATGAAAAGATGCGGAGGTGATCAAATGCAAATCGATGGTGTCATGCAGGCCGTAATGGAAGTGATTCGGGTTCGCACGGAATTCTTTGCCATGATTGGCCGTGAGAGTCGTACCCAGAGCCTGGAAGAACCCCGGGAAATCAAAACAGAACCGGGTATGGCAGTTTCAGGCGAGCCCAGGACCGGTCTGAAACTCGATCGCCGGATCTGATTCAGCGTTTACGCCCGGGGGAGGCTTTGCTATCATCTTACTTCTGCGAGGTGATTGATGGCAAAAGAAGTTGGCGTAATGACTCCCTTGTTTTCCCTCCCCGGGGATTATGGTATTGGCGATGTGGATTCCCTGTATCGCTTTGTAGAGATTCTGAACGGGACGGGAGTGAGTATCGTCCAGCTCCTTCCCATGAATGCTCTCATGGGGGCCGAGACCTCTCCCTACTCCAGTATCAGCGCTTTTGCCCTGCATCCGCTTTATATATCTCTGCGCCGACTCCCAATCAGGGTTGAGGTTCCCGCTGGGGTTTCTTCCGAAGACCGAGTGGATTATCAGGGGGCCTATGCCATTAAATCTGAAATTTTACGCAAAGGCTATGCTGCCTTTCTTCTGGAAGGCTCCAAAGCCCTCTTGCGCCGCTTTGAAGATTTCTGCCAACAGGAAAAAGAATGGCTTGATGAATACGCTCTGTTCCATGCTCTTGCCGAGCACCATAAAAAAGCATTCTGGGATTGGGAAGAATCCGAGCAGAATCCTGAAACTGCCGGAATTTTTGAGGAAGAACACCCATCTGAGGTGAATTTCTGGCGATGGCAGCAGTGGGTTCTTTTTGAGCAATGGCAGGAGCTCAAGTCCTTTGCTCACGAAAAAGGCATCCGCTTCATGGGAGACCTGCCGCTTTACGTATCCCGCAATTCCTCGGATTACTGGGCTCGCCCGGAAATTTTCAAGAAAGGTGTGCATGCTGGGGTTCCGCCGGATATGTATAGTGAAGACGGTCAGGACTGGGGAAACCCCATTTACAACTGGCCCGTCATGAAAAAGCGCAACTTCAGCTGGTGGAAGAGGCGTATGGAGTGGCTGGTCAAATTCTTTCACCTTATCCGCATCGATCATATCCGGGGGATGTATTCCTACTGGGAAGTTCCGGATGGCAAGCTTCCGAAAGAAGTCAGAGAATGGACTCCCGGACCCAAGAAAGACGTGATTGATGCCCTTAAGACCAGCGGCATTGAGCTGATCGGCGAAGATCTTGGCGACATTCCCCCAGAGGTGGATGAATGGATGGAAGAGATTGATGTACCGGGTTACCGGGTTCTTCTGTTCGGCTGGGGCAGTTATCAGAGTGAGAAATATCGTTGGCCTGAACATTATCCGGTCCAGTCTCTGGCCTGTACTTCCACTCATGACTCCGAATCCTTTGTTCAGTTTCTGGAAATGCAGACCGAAGAGCATCTGTTTGAGATGGCTTCCTGGCTTGGTTTTCAGAAGGGAGACGAATTTACGCTGGAAGATTTGAGGATTGGGGCAATCAGAAAGCTTCTGAGGAGTCCCAGTCGTTATGTCATTCTGCCGCTTCAGGATATTCTGGGCCTGGGTATTCGGGTCAATCTTCCCGGAAGTGTCGGTGATGAGAACTGGTCAGCAGTCATTCCTTTGGGTAGGACAGAATTGGATGCCCTGGATGAATTTGTGGCCATTCTGAAGGAAGAAAGATGCGTGTCCGGCTCCTGATATGGATGTCATCATCCTCGCCATTCTTCTGATCAGTGCCTTTGGAGGTGCGTTCAAGGGCCCCCACCGAATTCTGGGGGGATGGCTGGGCTGGATTCTGGGGCTGCCTCTTTTGTCATGGCTTCATCCCCTGGCGATTTCCCTGAGCTGGCATCAGGCGGAAATCCTTTTTGCTGTGCGATATTTCTGGTGGCCTCTTGGTCTGTTTGCCTGTTCGGGTCTCGGGAGCCTTCTGGGTCAGG
This sequence comes from uncultured bacterium, assembly GCA_964503595.1. Lineage (GTDB taxonomy): Bacteria > Muiribacteriota > UBA6191 > UBA6191 > UBA6191 > CAZDAM01. The sequence continues at coordinate 9,559 of CAZDAM010000030.1, forward strand.
GAATGGATCGTTCTCTGGCTCAGACCCATTCCCGCGGTGCCGTAATGTTTCTGGGAGCTGTTCTGGCCTCCGGAGCCGGTCTGATTGGAATTTTTCTCAGCCTGGTTATTCTGGAGCCGGTTCTTGTAAGGGTGCCTCTTCAGGTTGTTGCGGATTCCCGTTTTCTTGGCCTTGCATCCGAACTTCGCCTGACGAATCCCAATCTGGACCGCAGTCTGGAATCCTTTACCGGACTTCGGGCTTTGAGTCACAAGCTGGATTCCATGAAGGGCTCTGGCCGTGATTTGCAATGGATTGAGAATTAAATTCTGAGATAGTGCTCCAGAAGTCGGGCAGTCAGAATGATACCGAGACCAACAGGCACATAGACAGCGTAATTCATGGGGTTTACAATGATCCAGATCAGAATGAAGGCATAAAGCGAATCCCTGACCTTCTTGAAGTTTTCCCGAAATTCTTCCTGTTTTGACGTACGCCAGCTCATGGTTCCTTTTTACATTGTAGCAAAAAAATGGTTGGCCTGTCTGAACCCGCTTTGTTACAGTGAGCCCTGATTGACCCTTCCCTGGCAGGTTGTACATGATGAAGAAACTGGTAATAGCCGAGAAGAAGAGCGTAGCGGAAGATATCTGTAAGGCTCTTGGTATCAAGGGTAAAGAGGCAGGTTATTTTGAAGGAGACAGTTATGTGATCTCCTGGGCCATCGGCCATCTTCTGGAACTGATGGACCCTGAAGATATCGACAAGAAATACAAGGCCTGGCTCCTGAAGGATCTTCCTATTCTTCCGGGCGAGTTCGATCTGAAGGTGATTTCCCGCACCAGAGATCAGTTTTCCGTTCTCAAGAAGCTTTTGAAGCGCAAGGATGTGGATGGAGTGGTCAATGCCTGTGACGCCGGGCGTGAAGGGGAGCTGATTTTCCGCACGATTGTGGATAAGGAAAAATCCAGGCTGCCGGTTCAGAGGCTGTGGCTCTCTTCCATGACCAAAGATGCCATTCGTCGTGGTTTTGAAGAAGAACTGCGTGATGGAGCCGAATTTGAGGGTCTGGCCGATGCGGCCCGTTCCCGTTCGGAATCTGACTGGCTGATTGGAATCAATGGTACCCGTGCCGTGACTAAGCGCTTGCAGTCCCGTTTTAACCGCACGGTATTTTCCGTGGGTCGGGTTCAGACTCCTACTCTGGGGATGCTGGTGGATAGGGAGCTTGAAATTCTGACTCATGTGCCTCGCCCTTACTGGAAATTTGAGGGTGAATTCGACGCCGGAGATCATGTTTACAAGGGAACTTTACAGCTTTCTGAAGGGGATCGGGAGAACCACGAGAAGATTTTTGATGCCAAGAAGGCCCGTGAAATCGCTGAAGCCCTAAGTGCTTTCCGAGGAACTGCAAAGGCTTCGGAAACTCGCAAGAAATCACTGCAGAAACCCTATCCTCTTTACGATCTGACTTCCCTTCAAAGGGATGCAGCCAATCGTTTTGGCATGTCGGCCATGCGTACGCTTTCTGCCGCTCAAAGACTTTACGAGCGTGAAAAAGTGCTGACCTATCCGCGTACAGATTCCCGCCACCTTCCTGAAGATTATAAACCGATTGTGGATGATGTCCTGAAATCCCTGAGTCGGCATGGCTCCTATGGTCCGCATGCAAAACGGGTCCTGAACAAGGTTTCAGCAGGAGACAAGAGGATTTTTGATAACAAGAAAATCTCGGATCACTTTGCCATCATTCCTACCGGAGAAATGCCCAAGAAACAGCTTGAAGGGGATGATGCCCGTATTTTTGATCTGGTGGTAAAAAGACTTCTGGCCATTTTTCATCCCCCGGCAGAATACGAGGTGGTGGATCGGATAACAGATGTCAAAGACTGTCAGTTTCGTTCCCGTGGTCGCTTTCTTCGGGTGCCTGGCTGGGTTGAGGTTTACGGAAAAGAAGATGAGGAAGAGGCTCTGCCTCCGCTGAAGTCGCCGGAAGTGAAACTCAGTGGTTACTCGGAAGAAGAGCTTCAGACCAAGCCGCCTTCCCGCATCGGGGAGGCCCGTCTTTTAAGTCTTATGGAATCGGCCGGCAAGGAACTTAAGGATGAAGAGCTCTATGAGGCGATGGAAGGCAAGGGAATTGGAACGCCGGCAACCCGGGCAGACATCATTGAAAACCTGATTCAGAAAGAATACGTGGTTCGTACCGGAAGTGCCCTGAAGGCAACTGCAAAGGCGATTCGTCTGATGGATGTCTTAAGAAGGGTCCAGGTCCGGCGTCTTTCTTCTGTGGAGCTCACTGCTGAAATGGAGGCCAGGCTTAAGGATGTTGAGCGTGGTCAGGTCACCCGTAAGGACTTCATGAAGGAAATTGAAGAATACGTTACCGAGGTGATCTCCCAGGTAAAGGACTTTGATTACGATCAGATCTATGCGGATTCTGCTGTGGTCGGAAGTTGCCCGCTCTGCTCGGCAGATATCCGGGAGAACCTCTGGGGATATGCCTGTGAGAAGTCCTCTGGTGAGGAGCCTTCGTGCACCTTCCGCATGATGAAGGAGTATTCCGGTCGCTATATGCATCCTCAGAGGATTCAGGACTTTTTGAGTCAGAGGGAGTCTGGAGAGGAAAAATTCCTCTTTTTGGATGGCAAGGAATTCACCGGCAAACTGGTTCTGGGGAAAGATTGCAAGGTCGAAGTCCTTCAGAAGCAGGAAGATGGAAGCTTTATCTCCACCCGGACAAAAACGGTAAAGGAATTGCAGGAAGAAGAAGAATTCCTGTCCGAAGAAAAGATTTCAAGCGAATACATGGATCAGGAAGGGACCTTTCGGGTGAGCTCCCAAGCCTTTTATTTTGAGGTTCCCAAGTTTCCCAAGGCACTGGGAAAAAAGCCTCCCAAGGCTGTGGAACCTTTTGTTGGTCGTCTGCCCAATGAAGTCTGTCAGCGTCCGATTACTCAGGAAGAGGCCAAGGAATTTTTCCTGAAAGGAAAGACCTCCTTGCTACGGGCTTTCATCAGTAAGCGGGGCAAGCCTTTCAATGCCTTTCTGTATGTAAAATCCAATGGAAAATATGGCTTTGAATTCGAGCCAAGAGCACGGAAAGGCACAAAAGGAGCGGGGGAAACATCTGCTGAAGAAAAAGCAGCTGAAGCTTAAAAAAGCTTTTTTTGAGATCCCGCTTTATCCCCTTGGGGATGCCGTTTTTCGCTTGCGTGCTCAGAAAAACGGTTCTGAAGAAGATCTTCAGCTCTGGCTTTTCTGGTTGATTCATCAGCAAAAACCACATTGGCAATCTGCTCTTTATGCTCTGGGGGGAGTTTTGTCTTCCCCCCTCCTGACTCCTCCTTTGAGTCTTGTGCCTGAATCGAGACTTGGAATGCGGGTCTATCTGGATCCGATTCTGGATGTAAAGGATGGAAGGTCCCGGATTCTGGTCGTTTCCACGGATGATTTTTTGCGATATGGAGGGGAATGCCCAAGGATTCTGACTGATTTTCATCGGATCTATGTGGTGGGAGATGCTCCGGAATGTACCTTTGGGTTGCAGAACCTCTTCCATGTTTTTCAGGCTGAATATGCCCCTCTTGAACAGGCGCTAAAATTTCATCAGGCCGGAGGGCGGCGGTTTTGCTATCTGGTAGGCGAAAGCTGCAATGTGGTTCTTGACGATTTTCCGTCCGGGCTTCATGGGGAGATTTTCCGGGGAGCTTTTTCCGAAGGTTTGGATGATGACTTTCTGCCTCTTCTGCTGGAAGGCTACGATGCCTCAGTTCGGGATCTTCTAAGAACTTTTCTTCGGATTCAGTTTGTTGAAACACTCTGGATCTGGGAAAAAGCCCATGAACTCTGGAATCGTTTCGAGAAGTTTGCAGAAGTTAAGATTCCAGAGCTTTTCTGGCAGAAAATCGGGAGAGGCCTTTTGGAGCGTAATCCGGAGCCAGAGGAGAACCGGTCGGATTCCAGGCACTGGTATTTCAATCTTAGTGTGACTGATGCCTGCCAGTATCGCTGTCAGTTCTGTAACTGCTGGAAAAACCTCATGACTGAGGGTCTTAGGTTTGAGGAATGGAAGGAAATTCTGGTTCAGAATCAGGACTTTCTGATTGGAAAACGTCTTAATTTCGCCGGGGGCGAACCCTTCTTGAAGCGCTATACCGAAGAACTGATTCACCTTAGTGTCAGGATGGGTATTGAAGCTTCGGTGGCGACCAATGCAGGAGCCCTGACCCGGCAAAGAGCCCATCATCTGGCCCATAGCGGGGTGAGGCAGATTGGGATTTCTCTTGATGGGTTCTCGGAAAATCAGACTCGTTTGAGAGGTCGTCCAGAAGCTTTTGAAAAGGTTTTTGAGCTGATCAACTGGATCCGTGAGGTTAATCCTGAAGTCAAAATCACGCTTTTATGTATTCTGATGCGGGATAACCTGGTGGAGATTCCAAGTCTGGTTCAGCTTGCCCATGACCATGCGGGTGTGGACCAGATTCATTTCCAGGCTTTGTCCCGTCTGGAGCCAGCTGCAAATGGCTGGTGGGAAGCCGACCCGCAGTGGCCTGATCTGGATGAGGTTCATAGAGTTCTGGACTTTCTGCTTCAATCTCAGAGAGAGGAAAGAAACCGGGGAATTCATCCGCTGACGATTGCCAATTCCTGGCAGCATCTTCTGGGTATGAAAAGATATTTCGCGAACCCACTGGGAGGAAAAGAGAAGGTCTGCACAATCGAACAGAGCGGATTCAGTATCTCCCCTGAGGGTGAACTGAAGCTCTGTCCTTTTCATGAGCCCCTGGGAAGTCTTAAAGCAGTCGGGGCAAAGGAGCTTTTGAGACAGGATTCGCCGGAATTTCAGAAGGCAGTCAAGAAAATCCGCTCCTGCGATCGGCTTGCCTGTCACGCACGCACCAACTGCACTTTTGAGACCGAAGGTATTCCAGGGCTTTATTCCGAGGTTTTTGAGGGTTCCAGCAGCTGAATCAGAGCTTCCGCTTCGGCAGAAAAATTACGGGGGCCGGCGTCGCGATTCTTGCGGGCTTCGGCTTGGCTCTGGTAAGTACTTAAGAAGGGGCCGGCCCGAAAACGCATTCTTTCGACTCGAATCCGGGGGAGGCACTCCCTGAGGCGGCCCAGAAGCTCGGATTCGTAAAGGCTTGCCTGCTCCACCCAGAGTCCACTTGAGGCTTCCACCCATAAGGTCCGCCCCTGTATTCCCAGGGGGCGCAGATGACGAGCCAGCTGACGGCCACAGATCATAGGCCAGTGCCGGGCCAGAAGGTGAAAAAAACGCAGAATCTTGATTGAGCTCTCATCAAGGATCTGGCGTTCTTTGAGCCGTTTCAGGGATTCGGCAGAAACTCTGGAGGCGGAAGTAAATCCGGAAAAGGTCCGCCTTTGTTCCAGAATGGTTTTTTCGAGTTCTTCCAGCTTCATTCAAACTCATCGGGCTGAGTATCGCTTACAATCATAACCCGTCCTGCATGCATGACATAGCGTATCTCACGGCCATCCTGCCTGTAAATCAGGGTTTCCCGGCCTTTGGGGCCAGAGCGATGCACGGGGGTCCCCAGAATCAGTTCGGCCAGTTCCTGGGTCATGCCTTCCTGGACTCCATCACGGACTGCCCGTTCAAAATCTTCCTGGGTGAAGTTCAGCATTTCCCAGGGAGGTTTCAGAAAGCAGTGATGGCTTAAACCGTTGCTCACTGAATTTCGGTTGATTCCGGTAAAGCTGATCGGATAGAAGACTTCACGACCATCGGGAAGCTCCAGGCGGACACGCAGGGAAAATTCGGCTGAAGGAGGAGCGAGTTCTGCTCCCAGAGCCAGCATGGGCGTGAAGCGGGAGATCCGGACTTCTCTGATTTCCTGCTTGCGGTTCAAGGCGTAGACAATACCGGTTTTGGACCATACCTTGAGATTGGTATAGGCCTTGCGGGCCTCTTCCAGATCCTTATAGAAGACCAGTTCCTCAAAGACTTTGCTGACGGGGTTTTTGTGGCACCAGATCATGCGGCCATCGGCAAGTTTGAGGCGGGCCTTGTAACCATTGAGTTCTTCCAGGGATGCCAGCTGGCCGGAGAACAGATCCACCGGGATCTGAAACAGGGAGTTGTCCTGAAAAAAGCAGTGAGGGTAAAGGGCTTCGGCTGGGTGAGCCAGAGGTGCCAGCCAGAACCCGAGTCCGACCCACTGCTCTTCAGGCAGATTCAGATTCAGAAAAGGAGAAACCTCCCCTACAGGTTCCTCCCCCCAGAGGCCTGAGAGGAGGAACAGGGAAAGAAACAGATTAACCGTGCATTTCCGAATAACCACGGACACCGTCGAAATTATACAGATTTTCGGTTTTGATGATGTCCCAGCCAGCTTCGGAAATCCGCTTCAGGAGTTCTATGACATCGGTGTAGGACACTGTGGATGGTTCAGTTTTGACAAAGCGGACCCTCCAGTGATCAACACAGAAGGTTTCACTGACTCCACGAGGGTAAACCTTGATGCCCCGGTTGCTGATTCCATAAAGAGGGAGGGCTTCAATACCGGCTTCTTCCATGGCCTTTCCAATGGTTTCCGGCTCGCAGGTACTCCAGTCAATGAAGACATCAACTCCAACCAGGGTTTTTTCCTGTTTGGTACTGATATTACAGATTTCTTTTCGCTGCTTTTCCTGCATTTCCTTGGCACTGAGTCCACCTTCTGGGGCCTGATAGTTGGCTTCTCCGAAAATCTGAGGCTTTTCACCGAGGCGGGCAATTACTTCTTCGGCAAACTGGCGGGTTCCGACTTTTCGGGAAGATGCGTTGTTTTCCTTGATATCAGCAGTATGAACACCGTCTTCGATGGTTTTGAGCCAGGCATTATGAACTTTGTTGGCAATCTCGTACTGTCCGATATGAACCAGCATCTGGACTCCTGCGAGAAGAAGTCCGGAAGGATTGGCAATATCGTGTCCGGCAATGTCCGGAGCAGAACCGTGGATGGCTTCAAACATGGAGCAGGCCCGTCCGATATTGGCTGTCCCAGCCAGTCCAACGGAACCGGCAATCTGGGCTGCGATATCGGAGATGATGTCCCCGTAAAGATTCTGGGTCACGATGACATCGAAGATTCCGGGGGTATCGGCGAGACGGGCAGCCCCGATATCGACGATGAAGTGGTTGGTTTCAATTTCCGGATATTCAGGAGAGATTTCATCAAAGACTTTGTGCATCAGCCCATCCGTCATTTTCATGATGTTGTCCTTGACAAACAGGCTGACTTTCCTGCGGTTGTTGGCCCGGGCGTATTCAAAGGCATAGCGGATGATCCGCTCACAGCCGGGGCGGGAGATCAGCTTCAGACACTGGTAGACATCCTGGGTATGGCGGTGTTCAATTCCGGAGTAGGTATCTTCCTCGTTTTCCCGGATGACCACTATATCCATATCCGGATGGGAGGTTGCAATATAGGGAGCATAGGAAATGCAGGGGCGGACATTGGCATAAAGGGATAGCGCCTTGCGAGTAGTTACATTCAGGCTTTTGTAGCCTCCACCCTGAGGAGTGGTGATCGGTGCCTTGTAAAAGACCTTGGTTCTTAAGAGTGAGTCCCAGGAGGATGGGTGAATGCCTTCCTTGATGCCTTTCAGGTAGACTTTTTCGCCAATTTCAATGACTTCGATGTCAAGCTCAGCTCCGGCAGCCTTCAGAATCTTGAGCGAGGCTTCCATGATTTCGGGGCCGATGCCGTCTCCGTATGCTACCGTAATGGGTGTCTTGGTCATCTTGATTTCCTTTCATCCCTGCCGTACCAGTCAGGTACGGCCGCGCGCGGATTATAGCTTTTGAGTGCGGGATTCGCAATTTTTGGGCAGGCGGGTGCTGGGAGCTATCCCTGTGCTAGCACGTTGGCATGCGAATTCCGTTCTGTTTCTGTCTTCTTCTTAGTACCTTTCAAAGCTCAGCCCTGAACAACTCGCGACTGGTGGAGGCTCTTCTTGATGTGGGCAATCCTTCCCAGGCTTTTCTGATTCTGAGTCGTGAGGATGAAACCTCGGCAGAGGCCGATCTGTACCGGGGAGCGGTCATGCTCGCCATGGGCCGCCATGAAGAAGGACTTCGCTGGGTGGAGCTGGCCAGCCGTGAAGTTTACCTGGCGGAAAGGGCTGGCCTTTTAAGAGGACTTGGGGCCAGTCTGGCCAAGAATCCTCCCGGAAGGGAGATCATGGAGCGCCTTTTTCTGGCGGCTTCAGAGAACAAGGCCATTCTGCCTCAGCTTCAGGTGGCTTATCTCAAATCCATTGCTCAGTCCACTCCAACCAGAGAGGTTCTGGAGCGCATTGTCTATCTTCAGGAGCCGGAATCCGTCGAGCTTTATCTTCAGGCAGCCCAGGAAGCCGGAGAACTTGAGCCAAGCCTTGAAAAGCTGGGGGAGAAAGGATTTGCCCGTGGCCTGGAAACCATGATTCAGGCAGGAACTTCCCTGGCCCTGCGCGAAAGACTGGATCTGGCCAGGAAGATTCTGGACATGCTACCGAAAAACCATGTCAAGGTTGGTGAGTTGATGGAATCCATTGCCCGTCTCAATGGCGATGACACGGAACTTGAGGCCGCTCTCAGATTCCGGGTCAAGCTGGAGCCAGCCAGTTTCGAGCCTGCCCGTAACCTGTCCGTCTGGCTGTTTTCAAGAGATCGACCCGAAGATGCCGAAGAAGTTCTGTTTTCCGCTCTTCGCAATCAGGCCAACAGTCTGGTCACGGCCCGGGAAGCAGCTCGGGTGCTGGCAGATCGCAATCGGCTCAATTCCCTCAAGGCTTTTGTCCTGAAATATCGCTCGGAAGTTGGCTCTCCTCTGGTTCTTTCGGATGCGCTTTTGCATCTTCTGGCCAAACAGCAGGACTGGCCCCCGTTTTTTCGGGAAATGTCCATGAGGGTGAATCTGGGAGATGGCTTTGCTGTGGGCAATCGTCTGTCGGATTATGTGGAGGCCAGGACTTTGGAAGGTGCTTTGAATGCTTATGCCGAACTTCAGCCTTCTCCTCAGCCTGAGCGTTGCCGTCTGGCCGTATCGACCAGGGAAGAGTTCGAGTCGCATTTTACTCCACTGCTTGCGCTTGAGCTTTCGGCTAGAAGGGATCTTGCTTCCGAAGCTTTGGGGAGGCAGATGCTGGATTCCGTCATGCAGCTTCTGCCGGAGTCGGGAGAGGCTCTGTCTCCAGAAGCCCTGAATGTCAGAGCTCGTGCTCAGGGTATGAAGCAGCACTGGATGGAAGTTCAGCGCGATCTGGCCAGTCTTGGGACCGAAGATTTGACACTGCATGGTTTGCACAGGCTGGCCCTTGAGTCTTCTCTGAAATTGGGTTTTTTTGCACGTGAGTCGGTGACAATGGCCCGTGAAAGCCAGCCTCAACTGTTGCAGAAGGGGGGAGGATCGGATCCTCTGGCTCCTTTGCTTTGGGAGGCCCTGATCTATGCTGGCCAGACTTCGCAGGCTGAGCTGCTCCTTGACAATGCATCCCTTGCGCCCCATAAATCCCGATATCTGAAGATCCTGCTCTATCTGGTCCGAAACCGTGTTTCGGATGGCTGGATGGCCCTGTCCCGGGAAATGACCTATCACATGGATTCGGAAGAATATGTGAATCTGGAATATCTCAAGATCCTGCTTATGCCGTTTGCTCCTGGTCTGGAAGCAGGAGATGAGCAGGCTGTCGAGCAGGCTTCCGGCCTTTTGAAAGCCTATCTTCTGGCCGAAGCAGGGAGGGTGGAAGAGTTTCAGGAGCACTGGAAGGAAGTCAAGGACAGGCTTCCGGTTTCTGAGCTTCTGGATGTTGCTATGCTGGATGGTCTGTTTGCCCTGAAAACGGGTTTCAAGAAGCTTCTTTTCAAGAAGGATTCAGAAGAATTCGACATGGAAGCGACAAAGTGGCGAGAAATGGCCCTGAAATGGTTTGAGAATTTCCATCAATCCTTTTATACTCCGCAAGTCGTAGAGCGGCTTTTGGATTGGCATAGAGTGTTCGGGAGTCCCGAACAGGAGCAAGAGTTCATCCGTTTCTGTCTGATGCGCCAGCCCTCCAGCCTGTCAGCCCAAATCCTGCGCAATCGATTGCTGTAGCAAAACCTTAACTGCAAGGGGAGTCCATGAAGATTCACGAGTACCAGGCCAAGGAAATCCTCCGCAAATATGGTGTCAGTGTTCCGGTTGGATACATGACAGACAAGCTGGCGGATGTGGAAAAACTGGTCAAGAAGCTGCCGACCAAGGTTAGCGTGGTCAAAGCTCAGATTCATGCCGGGGGACGCGGAAAAGGCGGCGGCGTCAAAGTCGCAAAAACTCTGGATGAAGCCAAAAAGTATGCCAAGGACATTCTTGGCATGCAGCTCATCACTCACCAGACCGGCTCTGAGGGCCAGAAAGTGCGCAAACTCCTTCTGGAGCAGGGTATGAACATCGAGAAGGAATATTACCTGGCTCTGACTCTGGATCGCTCCCGTGGCCAGATTACCTGTATCGCTTCCACGGAAGGCGGTATGGACATTGAGGCCGTAGCCGAGGAAACTCCGGAAAAAATAGTTAAAACCTGTATTGATCCTACGAACGGTCTGACTTCCGGCAATCTGCGCAAAATTGTGAAAGCTCTCGGCTTCAACAAAGGAATCGCCACGAAGTTCGGGGAGTTTCTGAAAGGCCTTTATCGCTGCTACATGGAAATGGATGCCAGCCTGGTGGAAATCAATCCTCTGGTGACAACCAAGGAAGGCGAGCTTTTTGCCCTGGATTGCAAAATCACCTTTGATGACAATGCCATGTACCGCCATCCGGAAATCGCTGAAATGCGTGATGAGGACGAAGAAGATCCATTGGAGCTTGAAGCTTCCCGTTTTGGCCTGAACTACGTCAAATTGGACGGAAATGTCGGCTGTATGGTCAATGGAGCCGGTCTTGCCATGGGTACCATGGACATCATCAAGTACTCCGGTGGTGAACCTGCCAACTTCCTTGATGTTGGCGGCGGTGCCAATGCCCAGACGGTTGCCAATGCTTTCCGTATCATCACCAGGGATCCGAATGTAAAGGCCATTCTGATCAATATCTTTGGTGGTATTGTGCGCTGTGATCGTGTAGCTGAAGGTGTGATCACCGCCATGAAGGAAGTGGATCTGAAGGTTCCTCTGGTGGTGCGTCTTTCCGGCACCAACGCCGAACAGGCCCGCGATATGCTGGATAAGTCCGGCGTAGCTATTATTACTGCAACCGGCATCAAGGATGCTGCTGAAAAAGTCGTAGCTGCGGCTTCTTCCCACTGAGAGGTAGATTCACATGAGTATTCTCGTAGGCAATCACTCCAGAGTTATTGTTCAGGGTATTACTGGTAAAGAGGGCGGATTTCACGCTCGTCAGTGCCGCGAATACGGTACCAACCTGGTCGGTGGGGTTACTCCCGGCAAGGGTGGCCAGGATTTCGATGGTCTGCCGGTTTTTGATACTGTTTTTGAAGCCCGTGAAACCACTGGCTGTAATGTCAGTCTGATTTTCGTTCCTCCTCCATTTGCTGCCGATGCAATTCTGGAAGCGATTGAAGCCGGAATTGAACTGGTCGTATGTATTACCGAAGGCATTCCAGTGAATGACATGGTCAAGGTCAATGCAGCTCTGAAGTCCTCGAATTCCCGTCTGATTGGACCGAACTGCCCCGGTATCATCACTCCAGGACAGGCCAAGATCGGTATCATGCCCGGTTTTATCCATACTCCAGGTCGCGTAGGCCTGATTTCCAAATCCGGAACCCTGACCTATGAAGCGGTGAATCAGCTTTCCGAGTTGGGAATTGGCCAGTCCACCTGTATCGGAATCGGTGGAGATCCCATCATTGGAACAAAGTACATCGATCTTCTGTCTCTGTTTGAGAAAGACCGCGACACCGATGCTGTCGTTCTGATTGGTGAAATTGGTGGCTCCCTTGAAGTGGAAGCAGCTCACTGGATTCGCGACAACATGAGCAAGCCTGTCGTTGGCTTCATTGCTGGACAGACCGCTCCTCCAGGACGCCGCATGGGTCATGCAGGAGCCATCATTTCCGGTGGAGATGAAACAGCTCAGGCTAAGATGAAGGTTATGCGTCAGTGTGGCCTTTTCGTAGCCGACACCCCTGCTCAGATCGGTCTGACCGTGGAGAAAGCCCTGGAGCAGTCCAAGCCACGCTTCGCAGGTCCAGCCGGCCTGTCCATGGTCTACTAAGATCCTGAATAACTGAAAGGAAAACCCTCGTCCTTGTGGCGGGGGTTTTTCCTTGGGGGGATCCGAATGTGGTGTTTTGAAGCAGACGACAATTTTTCAGATCGCAGGGCTTACCAGCTTCAACGAGAAACATTGATGAATGAAATCTTTTGAAAGAATCTCCAGCTTCGGCCTTGTCCAGAGCCCTGAAATTTAGGGACACTTCCCAAGAGCAGAATCTGAGTGAGCAGAAGACAGCCCATGCAGAGCTGAAACAGAGTGGCGAATGCCACATTTGTGGTGAGAATCAGATTGAATAAAGCCGGAGCCAGCAGAGGTGGCCCTAAAAATTTGGACCAGGGTATAAGGTGGATCTCTTGAGCAATGAGACGATGAAACATGTCCAAATAAAAGACCCATTCGGCTGAATTCAAAGGCAAGGTAGCTCTCGAAGCCCTTCGTGAGGAGCTGACTCTGGCGGAACTATCCAGGAAGTACAGCGTGCATCCCGATCAGATTAGCACATTGAAGCGGCTTGCCATTAAGAATATGGCTTCTGCCTTTACGTTTCGTATCCGCAGAATATGGCCAGAACCACGATTCCTGTGCAGAAAAAATAGAGCCGCCGGGACTGAGGCTTATGACTCCGCAGAAACGCCAGAAAACAGATAAGAGCCCAAAGGGGTAAAAAGGGCTTCAGGAGAAGGAAAAAATCAGGCATGAAAGTATTCTGTGACACTTTTTCACAAAAAACAAGCATTGAGGGGGCTGGTGTGGTCCGTTTGATGATGCTTTTTCTGCTGCTGGTTCCGGCCTCTTTTTCGGAATGGCCTCAAAAGTTGACGGTTCCGGAAAGACAGGCTTTGGATCGGGCTTTGGAAGAGCAGATGAGGCAGGATGAAACGGTTGGTCTGGCGGTGGCGGTTCTTAGGGAGAATCAGCTTATTGAAATTCGGGGCTATGGTTTTGAGGATCGGGAAAGACAGATTCCGGTGTCGGACAAAACCCTGTTTCGCTGGGCTTCGATCTCCAAGGTTTTAACTGCTCTGGGAGCCCTGAAGCTGGAAGAGTCCGGAAAGCTGGATTCTGAGGCGAATGTTTCCTCAGTTGTGAGCGAGTTTGATCCGGGAGATTCCGAGGTGAAAATCAGGCATCTTCTGTGTCATCAGAGTGGGGTGGTTCATTACAGTAACGGGCCGGTTCTCAGGAGCACCCCTCCAGCTGGAGACCGACCTTACCGGACGGTTTCCGGGGCCTTGACCCGTTTTGTGAAATCTCCTCTGATTCACGAACCCGGAGCCAGGGTCAGCTATTCCACCCATGCCTATATTCTCTTAAGCGCTGTGGTTGAACGATTGGCCGGAGTGCCTTTTGATTCCTATATCAGCCAGAATCTGGCAGTTCCTCTGAAACTTCATACTCTCACTCCTGACTGGCAGTGGGAGCCCATGAGTCATCGGGCCGTGGGTTATATCCGGAATGAAGATGGCAGTATCCGACCCTCTTCGGATACCGATGTAAGCTGGAAGCTTGGGGGAGGGGGCTATCTTTCATCGATGGAAGATCTGGGCAGGCTTGCGGAAGCACTGCTGCAAAGACAGGTGATTTCCAGAAACCTTACAGACAGACTCTGGTCGGTACAGAAGCTGAATTCAGGCAAGCTCACAGACTGGGGCCTTGGCATGAATGTGGAGCATGCGGGCCAGCCCGATATGAAGGTCTGGCATAACGGCAGTCAGGAAAAGGTTCGTGGACGAATGGTTCTGTATCCCAATCAGGGACATGGCCTGGTGGTGATGACCAATTCCGAGTGGGTCAGGCCAGCAACGTATTCAACGCTGATCTACAAGGCATTAAAGAAGGCTCGCTGAATCACGGGCCCGTTCCTCGGAAGCAAGCTGCCCACAGGCTGCCGAGACATCCCGGCCTTTTGAAGTCCTCACTGTTACCGGTATATTAAGGCGCATCAGCTCTTCCTGAAACAGGGTGATGGTTTCATCGGATGGGCGAAGAAACTCGCTACCGTGATGCTCGTTAAAAGGAATCAGGTTTACTTTGGCCTTCATGCCCTGTACCCGGCCTGCGAGTCTTCGGGCATCTTCCACTGTGTCATTCTGTCCCTTCAGAAGGACGTACTCCAGAAGAGGCCAGCGGCGGGTCTTGAGCTGATAGGCCTGAATGGATTCCATAAGAGGCTTGAGGGAATGCCGGCGATTGATGGGCATGATGCGCGAGCGGGTGATGTCTTCGCTGGCATTGATCGATACCGCCAGAAGGGCGCAGTCTTCTTCCGCAAGAGCCTCGATTCCGGCAATCAGGCCGCTGGTGGAAATGGTCATGGACTGGCGGGAGTAATCCAGTCCAAAGTCCTCATTGAGAATATGGCAGGCGGTGAACACAGCGGAGCGGTTGTGCAGAGGCTCACCCATTCCCATGAAGACAATTCTGCCCGGTGGAGTGATTCTGGAGGCAGCGATGACCTGGGAGACAATTTCAGCAGGATTGAGATGGCGCTTGAGTCCCTGTCTGGCTGTGAGGCAGAACGTGCAGCCCATGGCGCAGCCAACCTGGGAAGAGATACAGAGGGTTGTGCGTCTGGTACCGTCAGCATCTTCTCCCATAGGGATTAGGACGCTTTCGATACTGGAGCTGTCCTCCAGTCGGAAAACCAGTCTGGTTGTGCCATCTGATGATTCATGGCGGGCACATTGAAGGGGCAGGCTGAAATCCAGTTTCTCGGCCAGAAACTGCCTCACGGGAGCACTGACCTGCCCGAGAACATGAGCGCTGCGGATTCCTTTCTGATAGACTTCCGTAAAAATTCGTCCGGAAACCTGATTCAGACCCTGAGGACTGAAATCCCTGAAAGTCATCAGAAGATCCTTCAGATCGGTGCGGGTCAGTCCATAAAAGGAAATGGGCGGTTGCATAGGGCCAATATGCCATGAAAATTTCCCGAAATACTACCATTCTGAAAAACTGGCTTCGGATGCGCTATCTGGATTTTCTGAACCTCTTGCACCGCCCTTTAAGAAGGCCGACAGGGCAGGATCCGTTCCATCAGGTCTACCAGGATTTTATGGCCCTGACCTGGCGGAATCCAGAGGGGACATTTCTGGAAATCGGGCCGGGAAAATCCTCAAGAAGAGCCGATTTTTCCCATATGAATTCCTACTCCGGTTTTGATATCAGGTTGAAAGAAGGGGTCGATCGGGCTGGTGATGTCCATGAGCTCAGCCGCCACTACCCCAAAGACAGTGTTGATTTTATCCTGGCAGTATCTGTTATGGAACACTTGCTGTTTCCCTGGAAGGCAGTGATTGAGATGAACCATATCCTCAAGCCGGGAGGGGTGATTTTCTGCTTTACACATCCGCTCTGGCCTGCCCATGAAATGCCCTGGGATTTCTGGCGCTTTCCGGGCTCCGGTTTATCTGCTCTTTTTCACAGGCATACCGGTTTTGAAATTCTTCAGATCAAAGAGGGGCTTCCGGTTTGTTCCCATGCTTTGGTGGATGATGTTTCCATGCGAAAACTTCAGCACTATGTCCAGTTTGCCGGTGTTTCTGTCATGGCCCGAAAAATTGGCGGTGTCGACCGCGACAGGATTCGCTGGGACGTTCCAGTTACAGATGTTCTGGATTCGGTATATCCGGAGTAGCGTCTGTTACAGGATGTATTTCAGGGGCTCACTTTGAGGTTATGAGCCCAGAATTACTCTACAAGAAATAGACCTCAATTCCATTGGTATCTGTTTAATAATTTTTTCGATTGCTTGAACACTGATCAACTGAGTAGAGCAGGCAGACTAGTTGTTCGGGCTGGTACATTCCGTGGGTTCCATTAGAGTTCTCTACCGTGTTCCAACTGGCTATTGCCTGGTGTCGCTGGTAAAAGTCATTCAGCTCATTTTGGTCCCCAACAAATATTTGACCTTCTGATTCAGCTGTAGACTTGTCGGACAAAAACTGATAAATGGTAGGGTCAATGATGATCTCATGGTTTTCTCCGAGGCTTCGATCCACCAGAAAATAATGAGTTTTGTTTGCTAGTTCCTTGGTTCCATTCTCCAGCCTCATTTCTACGCTCTGGCCGCCCTGATGGGTTTCTGCCAGTTGAATCGTTAAGAATCCTCTGCTTTGAAGTTCCTCGAGCAATGCCGATGAGAAAGCCAGGCAGTGCCCATCAAGACTGTAGTAGTCCTTTGCGTCAGAAGCACTGAGAATGTCCTGTATAGCTATCTTGTATCTGTCCATCATCCAGTTATTATACAAAAGATCTTCATTGGTCAGATCATCATGGGTTTCAGTTTCGAGTCCGAAAAATCCTGGTTCTTCGCATTTCACAACAGGCAGTAGCAGGCCCAGGGCGAGTTTCAGTGTGATTATAAACTTAATTGCTGCTTTCACATCAACCTCATATAAAGGTGTTCAAAATTCTGTATCACGGCACTCTCAGTCATAACGTGATGTGTGAATCGAATCTGCCTGGAAAGGCAATCATCATTTGAGATAAGGTCAAATTCCAATTTTTGTCGAGTGCTTCCATCTCTCAGATACCTTAAATATACCCGTATAAAGCATTTTTAGCAAACTGCTCTCATTGGCAAAGCCACCCTTGGTTTTCGTCAGTTTCCGGAATGGCCCCGGTGTACCGCTTCCACGGCATTGGTCGTACAAGTTACGGTGCGTATGCAATCCGGATACCTGAAGTATGTGAATAGGGTCTGCTATTTCTTACGCCAGGAGCCCACTACAAGGGGATATCGTTCTCCCCATTTTTCTTTCAGCTGTTCCAGGGCGTTTTCGGCAGCATTCAGGGCTGCTGTCTTGTAACTGTCATTCCGCACATGGCGTTTAAAAAACACGGGATTTAGTATGTTTTTACTAACTCTGGGGCACTGGCCGAAAAATGTATGCAAAAGTCATAAAAGCTTTTGTTTGTTTTCGTCTGTCACTGAGAAGAAGGATTCTGCAGACGCAGCAGGGCTACGTCAAGGAGGAAAAAAGACGTTGCCGTAACTCGCAGCCAGAATCAGACCCCGAATGGGGCCTTTAGTCTTCTGCGGAAATTTCCAGATAGCGGGCGGTCAGCTCGGTCAGTTGGGCCTCAGTCAGATTGTGTTCCTGAAGAAACTGAAGCTCCATGCCACGGCGCAAATCTTCGTTTTCAGTGTGATTCATCAGCTCTTCGTAGAGACCACCCAGCTTGAGGATTTCTTCGCGGCTGAGTTTTAGGTTGACGACCTGCTGAGGTTTCGATTCTGGCTCGAGTTCGGCAACACAGTCCGTAAACCAGGTGCGGGCTGTTGCAATCAGAAGTTCGTTGGCAATTTTACCTTTGAGATTGCTGAACTCCATGCAGGCTTCAGCCATCAGCTGCCGGTCTTCTTCAGGGATCTTCTTGAAGCTGTCCGAAGCCCGTGATGCATGTCCTTCCTTCAGGTGAAAGAAGCCCTGCATCATCAGAGCATCATTTCTGAACTCTCCGCTGGTCAGAGGATGAAGAACCTGGAAGGCCTCTTGGATTTTTCCGGCATTGCCTAATTCATGTGCCCGGTTGAGAAGCTCTCCTGCGGAAGGCTTTCGGGTTTCAACGGAATGCCTGGGCTCTGACTGTTTGAGAGGTGCCTTGGTGCTGGAACTGGTGCAGCCACCAAAAATAAGGGATGTCAGAACAGCAGTTTTGAACAGGTTGGGTCTCATGTTTTATCCAAGTACCGGTATCTTACCATAATGGAAAGCCGACTCAGAACCCTTTTGCATCCCTGCTGTGACTTAAGAGTGCATCCTGTACTGTAAACTGGTTCTGAGCCGGCTTTTTGACCCCCCGGCAGGCGGGTCTTTGATCCCATCGTCATTCTGTGGCGGACATTTAAGAAATCCATCTCAGGAAATGCCTTTTCCACGCACTCGCGTAAATTTCCTGAACAGGAATGTCTTGTTTTTGGACGTTTTTGGACTTACATTCAGACATTTTGTTTCTATATCGAAGTTTTTGAGTTGGGTGAACCAAAAATGGAGTACGAAAGGATGGTCTATGATCAAGGTACAGGCATTGACCAAGTCCTATGGCGACCATATCGCCGTGGACCATCTCTCCTTTGAAGTTCAAAGGGGAGAGATTCTGGGGTTTCTTGGTCCTAACGGGGCCGGAAAATCGACAACGATGAAGATGTTGACATGTTTTCTCGCACCGACTTCGGGGTCGATTCAGGTTGGCGGTTACGCAGCAGAGAAAGAACCAGAAGCCATCAAGAACATGGTGGGGTATCTTCCTGAAACTTCTCCCAGTTATGCGGACATGACCGTGTACGAATTTCTGGAGTTTATCGCTGAAATCAGAGGATTCAGCGGAGAGATTGCCCGCCAGAAAATCGAATCCGTAATTGAAAAGTGTTTTCTGGAAAAAGTGCGTGCTCAGACCATTGATACTCTTTCCAAGGGCTATCGTCAAAGAGTCGGTTTTGCCCAGGCGATTCTGCATGATCCACCGGTTCTGATTCTGGATGAACCAACAGATGGTCTCGATCCTAACCAGAAGCATGAGGTTCGTCATCTCATTCGCAACATGGGTCAGGACAAATGCATCATTCTGTCCACGCATATCCTTGAGGAAGTCGAGGAGCTTTGCAGTCGTATCATCATCATTAACAACGGCCGGATTGTAGCAGATGGCAGCCCGGATGAAATCCGCGCAAAATCAGAGTCCATGAATGCGATTGAAATCAGTCTGCACCAGATCAGGGCCGAAGAAGTTCTGCCCAAGCTTCGTGCCGTTGCGGGTGTGGAGCGGGTAGATGTTCTGCCAGGTGGCGGAGATTCCATTTCCAGCTTTCTGATTCTTCCCAGGGAAAGACAGAATGTTCTGGGACCGGTGGCCGAACTGGCCCGACGGGAAAACTGGGTTCTGGAAACCCTGAATCTGCATCGGGGAAGGCTGGATGAGGTCTTCCGTCAGCTCACAACGGAGGTGGTCCGGTGAAGAATTTTCAACCTGTTCTGAAACGTGAGCTGATGGGGTATTTCAATTCCCCGGTTGCTTACGTCTTCATGGTGATTTTTCTGGTAGCCACGATGGGCTGCACATTTTATCTGGGGGCCTTTTACGAAAGAATGCAGGCTGATCTCAGTGCGTTCTTCATGTGGCACCCCTGGCTTTATCTGTTTCTGATTCCGGCTGTTGGAATGCGCCTTTGGGCAGAGGAGCGGAAATCAGGGACGATTGAGCTTCTGTTTACCCTGCCGATTTCCTTGCCGGTGGCTGTTCTGGCCAAGTTTGCGGCAGGCTGGATTTTCATTGGTGTGTCCCTTGTTCTCACCCTGCCGATTGCCCTGACCTGTGGCTGGCTTGGGAGTCCGGACTGGGGAGTGATCGTGGCTTCCTATCTGGGTAGCTTTCTGATGGCTGGAGCTTATCTGTCTGTAGCCAGTCTGACCTCGGCATTCACCAAGAATCAGGTCATCAGCTTCGTTCTGAGTGTGATGATCTGCTTTGTGCTGGTTTTAACCGGACTTGGAGTATTCAGCAGCCAGCTGGTCAGTGTCCTGCCGGTTTTTGTAGTCGATTTTATCGGAATGTTCAGTTTTTCCACTCATTTTCAGTCCCTGCAAAGAGGGGTTGTGGATCTGCGGGATGTGGTTTTCTTCATCTCCATGATCGTGACTTTTCTGATGGCGAATATGGTGGTTCTGGAACATAAAAAGCACCAGTGAGGAGAGAGCATGCAAAAACAGAATGAAATGATTTTGAATCTCGGCCTGCTTCTGGTGGTTCTGGTCGCAGTGAACCTGATTTTTTCGAAGGTTCCTGTCAAAATGGATATCACTGAAGATGGTCTTTATTCCCTCTCGGAGGGAACGAAAAAAATTCTGGGTAATCTGGAAGATACCGTGCGGGTCAAATTTTACTTTACCCGTTCCGCGGAATCCGCTCCGATTCAGTTCAAAGCCTATGGGCAGAGAGTTCAGGAGTTCTTGCAGGAATACGTGGATGCTTCTTCGGGCAAGATTGAGCTTGAAGTCTATGATCCCCGTCCCGACACCGAGGATGAGGAATGGGCCATCAAGTACGGTCTTCAGGCAGCCCAGCTGCCGACCGGGGAGAACTTCTTTCTGGGAGCGGCTTTTCTGTCTGCCAGAGGAGAAGAATCCGTACCTTTGTTCAATCCTCAAAGAGAACCTCACCTGGAATATGACATCACCCAGAAAATTTCCCAGATTCGTTCTACCGGACGTAAAACGGTAGGAGTTCTCAGTGGTCTGGAAGTGTTCGGCAATAATGCCCTGCCATTTCAGATGCCAGGACAGCCGGCTCCAAGGGAAGACTGGCAGTTTGTACGCGAACTGAAGAAAACCTGGGATGTCCAGAAAATCGAAATGGCTGCCACCGAGCTCCCTCAGATGGATCTTCTGGTGGTGATTCATCCTCCCCAGAACCTCTCCGAGGCGATGCAGTATGCTTTGGATCAGTATGTCCTTTCAGGAGGGCGCCTGGTTGTTCTGGTGGATCCTTCCGCGACTTCAGAAGGTATGATGAGCCAGTCCAAATCCTCGGATCTGGGCAGACTTCTTCGTAAATGGGGGGTTGCCTATGACAAGGGTCAGGTTGTGGCCGATTTTGAAAATACCCTTCAGGTCAATTCCCCAAGGGGTGTGATTCAGTATCCGGTCTGGATGAATCTGACGGATGCCAATATGGCAGAAGGCCAGGTTCCGGTTCAGGAGCTGGAAAGCCTGATGTTTATCGAGTCGGGCTCTTTGGGGGCCATCCAGGGCGCTACGGGCATTGAGTTCATTCCGTTGGTCAAGACCTCCAAAAGCTCCGGGAACATCACGGCATCTGAACTGATGGGTGAGGATCCCACGAAAGTTCTGAGGGCCATTCGTCCGGGAGAGCTGGAACAGGTTGTTGCAGCCATGGTGAGGGGCAAATTCTCCTCGGCTTTTGATTCCCGACCGGCATCCGTGAGTATGACGGGTCCGCATCGGGTCGAGGCGGATTCTTCCAATACGGTGCTGGTGATTGCAGATACCGATTTTCTGTTTGATCGTTACAGTGTGCGTCGTCTCAATCTGCTGGGTCAGTCGATGATGACAGCCATCAATGATAATCTGACTTTTCTTCAGAACGCTGCGGAGTTCATGCTGGGGGATGAAAACCTGATTTCGATTCGCTCCAGAGGACGTTCCCAGCGCCCATTCGAGAGGGTTCTGGCAATGCAGAAAGATGCCCAGCTGAAATGGAAGGAAAAGGAAGAAGAACTGAACCAGAAACTTGAGGAAGTGCAGTCCAGAATCAATGATCTGCAGAACCATAAAGTGGAAGGGGGCCGGGTTGTACTTTCCCGTGAGCAGATTTCCGAACTGGAAAAGCTCAAGGAAGCCGAAAGACAGGCCCGTCAGGATCGCCGTGAGGTTCGCAAGAAGCTTCGGGAAGATATTGAATCCACCGGGCGCAGGCTCGCGATTCTGAATGTGTTTTTGCTGCCTTTTCTGGTGGGGCTGTTTGGTGCCATGAGAGTATGGAGCCACTCCAGCCGGGGAG
>CAZDAM010000031.1:0-14563 GCA_964503595.1 uncultured bacterium
GATGCATTCCGGAATTTCCGGCCCGTCATGTGACAGGTTCCCGGGCCGGCGACAACCTACAGACTTTCAACGTGCTCTGACGCTCCCGGACTCTTCTCACTTCAGGAAGAAAAAAAGAGACACTGAGGGACTATTCCCCAAAACCTTTCTTCATGAGCTAAGACGGCTTAAACCGACAGGCATGATTTTCCGAGGAATAGAAGCACCGGTTCCAGCAGTTGCGACAGCTTCCGACCCCTGTCCATTCCAAATGCAGCAGCGGCCGGAAACGCAGTTCCCTGGCGACTGGGAAGTCCGTTTACCTTGAACAGAAAAGGAAGCCCCCGAAATTTTCGGGGACGTCCATGTTTTCAGGCTGGGGAGGCTTGTTCTCTGGTGGAAGAAAAATCCCATTTTCCGTTTTGGTAATCCGCCTGAATCGTCTGGTGAGAGGTAACGGATCCTTCAATGATTTTCAGGGAGATTTCATCGGTAAGCTCATTCTGAATCAGCCTTTTCAGGGGGCGGGCGCCAAAGACGGGATCAAATCCGGCCTCAGCGAGATGGGCAATGCCTGCCGGACTCAGACTGATTCTGAGATCTTTCGGGCTCAGTCTTTTTTGCAGGGACTGAATCTGAAGACCGACGATAGCCCGCATCTCATCCTTGCTCAGATATTCAAAGATAATGGTGTCATCAATCCGATTGAGGAATTCGGGCCGGAAAAACTCCATCAGCCTTTTCTGGACAGCCTGAAGGCGCATTTGGGGTTCGTCGCGGTACTGGGCAATTTCCTGGCTTCCCAGATTGGAAGTCATGATGATCACAGTGTTACGAAAGTCCACGGTGCGGCCCTTGGAATCGGTCAGGCGGCCATCATCCAGAATCTGAAGCAGGACATTGAAAATTTCCGGGTGGGCTTTTTCCACCTCATCAAAAAGAATCAGGCTATAGGGATGGCGGCGTACGGCTTCCGTGAGCTGTCCTCCTTCTTCATGACCCACATATCCCGGGGGAGCTCCAATCAGGCGGGCGACGGAATGTTTTTCCATGTATTCGCTCATGTCAATCCGGGTCATCAGTCGCTCGTCATGAAAGAGGAATTCGCTTAAGGCCTTGGCCAGTTCGGTTTTGCCAACCCCGGTGGGGCCCAGAAACAAAAACGATCCTATCGGTCGGTTTTCATCGCCGATTCCTGCTCTTGAGCGGCGAACGGCTCTTGAAATAGAACTGACAGCAGCCTTTTGACCAATGACGCGGCGGCCGATTTCCTGTTCCATGACAAGAAGCTTCTGGGATTCACTTTCGAGCATGCGCTGTACGGGAATTCCGGTCCAGCGGGAGACGACTCCGGCGATGTCTTCTTCGCTGACTTCTTCCTTGAGCATGGTGGACTGGGCTTTGGATGCCTCCATGTCTTTGCGGGCCTGAAGGAGCTTTTCCTCAAGAGCAGGAATTTCGCCGTATTTGAGCTCGGCGACTCTTTGCAGGTGGTAGTTTCTTTCTGCCCTCTCGGCTTCCTCGCGCAGTTCTCCCAGACGACGGGTCAGGGTTTTGAGCGATTCGATGCGGGATTTTTCCTGTTTCCACTGGGCTTCCAGAGAGGCATTTTCTTCCCTCAGCAGTTCGATCTCCTGCTCAATGATTTCAAGTCTTTTGAGGGAGGCGCTGTCTTTTTCCTTGGAAAGGGCGACTTTTTCCACCTCAAGCTGCCTGAGGCGGCGATCCAGGCGATCGAGTTCTGTGGGTTTGGAATCGATTTCAATTCTCAGGGTTGCGGCGGCTTCATCCATCAGATCAATGGCTTTGTCCGGAAGGAAGCGATCGGCAATGTAACGGTCCGAGAGTTCAACTGCAGCGACAATGGCGTTGTCACGAATTCCGACACCATGATGACGCTCGTAGCGTTCCTTGATGCCCCGCAAAATGGATACGGCGTCCTCACGGGCAGGTTCGTTGACCAGAACAGGCTGGAAACGGCGTTCAAGAGCGGGATCTTTCTCGATATACTGGCGGTATTCTTTGAGGGTGGTTGCTCCGATGGTGCGGAGTTGTCCACGAGCCAGAGCCGGTTTCAGGAGATTTCCCGCATCCATGGCTCCATCCGTGCGGCCAGCGCCGACAATGGTGTGAAGCTCGTCAATGAAGAGAACGATTTCACCGTTTGATTTTTCGATCTCGGCAATGACGGCTTTCAGACGATCTTCAAATTCACCACGATATTTGGCACCGGCGATCAGGGCTCCAAGATCCAGAGCCAGGATTTTCTTGTCCTTGAGATTCTGGGGGACATCGCCCTCGATGATCTTGATTGCCAGGCCTTCGGCAATGGCGGTCTTACCGACACCGGGTTCTCCAACCAGACAGGGGTTGTTCTTGGTGCGACGAGCGAGAATCTGCAGGACACGCCGAATTTCCTCATCCCGTCCAATAACAGGATCGATTTTCATTTCACGGGCAAGGTGGGTCAGATCCCGGCAATATTTTTCCAGAGCCTGGTATTTGGCTTCGGGATCAGGATCCTGAACGGTCTGGCTGCCCCGGATTTTTTCCAGCTCCAGCAGAATCTGGCTTCGTTTGAAGCCCAGAATCCGGCTGAGTTTTTTATCTTCCAGCATGGCCAGAAGAAGATGCTCGGTACTGACATAGGAATCCCCAAGTGAGGAAGCTTCTTTCTCGGATTGCATCAGAATATCCCGAAGCTCTCGCGAAGCCTGTGGTTCGGTCTGGGTAGAAAGAACAGGGAGCTCCCTTAAAGGGACAACCAGTGAGTTTTCCACTGTTGTGGCTCCCAGTTTTTTGAGAAGGACCGGAACGATTCCGTCGGTCTGTTTTGCCAGGGACATAAGAAGGTGAATACTTTCGACTTCGGGGTTTTTCTGACCCTGGGCAATCTGCCATGCGTGATTGAGTGCCTCGGCTGCTTTGGTGGTGAATTTTGGATTCATGATTCCTCCTCCTGTTCGGAAAAATGGGTCGCAAGGAGCGTGCCGTAGTCCCGGGGTCGGATTGCCTCGGAAGAGTTGCAGGTATGAACACGAGATGTTGCAGATTGAAAGAAATGTTGCAAATCAGGGATGAGCAGGTTTGGCAAGATGAAGAGAACTCAAATGCAAAAAAGGCGTATCCGAGAGCTGCTGCTGTTGGACTTGTTCGGGCAAGTATGACAGAATGATGATGAAATCAGGTTTTGTGTAAACTTTTGGAGGTTTGAGATGACGGAAAACAAAATGAAAACTCTTGCTCAGGTGGTTGAACAGACAGGGATTGGTAATAGTACCTTGAGAAAATACCTCAAGGATTTTTCGGATCTGGTTCATACGGAGAAGGGCCCCCGAAATACCCCGATGTTTGATGATGAGGCTTTATCCAGAATCAAACTGATTCGCAAAGGATTTCAAAAGCGCCAGAGTGTGGATGAAATCCGGACTCTTCTGGCTGCGCGCAGCGGAAATATTGAAGCTGCTCCTGAAACTCCAAAAGAACAGTTCCCTCAGGGAATCCCGAATCCTCAGCCCCAGAGGCGTGCAAAGCGTGAAGATCCCACCATGCTGAAAGGGCATGCTCATCAGGAGCCGGTGGAAGATCCCCGTCTTTGGTGAACACTGTTTTTTGGGGGCGAAAATTCCGGCTCTTGAGCCAGGCGGTCTTTCCGGCCTACTATAGGGCCCGAAAGGGATGAGTATGCAGCCAACCAGTCAAATCTGGATCAAGCAGGTTGAATGTCCCCTGTGTTATGAGGAGTTCCCGACCGAAAATGTCTGGATGAACAAGATTTCGGTTCTGGAAGAATATCCGGATCTGGGGAAGAAGTACGCCGGGACCAACCCACTGTTTTATTCGGTCTGGGTCTGTCCGAATTGCTTTTACGCAGACTTGCGTGGGGATGAATTCATGAATACCGGCAAGATCAACGACGAGGCATTCGAAGAGGACTATCCGGTCTTCAAGATGTTAGCGGGTGGAGAGGATTTTCGGCAGCCCCGCACTTTCCAGCTGGCTGTGATTGCCTATAAGCTGGCGCTTCTCACCGCCAAACACAAAAAATCTTCGACAGCTCGTCTGGGTACATTCAACCTGAGGCTTGCCTGGCTTTATCGTGCCCTTAAAAAAGAAGAACAGGAAAAACTGCATGTGCAGTATGCCCTGCAGAATTATCTGCATGCCTATACGACGGAATCAGACCCTGATTTTGGCCAGATGAGCCAGGGTGGGATTATCTATCTTCTGGGAGAATTGCATCGGCAGACGGGTGATGTCCGTTCCGCTGTCAATTTTTTCCAGAAGGTTGTGAATGACAAGAAAATCAATACAGAGCCCAAGTATATCAAACTGGCCCGGAGTCAGTGGGAGGCAATCAAGGACAGTGGTGTATTCAAAAGTGACGCCACTGAAGGGGAGACCTCTGAAGAGCCCAAAGCAGGATGAGCAAGGTTTTGTCGCCAGGGTCCTGAGATTACGAACCCGCTTTGAGTTGGTTTTTTCTGCTCCGGATACGGGAGAGAATTTGTTTGAACTTTCGGATCTTTTGAAAGAGTGGGACTCCGAGTATGCCTGGTTGCAGCACGGCCTGATTGAACTGAGAACCAGGATTGAGAGAGGAGAGCCGGTTCAAGAAGGCGATTCGAGGCTTCTTGAGCTTCTGGGAGGGCTTGATCTGATGCAGGACTTTTCTGTATCCGAACTGGTGCGGGAATATCTGAACCGGGTTGAGCGTGAAGGTCTGGATAAGGAATCTGCCGAGGAATTGGAGAGACTTCGCAGACTTCTGAGTCATCCGGGGCCTCATTTGCATTGATAGGCGGTAGCGGGGCCTGCTTCCATCCTCTATAATGCAGGCATGAACAATCCAAATCGAATTCAGCGGCGCCAGCTCTATATCAAGCCCACATTTCAGCGTAAGATGATGATTCTGATGATTCTGGTGGCAGCAATTGCGGCTAACCTGGTTGGAGGGCTCTGTTATGGACTGATCACTTTCACCCTCGAAGATGAACTTCTGCTTCAGTCAGGGATGGCAGCGGCCTCTCAGATCCCGGTCCTCAAACAGCAGATATTTGCCTATATTTTCCCGAAAGTCCTTCTGGCCGAGGTTGTCACTCTGGGAGTCCTGTTTTTTCTGGCATTGAGAATCACCCACCACATTGCGGGACCGGTCTATCGTCTGGAGAAAAACCTCAAGGAAATGGCTCTTGGAAATTTTGAGATGAAAACGACCTTTCGTTACCGGGATGAATTCAGTGAGCTTGCGGAAGCGACCAATGAACTTTCTGATGTTTTGGTAAACCGGATGAGCGAGATCAGGAAAAACACTGAGGCACTGATGAATACGGATGTTTCTCCGGAGCAGAAGAAGGCCCTTCAGAAGATTCTTGAGCTGAGCGAAACCAGGGCAAGACCTGAATCTGGTTTTGAAGCGGGCTATGAGCCATCGGCCTCTCAGGAAGAAGCATGAGACTTCTCAGTCTTTGTCTTCTCATCTGTTCATCCCTTTATCTGAGTGGCTGTTTCAAGAACCCCGACGCAGTTTATGCCAATGCCGTTCGCTGGCTGGATGGAAATCAGCTGGATCGGGCTGAAAAACTGCTTCTAAGCGTTCTTCAAATGGAGCCGAAGCATCAGAATGCGGTCTATGCACTTGGTGTTCTGTATCTCAAGCAGAATCGGCTGCAAGAGGCTCAGAGCCGCTTTGAGGAGGCTCTGGAGCTGAATCAGGATGACGCCGAAGCCATGGTCAACCTGGGTGTTATCCATGCCCGTCAGAACCGCCTTTCTGAAGCGGAAGAAATGTATATGCGGGCGATTGCCAAGCAGCCTGGCAACAGTACGGTTATTCTGAATCTGGCGCGTCTTTTCGCCCGCCAGCAGAAGCTTCGGGATGCCCGTCTTCTCTATGAGAAAATCCTGCGCTCCCAGCCTGGTCTTTATGCGGCCAATAAAGAACTGGCTTACATTCTGAAGGGAGAAAACCGCTATCAGGAGTCCATAGAGCAGTTCACAAAAGCTCTGAGACTGAATCGCAAGGACTACGATCTGTATTATGAGCTGGGGGTTCTGAACTTTCGCAAAGGAAATCTCGCGGGGGCCTCCAAATTTCTTTTGAGTGCGGTGGCCATTGAGGAAAACCCCGAAGCATATCTGGCTTTGGGTGAAGTCTATCGGATTGGAAAAAAGCCGAAAGATGCTATTCAGTCTTTTGAAAAGGCCTATTCCCTTAAAAGTGATTCCTACGATGCAACATTCAAGTTGGCCGGGCTATATCTATCTGTAGGTCTCCAGGAGACTGACTTGAGTGAGCAGGCCCAGGAGTTTGAAAAAGCCGGTATCTACATCAAGGCGGCTCTTTCCATGAAGGCGGATGCGGCGGAAGCCTATAAGCTTGAAGGTCTTTTGAGATTTCACCAGAAAAGGTGGGATCAGGCTCTTGACAGTTTCAACCGGGCTCGCGAGCTGAACAGATATGTTCGGGAAATAGAATATTTCCGTGGGATGATTGCCAGGAATCGTGGTGATAATCCTGCTGCCCTTGAATTCTTTTTAAGAGAGCTGATGGAAGATCCTTCCAATTACAAGGCAGCGCTGGAAATTGGAGAAATTTATCTTGGAATGGGAGAGCATGACAAAGGAGTGAAGCTTTTGAAAAACACTCTGGGGTCTGCCGGAGAAAATGCGGATCTCTGGGAACTTCTGGGGCGGTTTTATCTGATCAAGGCGAATAAGGAAAACGAGCAGTCCGGTCTCTATACAGCCCTGGAAAGCTATGATGAGGCAATCAATGGCTTTCGCAGTGCCCTTCGACTTGAGAAAGAGCGGATGAGTGCTTTGGAAAGTCTGCTCTCAGCCTATACCAGTGCCCGTCGTTATGCGGTGGCGATTCCGTTTCTTGAGCAGATGCTGGATAAAAATCCGGACTCCCTGAAGCATTATCCTATTCTTGCCATGGGGTATTCGGCGAACCAGCAGTACGACAAGGCTCAGGAAATTCTCAACCGCTACCTGAAGAGAAAGCCGGAAGATGCGGAAATCTGGTTTCAGTTGGGTAAGGTTTTTGCTGACAAAGGAGCTTTTGAAGACGGAGCAAAAGCCTTTGACAGGTCCATTGAACTTGACTCCGAAGATGGGCGCAAGCGCATGTACCTTGGCATGCTTCTGGCGGAGTTGAACCGTTTTGAGGAGGCTTTGGAGGTCCTAAGGCTTGCGATTGAAAAGTCAGCTGATGATGTAAAAACCCGCTCCCGCTGTGAAGAACTGATTCGTCAGATTCTGGAGGTTTCGGGGATCAAACCGGAAACTACCAGTCCTGAAGTGGCTAAAGTGGCTTCGGAGGCTTCCAGGGGAAAATCCCGGGAGCGTATGATTCCAGGTACCAAGCGTTATGTGAAAGGGATGCTTTACTCTGTATATATCCAGATTCAGAATGCCCGGAAAACCGGGCGCTGGGACAGGGAAACCCGTAAAAAAGCTTTGGGACTGATCCGGGCCCGTCTGATTCGAAATTACAGGCAGCTTGTCAAACACAAAAAATTTGAGGACAAGATGACTCGTCGCATCTATTTTCTGGGTATCAAAAAGCTTATCGATCAGGTTAGAACGCTGAAGCCGAAATAGCCCTCATTCGATTTCTTCTTCAAAAATAGAATCGGAGGCAGTTGCGGAGTCCCAAAGATTGCGGAAAGTGCTGTCGGGGGTGTCTCCTGAAAGATACTGCTGGGCTTCTTCATAGGCCACGCGGTATCCGGTGTAGTGCTGAACAATACAGTCATAGAGGCGGCGGGCCTCTTCGGGCATCTGATTTTCCAAGCACCAGCGGGCCCCGTTCAGGAAGAGATTCACTCCCATGCGGCGAATGCGCTTGACCAGCTCTTCTTCCGGTTGATCCAGAAGAATGTCCGCAAAAGCCAGGGCTGCTTCGAGATGATGCTCCAGCGAAAAATGATAAGAGCCGTGAGCAAAGTGGCCCTGATGGATACGGTGCCGTAATCTTTCGGCCTGCCTGGGTTCTTCATTCCATTCCAGGGCTTCTTTCCAGTGAGCAATAGCCTCTTCCCAGCGCATGTTCTTTTCCATTCGGTCGCCTTCTTCCAGAAGACTTCTGACCAGCCAGACTTTCAGGTTGCGCAAAAGCTCGGGTTCCTGAGTGAACTCTATACCTTGTCTGAGGCTTTGGATGGCCAGCGAATAGCGTTTGATACGGTAGGCGCAGACTCCAACGGGAAGTAGAATACTGGCGTTTTCAGGCTGGTGGGCCAAAGCGATGCGAAAAGCAACCAGAGCCTCAAGGTATTTCTTGGACCGGTAGAACTGGCGCGCTTCATCAAGTACGTTCAGAAAAGCTTCGACAGGTGGTTCGGGAAGCTCTTCAGCCTCAAAGGATGAGGGGAGGCCTAGAAGCAGAATAAGACCGAAGTTTCGAAACAATGTGCATTAGTCCTTGCTTTGAAACCTTGGGGTAACAATGACCCGGCAGATCGTACTTTCCTTATTTACAATAAGTTCCCGGGAAATGTCTGCTTCCCTGTTTTCCAGATCCAGAAGAAGATGGATCTGGGCCACACCACGGGCATCTGTAAGGACAGTTTTCTTCAGAGGGGTGTGGGGTGAGGCGTCGATGATTTCAGCAGCGATGGAATCATCCGGTTTGATCAGGATTTCAAAATCAACCGGCAGATCGGCATAGAGGCGATCCTTGACATCTCTTGCTTCGATCCTGACCGGGATCAGGCTTGCACCGGAGCGAAGCAGGCGGGCTCTGGCCTTCAGTGCAAGTCGATCCGATGGTTTGAGCAGCATTTCATCCGAGGAAGAGGCCAGTGGACTTTCTGTCATAAAATCCCGGGCAGGAGCCGACTGAGTCTCAAAGGGTTCTGAACTGGTGCTTTTTGTGGAAACCACGCTTGAAGAAGCTACAGGTCCCTGAAGACCACCGATGATCCGGGCCGAAGCAGGAGCTCTTTGAAGGGTTTCATTCACGGTTCCGGGAAAGAGATCAAAATCGGGTAAGAACTGAGGGGTTGCCGCTACAGCTTCTGGTCTGGTTTCCGAAAATGTAGAAGGGGCTGAAGGATCCGTGAAAACCAGTTTGAGTTCGGTTTCCAGGCTGTCGGTTGGAAGGGAGGTGGAATCATGTCCCCGGTTGGCCTGGACCAGATCACTTAAGATGACCTCGAAGCGGTTGGTACTCTTCTGGGGGTAGTCATGCTCCATGTCGAGCAAAGGTTCTTCGGGCATATCACTGATGAAAGCGGCAAAGCTTTGTCCGGATCGGACTTCACGGTTTCCTCCGGCTTCCAGATCAGCAACGGGGCTGGGAGCCTCCATCTTAGTTCTAAAGGTCTCAAAACCTTTCTGATCGACTCCGCCAAGAGGAGTTGCGACTGGAAGATGCCTGGCTGTCTGAAAACTGTCTCTTACGGCAGGCATGGGAGCCAGGGCCATTTGGGTCTGGTGCATACGGTTCAATTCAGCTTTGGCATGGCTTTCTTCCAGTTCGGAAAGCATGGATTTGAAAATTCCCTGTGAAGGGACATAGGTTCGATGGGTTTTGGGGGCCTGCTCTTTCTGGTAGGCCTGCAGATCCTGCATGAGCTGTTCGACGTCACTGGGTTTTGAAACACTGGTAACCGCAATTCTGTCCTGAGCTGTCTTCAGGCTCATTCCGTCATTCTGGCGTTGGGAATGCATGGCAATGGGTGTTCGCTCTGTTCCGGCTTCCATTTGAGATAGTATATTGTGGAACTGAGCAAAATCTCCGTCTTTTTTACTCAGTTGTGGGCGGGAAGGTGCTTCTTTGGCCAGAGTCTGATGGTAATGATCCAAAGGCCTTCGGGCAGGGATCTGAACATTTTCCCTGGTCTGATTGATCTCTGAGGACATTGCTCCCAGCATGTTTTCAAAGGACTGGGCAGGCTCCAGACTTTCGCGGGCAGTGCTGCGGCTCATTTCCGGCTGTGACATGTACTGGGCTTTCACATGCTCGAAGTACCGGGCATCCCGTGTTGAAACCAGGGCCCGGGTTTTCTGAGCGGGGGGAGTGCTCATTTCCCAGCTGGCCACAAAGTTTTCAAAATGACCTTCCTGGGGTTGGGTCACGGAGGGAGAAGGGGTGAGAGGACTCTCGAAATAAAGCCTCTGGATCTGATGGATATCAGAACGGTATTCATTCAGTCGGTCCATGGACTGCCGGAACAGAAAGGTTTTTTCGGGATCTTCGGTCTTGCCGACTTCGTTTAAGACAGACTCAAGCTGGCCGTCTTTTCTAAGATAGTCGGAAACCTTGGATTTCAGAATTCTGGCCAAGGCTCTGCGGTCTGC
This sequence comes from uncultured bacterium, assembly GCA_964503595.1. Lineage (GTDB taxonomy): Bacteria > Muiribacteriota > UBA6191 > UBA6191 > UBA6191 > CAZDAM01. The sequence goes on from CAZDAM010000031.1 coordinate 10,291, forward strand.
TTCCGAGCGGTTATGGGTGATGGATTCTTCGGTTCTGAGAATTTCCCGGTGCCGGATTTCAAGAATTTCAAACAGACGGCTGACCAGCACTTCCACAGCTTCCCCAGTTTTATTGGCGAAAGCTTTTGAAGTCAGAAGAAAAGTCAGCCAGATGCAGCACAAAATTCGCATTTCATCAGTCCTTCCGGCGGCGAGATGCGAAAAACGCCGCTTTAACCCATGTTTTTGCCCATATCGAACATCGGCAAGAACATCGAAAGCGCCAACGTTGTCACGATAGTTCCCATCACAACAATCATCAAAGGCTCAATCAGACCGATCAGGGTTTCGACTGCCTGCCCGACCTGTTCATCATAGTATTTTCCAATTTTTTCCAGAACGAGTTCCATGGAACCGGTTTCTTCACCGATGGAAAACATCAGAAGAACAATTGGGGGAATGACTTTGGTATGTTTTTTGAGGCCGTCGGTATATTTTCCTCCACCCTTGATGGCGTTGATCATGTCATCCATGAGCAGGTTGAACTGACGGTTCTCAATGGAGTTCTTACAGATTCCCAGAGCCTGAAGACCCTGCACCCCTCCCCGCAGCTGGGAAGCCAGAGTATGCACCATGCGAGATACATAGAATTTCTTCAGGAGATCCCCGACTACTGGAAGGTTGAACATGACGGTGTCATAGATTTCCGCGCCCTTGTCGGTCTTGGTGATGGCATACCAGAGCCCGACCCCAAGAGCAATCACAGCGACCAGAATGGCTGGCCACTGTGCGGCCATGAAGTTGGAGAAATTCTGCACGAACAGGGTAATTCCGGGCATGTTCTCCTCCTTGAGGTTCAGGGATGTGATGAATTTGGGGAAAATCACCTGGGTCAGCATGATGGTTACTCCGACGGCAATCAGGGCCATCACGGCCGGATACATCATGGCACCCTTGAATTTGGAAACCAGCTTGGCCTGGCCTTCCGCAAACTCCACATATTCACGCAGAAGATCAGCCATCTGGCCGGAGATTTCTCCGGCGGCGATCAGAGAGATAAAGTCCATGGGGAAGATTTTGGGGAATCTTCCAATCGCTTCAGAAAAAGGCTTTCCCGAACTGACATCATTTGCAACGGTTTCCAGAACCTTATCAAATTTAGGACTGTCATTCTGTTCCCGATAGGCGGAAAGACACTGCATGAGGGGAGCACCCGCATTCAGGGCAATGGATAGGGTCGTATAAAACGACATCAGATTTTCCTGAGAAACTCCTCCGGCCATATTTTCCTCCTAACGACAGACTCGATTCAGTTCTTTTTCATCCAGCTGACCTTTTAAGACCTTGATCAGACCATCATCTCTCAGGGTCAAAAACCCTTTTGCCTTCAGGGCGTGCTCGATATAGTGCTCATCCCGACCTTCGGAAATACAGCTTCTGAGAACATCATTATTCTCCAGGGTCTCGTGGATCCCGGAACGGCCTTTATAGCCGGAGCCCTCACATTTCTTGCAGCCCTGGGATGTGTAGACGTAACTGACATTGGCTTTCACCCGCTTGGCAAAGGCGGCGACCTCGGGCCACAGGGGGATTTTCTTGCGACAGGCGTCGCAGAGGCGACGGGCCAGACGTTGGGCGGTGCAGGACAGAAGGGTACCTGCCACCAGATAAGGAGGCACTCCCATGTCAATCAGACGGCCAATTGCACCGGAGGCAGAGTTGGTGTGAAGGGTGGAGAATACAAGGTGACCGGTCATGGCGGCTTCAACCCCGATGGTGGCGGTTTCAGAATCCCGCATCTCCCCAATCAGAATCACGTCCGGATTCTGCCTGAGAAGGGCTCTCAGGGCCGAGGCGAAAGTAAGGCCGATATTGGAGCGGATCTGAGTCTGGTTATAATCTGGAATGGTGTATTCTACCGGATCTTCACAGGTACAGATATTGATCTGCGGGGTGGAAATGTAGTGAAGAGCTGAGTACAGCGTAGTGGTTTTTCCGGAACCCGTCGGGCCAGTCATCAGAATCAGTCCGTTTGGTTTGGTACAGTTTCTTTTGAAGATCTCCAGGGTATGTTTGGAAAAACCGATGTCTTCGAGGCCCAAACTCAGGCCGGAGCTGTCCAGAATCCTCATACAGACTTTTTCACCCCCAACAATCGGAAGGCTGTTGACGCGAAGATCGAGAGTTTTGGTTTTGCTGACGCTGACCTTGATTCTACCGTCCTGCGGGAGGCGGCGTTCTGAAATATCCATGTTGCCCATGAGTTTCAGACGGGAAATCAGCTCGGGCTGGAATTTGTGGATGATATCCGGAATTTTCAGAAGCTCAATCAGAACCCCGCTTTTGCGGTAGCGGATTCTGAGCTTCGTTTTGGAGGGCTCGACGTGAATATCCGATGCCCCTTCATTGATCCCGGTCATGATGACCTGGTTACACAGAGTGACAATCGGGCCTTCCATGGCATTCAGATCGATGGCTTCATCGCTACTGGCAGCGGAGGCCTGCATTCCTGACATATCCTGAACGACAGAATCCATCATGGAGCTGTCCAGTTTTTTCAGGTTCTTCAGGGCTTTGTTGACGTTGGGAGTGGAATCAATGAAAAACCGTACCTTGTAGCCGGTACGGTGCTCGATATCATCGACCAGAAAGATATTGAGGGGATCCGGATGGACAATCGAGAGAGTGTCCGATTCCGAGTCAAATTTGGCCGGGATGACCTTGTTTTCCTCACACCAGGGAAAGGTCAGGTTCTGGACGATATCATAAGGAAAATCTTCCAGTTCATCGACCCGCATGACTTCGATTCCAAGCTGTTCGGATAAGGATTTCACCAGGTCTTCATCGGAGAGGGCTCCCATCTTGACAAGCTCCTCCCCAATCCTCAAGGCACTTTCCTGCTGCCGTGCCAGAGCTTCTTCCACATGCTGCTCTGTGCACAGGCCTTTTTCAACGAGGATTTCCCCAAGAAGTTTGTGATCTCCGTCAAGCATTCAGCACTCCTTCAGCCCTTTTCGGGTGCAAGGAAGATTTTAACAGCCCTGACTCAGAAGGAAAACGATTAGGAGCTGCTTCCTTAAAAAACTTGGGAATCAGGCCCCGGTCGTTGTTGTCTCGGTTCCCCCTGTGCTTCCTGTACCGGCAACGGCATCGGTAACCGCTCCGGCCGCGGCATCTGATGGAGCCGTACCAATCGAGCAGGCAGCGTCACAGGCGTTTTCGGCAACTCCCTGAATGGGGGCCGGACGGGTACTGACTGCGATGGAAGCCTTGCGGACAAAGCCGTTTTCATTGTCATCCACTCCTCGGATGGTCAGGTTTGCAATGATGTTGGCATTATAGTTGGGCTCGGTCAGAAGGGAGCCGTCGACGGAAAGAACCTCGAAGGCCTTGTTGGTGACCAGATTGACAAAAATACAGCAGACCCGGCTTTGTCCATCACCGACATTCACTCCGGCAGTCTGCGATGAGGCGCCGCTCTGGGGCAATTCGGTGAAAGGGATGGTTGCATTGAAGTGGCGCTGAATTTTGGTTTTCTGGGCGGGGATACCGGTCTGAGGATTGCCGTTGGAATCAACATAGGCAATCGTGTCCCCCTCGGCGGCGGAATAGTCGATTTCCAGATCCGTGATGTCCACACCGACCCCGTTATTGATGGAGAACTGGATCGTGGCAGGCAGGTAGGGGAAAGAACCTCCCTGCAGAAGGGTGGAATCCGGAGTGATTTCATCCCCACCGTTGGCGGATGCAATCGATGAGATGCGAATATCGGTGGAGGGTGAAAACGGTGGGGTTGCACATCCCTGCCACAGGAACAGTCCCAGTGTCATGATGACAAAGAGATTCAGCAGTCGGGGTTTCACATCCGGCTCCTTTGCTCAAACTGTCCGAAATTTCTCTCCTGCATCACCTTGTCGACAAAGCGGTAGGGAACGTTGTCATTCTTTGGCTCATCGTCGAAGCGATACTGGATTTTATCGTGTGGGTGTTCATCAAATTCGGAATAGATTTTCGGAGTAATCAGGAAGACGAGCTCGCTTGCCCGATCCGTATTGCCATCGCGGCGGAACAGTTTGCCGATACCTGGCAATTTCCCCAGAAAGGGGAGTTCAGTACTTTCTGTAGTCCGACTATGGGTGATCAGGCCACCCATGATTACCGTATGGTTGTTGCGGATGTTAAGGGTTGTGTCCGATTCCTTGGTGGAAACAATCGGAACGCCGTCAAAATCACCATTTCTGCTGGTGATGATGGGTTTGATCGTCAGATTGACAAAATCATTCTTGAAAATGAC
>CAZDAM010000031.1:14663-30473 GCA_964503595.1 uncultured bacterium
GATTCAAAGGAGAGGATCTGGTTGTCATCAATTCCGGGAATCAGAAAACGAACGGATTTCTTGAAGACCTCGGGGGAAATGAATTTGAGTTCAAACATACGGCTCTGGTAGCGGCGGGGAGGCTTGTCGATGTCAAGCTTGGGGAAAACCTGCTCAATCTTGCGGTGGTCCGAAGGAACTGCTGTGACAATGATCTGTCCGTTGAGCTTGTCGACTCCGATTCTGGCGTTTCCCTTGGCAATGGCGGAGCGTTCTCCGCCTCCTCCGGAAGAGGATTCGCCACCTTCACCCGGCTGGGCAACCTGAGTGACGGTTGCACCGACCAGATCCCTGAGCAGATCCCCGATCAGGAGGGTATTGCCCTTAAGAACCTGATACGTCTTGGTGTAGGAAGGATCCTGACCTTCCCCGAAGACCGTGATGATGGTTCCGTCCAGGCGGTATTCCGTATTGGTGGAATCGGAAATAATGTCCATGCTTTCCCGTATGGAGCGTCCTTTCAGGGTCAGATTGACGGTTTTGGCAATCTCCCCTTTGGTGACGAAATCGTAGTTGCCAATCTGGGCAATTCCCTTCATAACGGTCACGACATCCGCATCCTGCAGGAAGATGGAAATAACCCCGGTCTGATCCAGAGGGACAACAGACGAGGTCTGGGTCTCATTCATGGCCAGAATCCGGTTGTCATCTGTATCAGCTTCCGGTTCTTCCGCCAAAAGGCCGCTTCCTGCGCTCAGGCAGACGGCAAGGGCCATCCATAGTATGGTCTTGCGCATGAGTATGTCCTCTTCATTCGTGCAAATTCCTTCAGTTCATCGGCAGGAATGAATGGCTTTTTAATGATGCCAGGGGTTTGCCCAAATCGTTTGGAGCGGGTAGAATCATGTCTGTTAGAGCGTATCAAATTTCAGGAGACAAACGAATGTCCTCACCACGAGCGAGTCGTTCCAATTATTTTATTCAGGCCGGGCTTCAGATCCGATTCACTTTTGTCCTGTTTCTCATTGTCATGCTGGTGGCCATGATCACTTTCGTGAACCTTTACGTAATCGGGGACTATGTGGTTTCCAATGCCCAGAGTATTGTGGAGCTTCGGGATATGCGAAGCTTCCTGGTTACGGTCTTTTCTGTAGTGGGATGGAGGATCCTTCTGGTCGCAGTGGTCTGCTTCCTGATCATCTGTATCATCGGGATTTTCTTCTCCCACCGGTTTGCAGGTCCTTCCTACAAGCTTGAAAAATGTTTAAGGGAGATGTCTCAGGGAAATCTCTCCTTTGACATCCGCCTCAGGGGAGGGGATGCCCTGCACAATGTGGCTGATTCGGTGAATTTTCTGGTGGAGCGCTTTCGGGGGGTGATCGGTCGCAGCCGCGATCTGGCACGCGAAATGAGGGATTCGACCCAAGACATGAATCCTGAGGATGAAAAAACCCTGAAGCTGAAGGAAAGAATTTCCGAGCTTGAGGATCTTCTTGCCGGTTTTCAGATTACGCGGGAAGAAGCCGAGGAGTTTGCTCCAAGAACTGAGGAAGAAACCGCCTTTACGAAAAACGCCTGATCCTCTTTTTTCATGTTTGCCATTGGCCTGACCGGAGGGATTGGTACAGGGAAATCCCTGGCCGGGAGTTTGCTCGCAAAGTATTTTGAAACCGTAGATGCGGATGCTCTGGTGCATGAACTTTACCGCAGCCATGAGGGTCTGATTCGTGGAATCCAGGGGGAGTTCGGAGATAAGGCCGTTGTACGGGGAGAAGTGGATCGTACCTATCTGCGTGAAGTCGTCTTTCAGAATCCTCATCGGCTGAAGGCTCTATCGCGAATTGTGCATCCTGTTATCGCAGAAGCTTTGCGGGAAAGAATCAGCCTTTGCCGGGAGCTCAGGAAAGTCGTCATTTTCCAAATACCGCTTCTCTTTGAAAACCACTGGGAACAGGAGCTTGATCATGTCATTTTGCTGATCTGCTCAGAAGAAACCCAACTTCAGCGGATCCTGGTCCGGGATCAGAGCACGGAAGAAAGTGCCCGCAAAATCATGGCAACCCAGATGCCCCAGGCCCAGAAGATACTTCTGGCCGATACCGTGATTGAAAATACGGGAAGCCGTGAAGAACTGGAGTCCAGACTGGAAGCCTGGAGACTCAAGGCGGGACCGGGGTTTTAAATGGACATCCACCAGCGTTTTACTCTGTTTGTCCTGGTGGTTTCAATTTTTTTGAGCTTTGTTTTAAGGCAACTGATTCGGTCTCTTCAGGATTTGCGTTCGGGAATGCAGAGGGAGCTGACCGGATTTGCCCGCGGAATTGTCGAGGAAAACCCTTCTTTGGAAAACTATCTGAATATGGGGCTTTTGTGCTTTCGCTGTGAGCGCTTTGAGGAAGCCCTTGGGTGGTTTGAAAGATTATGGTCAGAAAGGGTTTTTCGCAAGGAGGCTGGCTTTTGGATTGTCATGTGCCTCAACCGTCTGGGAAAAGTCGATCAGGCCAGAAGGCGGCTTGCCGAACTTCCCCGGGAGTCTTACTCAAGAGAAGAATGGGCGAAGCTTGAGCATGCCCTGAATCGGGGTGTCCTGGGACGTATCCAGGATTTTCTGTTTCGTATTCTGACCACCCAGGTTTCTCTGGCAGGACCGTTTCTTGGATACAATCAGGAAAGGGTGGAAGAATGGAAGAGGGTTCAGGTGGCTCTTCCGGCCCGCTATCAGAATCTGAAATTCCAGAATGAAGATGGATTTGGGTATGCATTTCTGGCTGAGGACCGTCACCTGAACCGGGATGTTCTGCTCAAGGCGGCCCGTTCCAGTCTGGATGATCGTCAGTTGAACCGCTTTCTGGAGCACCCCCGGATTCTGGCCCGCTTGAGTTCCCGGGCTTTTCCCCAGGTTTATGATCTTCAGCGGGGGAATCTCTGTTTTTATTCTCTGGAGAGTTTTGAAGAAGGTTTACGTATGCCCCCACTCCTGGCGGAGCTGGGAAAAGCGGGCAGGCTTGAGGGGTTTCTGCGGCTGTTTTTGTCCATGCTGCATCATCTTGATGAACTGGAGGCTCTGGGCTTTTGTCTTGAGCGTTTTGAGCCGGCGGAGATTTTCTGGGGCGAGCGACGTCAAAGTCTGATTTTTTCGGGCTCTTTACGCCAGTTGAAACCGGCGGAGTTTTCTTCTCACGCCAAGGAAATCATGGACTTATTCCTTGCTGAGATGCAGTGTCACACCTTTTTGATGGAAAAGCTTCCGGAATCGGAACAGATCGGGAAGATTGGTGTGGAAGAATTCCTGCCTTTTCTGAAATCAGCTCTGGAAGAGTTTCTGGCCTCCCAGTCTTCTTCACATCAGTCCATGGTGCGCCAGCTTTTATGGGTGGAAAAAGTCCATCGAACCTGTATTCATGCTTTGAAGGGAAAGTTTGCCGCAGCCAGGAGATACGAAGGAGAAGAGACCAAGCTGGTTCAGACGTTTTTTCGGGAAACCAATCTCGAAGATATGGTCCACAAATTCGGAGAACTGTCCCGATTTTTAGAGGAAACCGAACAGGAAGAGCCTTCTTCGCGGTTGCCCGTGGTGGATGAGCTGACAGATCTGAATGTTGAATTCCTGCATTTTCGGATTGCTGAGCTCAAAGAGGCCGTACAAAGCCCACATCTTCAGCCTGAGGCGGTTCAGTTCCTGAAGTTTCAGAACCTTTATTTTGATCGTCTCTCGGATCGTCTGGCTCAGTTTCTTCAGGAACATGGCCTGAGTCTGATCGCAGTATTGGAGGAAGCCCGCGAAAACTTTGTGGATTCCTTTCGGGTGGAAATCCAGTATGCCCGGGATCTGAAATCAATCCGGCTGGCTGTGGCCCGTCCCCAGGAGGTTCATTCCCTTCTTTTACAGGCTCTGGAAAACCTGATGCATAATGCTTTGGATGCGGGAGCCTCACGGATTGTTCTGAAAGTTTCAGCCCCGAGTCCGGGACAGATGGAGATTCTGCTTGAGGATGATGGTTCCGGGATTCCTCCAGCTCTTTTGCAGGAATTCAGAGCATCATCGGAATATCGCATGGCAAATCAGGGGGGAACAGGTCTGATTGCCAGCCGTAACCAGATCGAAGCTGCTGGTGGAAGCTTTCGGATTGAGGCGCGTGAAGACGGGGGTACAAGGGTGGGAATTGGCTTTGCGTGCTATATTGCGTAAATGAAGAAACTGAAACTTCTGGTTGTGGAAGATGACCCCAATTACTGCATGGAAATTCAGGAAGAACTTGAAGCGGGCTTTCCTGAACTTGAGTTTTCCTATGCTGACAATCTGGCGGATGCCTGCCTGAGAGCCCGGAAAATCCAGCCGGATCTTGTTCTGATGGATATCATTTTTCCAGCTTCTGCAGATGAGGAACTTGATTATCGGGCCGGGGTGAAGCTGGTCGAATATCTTCTGGAAAGTGGCTTTGACGGTTCTCTTCTGATTTTAAGTTCTCAGGACAAGACCTTTGCCGTAGAGCTTCTGACCCGCTATCGGGCCGTGGCAGACTATTTTTTCAAGGATACTTCCTTTAAGGAAATCCGTTCCCGTCTCAAGCGACATATCCAGAATGAGCAGGATCGACAGGAACTTTTCAAACACCGTCTTAATGATGTGAATCTGATTGGGGAGAGTCCCAGCATTCAGAGAATCCGGGAGCTTGCCAGGAAACTGCGATCCAATGATTCAAGCGTCCTGATTACAGGAGAATCCGGAGTGGGCAAGGAAGTTGCCGCCCGCTACTTTCATGCGGTGAGCGATGCTTCTTCCAGACCTTTTGTCGCCATCAACTGTGCGGCGATTCCGGAAAATCTTTTTGAATCGCATTTTTTTGGTCATGTCAAAGGGGCTTTTACCGGCGCTCATGTCGATCAGGATGGCTATCTCAAGGCGCTGGATGGCGGGGTTCTGTTTCTGGATGAGGTGGGCGAGCTTCCCTTGTCCATGCAGGCCAAGCTTTTACGGGTTTTGCAGGAAAAATGCTTTTCTCCAGTGGGCTCCAATGAAGTGATTCGGGTTCAGTTCCGGCTGATCTGTGCGACCAACCGGGATCTTTCCGCCCAGGTCAGGGACAAAGGGTTTCGTGAGGATCTCTTTTACCGTATCCATGTGATTCCGGTTGTGATTCCACCTCTGAAGGAAAGGCTTGAGGACCTTGGTCTTCTGGTCCAGGATTTTCTGAAGAAATGGAAAGCCAGGCATGGAGTGGAAAGATGTTTTGATGGGGAAGCCTATCAGTTTCTGAAGCAGCATTCCTGGCCGGGCAATGTCAGGCAACTGAATAACTCATTGGAAAGAATTCTGGTTCTTTGTGATTCCACCCGAATTCTGAAGTCAGACGTGGAGCTGATTCTGTTTGGAGGGGGAGGAAGTGAAATCCAACTGGAGTTTCCGCTGGCAGGAACAGACTACAAGGAACTGAAGCAGAAGATTCTGGATGAGTTTCATCGTCGATATTTCCGCTTTCAGCTGGATTCTCATGGGGGATCCATTCGTCAGACGGCAGAGGCCGTGGGCTATAACCGCACCGATTTGGCTCAGCTGGTCAAGCGGTTACGCCTGAAGGAAGATGGCAGCAAAGACTGACGGTTTTTTGCCGCAATGTCAGGTTTTTCTGACACCTGTGGCTTTCGTGTCGGCTTTTTGAGGCTGTTTCTTCTTTGGCATGGTTTATGCACTGGATCTTCATGCCCGAAAGATCGTAGGGTATTCAAGTATCTTCAATGAAGGAGGAAGATCAGATGCGTACACTGAAAATGAGGCGTCAGGGCTTTACCCTGATCGAGATTCTCGTGGTGATTGTAATCATCGGTATTCTGGCGACCATGGGGATTGGCAAGTATGCCCAGTTCTCCCGCGATGCCCGTAAATCGGGCTGCCAGAGCAATCAGAATTCCATTGATAAGGGTGTTGGCATGTGGGAAACCAAATACACTCCCATCAACACTCGCGATGCTGCCGAAATGTCCATGGAGTTCAATCTTCTGGGAATAAAGTCCAATTTTGTTGGAAACCTCCCAGGCCGTATGAAAGCTACTGGAACCCGCTTTGAATCTGAAGTTTTTGATCAGATTCAGGATGAAGTCGTCTTTGTCTGCCCGGAAACCGTGACTGCTTACGGTGGAATGGATGAAATTACCCAGACGGATAAGGGTAACCTTCGTGATTACCGCTGGATCATACAGCCAGACGGCTATGATGATACCGCCGGTCGTTCCACTGGTGGCAAGAAACGTGGTACCGGATGTCTGGTCTGGGGTTCCATTGCTTCCGCTGGTTCCAGCTCCCGTGGTAAATCCGGGGAAACTGTTCCTGGCGGTGACGGTACTGCCGGTCCTTCCGGGACTCCGGATGACTTGCACTCTGGCAGTGTAGGAAGCTAATCCTTTTGATCCAGACGGGCTTGTGCCCGTCTGGATCCTTTGCGATAATTTCAGATAGGAGGCAAAACGCCTCCTTTTTCCGGGAGGTCAAGATGAAAGCACCTGCAAACAAGGGCTTTACACTGTTGGAAGTCCTGGTATCCATTGCCACCAGTACAGTCATCATCGGTGGATTTTTCATTGCCTTTTCCAGTCTGGATCAGGTGAGTAAACTCACGGATCTGGAGACCAAAGCCATCTCCCGAAGCAACAACGTCCGAATTCTGATCCATAAGATCCTCGCCGGTGCATCCAATATCAGCTTTGAGAATGTGAATGCTACCGACGGCAAAAGCTATGACGTCCTGTATTATTACAAATGGGAAAAGGATGCAGCTGGGCTTGAGCAGCCAGTTGAATATGGTTATTTCTTCACAGATTCTGCTTTGGAAACAGAGCCTAACTATCGAGTAGTACAGAATCCGGACGGCTCGGAAGCCCTTAAGGATCATCTTTATTTCCGCCGCTTAGTCGGGGATACGGCAAATCCTGTCGACATATTGGAGGCGAAAGATTTTGACTATGATAACCCGTCCCGTTTTGTCGTAATGGAAGATGTTGAAAACTTCTATGCCTCGATTTCCCATGTGGATACTTCCGTAGGGCTGCCAACGGGAGAGACTGCCGCCGAGAACGTGAAGCGTTACAATATTGATTATCAGATCACGGCTTCCTATGATACCGGTGCCTATTCTGTCGGGGACTCTGGCGTAGCTGAAAGAGAGCAGAAGAAAACGATTTTCAAGGGCTCGACCTATTCGGTGGGCCGTGTAACGGAAGGGTAGTCGTATGTCAAAGCGTCGTGCCCTGACTCTGATCGAAGTTCTGACATCTCTGACCGTTCTTGTCGTTGTTCTGGGAACCTATGGGTCGACAGCCAGAGCCAAGCAGGAGATCCTTCGAAACTTCAAGCAGAGCTCGGTGTACCAGAAGCTTGCCGATGTTCAGCTTGAGAGAATGCTGAATGCCATTCACCGCCGTCGCACCATCAAGCGGGAATTTGCCAGCACGAGTCTGGCTTCCCAGCGGGGGGCGGCAGCCACAACGGATACTTCAGCTTCCAGGATTTTCTCATTTGAAGGACGAGCGGGAATGCTGGATGCTCCTGTAGCAGGCTCTTTTCCAAAAATTCCGCTTTTACAGCTTGAGGTGCACGGAAATTCCGGGGAGGCCAAGCAGCGCTTTCTCTCTTTTCCCTACCCCAATGAGTTGAAATACAATTACACTCCTGCCGGTGGGGATGCCACCAGCCCGGCGAATGCGACGTTTCACAATATCACCGATTTTCTAAGGGCAAATTATCCTGCCCAGCTGCCTCTGGTATCAGAAGAATATCTGATTTTTCAGGGAAGTGGATCAGATTTCGTTACCCGGTTCAATGAGGCGGGCTGGATGGATAGTGGTCTCATGGCGGCAGAAGACAATTCTCTGGCTCCACCTGCCCCACTTTTCTTCAGTGATACAGCTACCGGAAATATCGACTCGGAAAAGATCCGCCGCTATGTCTACTACCGTAAAATCCGGGAGGGGAACCTGGTTTATGATTCTGCGCGTGGTTCGGTTGAGTATCCGGGGTCGGACGGGGTTTATTTCGTTGAGACGGATCTTGACATGCTCTTTATCCAGCACCTGACTGACTGGACGAATGCAAACGAATCCAGCAACGGTGGCGAAATCACCGGAGTTTTGGGGACACCAATGACTCCTATTGGTGCAATGGGGGCTCACAGCATTTATGTCATGGTTGTGGTGAGAGCCTGGCTTGAGAATGGCACTCCAATCCCTTCAACAGAAGCTGAATTTCAGGCAAACTCCACGATCAAGGCAGTGTCCACAGGGATTGCCGTACCGACTTATAATATGAATGTGGTGCAGACCAAGGATATCAGCCTGCATCGCTATGACAATACCAGAATCCCCGGGATTCGTATGAGAGGCATCTGATGCAAATCAGGCGTACCCGTCGTGGATCCATGCTTCTTCTGGCTATTGGAATGACCATACTGGTCAGTTTCTTAACGACCAGCCAGCTGACCAATCTTCGGGTGGCAATGGATGCCCGTTATCGTACGGACTATGCCCGTATGGCAGACACGGCTGCCAGATCGGGACTGGATTATGGCTATGCCATGATCAAGAATACCCTGGATAGTGTTTCCATGGTAGGTCCCCGCTTTGTGACCCATTTCTGGGATACGAACTCGGCCTCAACGGGAGGAGTTGTGGCAGATGTTCCCCCTTACTGGCAGGAGGTTCTGAACCCCCAATATGACAGACGGGCTTTTCTGGATCGGGGTTTGAATGGAGCAAGTGCTGCAAACCACACGGGAAACTGGGTGGGTACCGACTCTTACTGGACTCATTATCATGAAGAACCGGATGTAGATGATGACTGGACCAAGACAGATCCCGCGTCTGAAGTTCCCTGGCCCTTTGATTATACTTTGGCCAGGGCCTTTTATAGCGGCGCGGATCTTGATGCTTCTTCGAATCTGAAGGGGGTGCTGGACGGAGTCACGATCAATTCCACGTATGCTCCCAGTGATGCCGGCGAGGGAGACTCGGGAGGGTTTGCGGCGTTTGCAGCCAATCGCCATTCCCGACTGCGGACCTGCCCGCGCTTTTCGGAAACCAACGATGGTGTCAATCTGGTGAATTACGTGTTTTATCCAGAAGAAAGCTATGCAGGTGCCTCAGGAAAAACCCAGTGTCATTATCTCAGGCTGCAGCAGGTTTACTCGGATTTGGGTGGAGTGCCCGCGGTCTATGATGATGCCAGGAATGAGGCTCAGAATACTCCTTGGACCCTTAAAAATACTCTTTCAGACGACTGGTATCTCGATGGACATTTTGGAGACAAGCGCTGGCATTATTACAATGCCTACAGCTTTTCAAACGTAAATTCAGGAACAGAAAATGTGACGGCAGAAAGAGGAACGGGGGGGAGCATTGTCACGACCCGCTCTGATTTCACTCTTGATTCAACCGGAGGATTGGCAACTTTTGCGAATCACAGGAAGCATCTTTTCGAGAGGCTTTTTTACTACCGGTTTGATAAGACTTTGAGCAAATATCCCCATGAACCGGGCGACTATACGCAGACTGATGCCCATATGCAGCAGGAAAGTGAAGACAATTACACGGTTCAGATGTTCACAGGACTGGACCTGGACTATCTCGACAATGGAGATACGGACTCAGAAAATCTGAAAAAGCATGATGATTATGCTCTGATTCGGTACAAAACCATGTTCAAGCTTTGGATTACCCGGGACCAGGAAAAGGATGGATACAATTCCGAGGCGTTTTCCAAGCCAACGTCCTGGCCGATCAAAAAGAATTTTATGGGCTTTCCTTATAGACAGTGGGACGGCACAGCAATTAGTGGATCAAATTCGGATCTGCACCCGCTTTGGGTTCTTCCAAGAGAGACTGGAAAAATTTTTACAGGGCTACCTTCTCCTCGGGACGAAATCGACGTAACAAATACAAGCCTCTGGCGTCCGAATTATCTTCAGGACTTTATGGACAACGACGGTGATGGTGAGAGTTCGGATGCCTTGGGAGTATTGCAGTGGCCGGTACCTTATCTGGCTGTCCAGCGAGGAGATTACGATATTTTTGATATCAATTCCAGAGGTGTAGCTTCGAAGACCACTGTTCCACTACAGCGGGATGAATATACGAAGTTTACTTTGTGGTCCCTAGGGATGGTCGTGGTTCCAAATCTTGAAAGGCTCAGGGAAGTCAGAAATTATGCTGTCACGATTGTTCCGGAAAATGAGCAGAGAATCTCTGATTTTGATGTTGTTGCCAAGGTTCTCTACAGGATGGATTTCCTGGTGGATGTCCGGGGTCCGGATGTTCATGATCAGGGTAAGTATATTGATTATTCGGTAGATCTGGATGGAGCTGAAATCAATCAGCAGTCCTATCGGATCAATTCTTATAATGGAGGTTACGGCCCCTGGATGTGCGGTGAATCTGGAACCGCGGCAGATTTGCATAATCCGGCCAACGAGCCCTTCTATGCTGCCCGTTTTATACCGATCTGTGATTTGGCTTCAGATACGTCCAAAACGGTTCTGATTGAGCCTAAAGGTATCATTATGCTGGGTCAGGAAAGAGTGGATTATCGTGCCTCCAAACTTTAGAAAAGGCTTTACGCTGATCGAGTTGATTGCGGTTGTCACGATTCTGGGAATTATGGCATCCGGAGCAGCGTACAGCATCAATCAGGCTTTAAGGGTTCATCGTCAGCGTCAGGCCGCTGAATTACTGGGAAACCTGATTCGTTCCGTGCGGACCAATGCATTGTCTCTTGAAGTCGATACTTCAAACCCTCTGTATTTTCATCAAGGAAAGCCAACCCGCAATGCTTTTGCTCTGTATTTTTGCCAGGGCTGGGTTCTTGCGGATCCGTATCAGACAAACTCCCTGAAGGACACGGTAGGCACTGGAAGTGGCAGCAGTGATGGCTATAACTATAGTTACTCTGTGCTTGCAGTCAATGATCCAGGATATGAAACTACAAAAAGGATCCAGGGGCCGGATCTCGGTTTTGGTGAGGGAGATGATGCTGTTTCTTCCTTGAGTCTAATCGAGAATGGGGTGAGCTTAACCGGAAATCTCAGAATCCGGAACGAATTCATTAACCTTCCTGAAGGAACCTGGCTGCGTTATGGGGGGGCAGGAGACAATACTTTTGAATCTACAGGCGGGGCCGTTCAGGGCTGCCAGTATGTTACCTATGACAGCCTCGGAAATCTGAACCTGAAGATTGGGACCGGGGCTTTTCCGGGAGCCTGGACCTCTTCCGGCTTCAATGGGAAACCTGCTTATATTGGTATCGTTTCAGGTTCCGCAGATCTG
This sequence comes from uncultured bacterium, assembly GCA_964503595.1. Taxonomy (GTDB): domain Bacteria; phylum Muiribacteriota; class UBA6191; order UBA6191; family UBA6191; genus CAZDAM01. The sequence continues at coordinate 25,950 of CAZDAM010000031.1, forward strand.
GTTCAGTGGGACAGTTCCATCAGCCCATTATTTGTCGATTTACGAACTGGGGATGTGGTCCACCAGATGGAAGAGTTTGATAAGGTCCAGTCTACTTTCCCTCTGTTTCAGAATTAAGATACTTTTCCCTGAAAGTTGTGTTGCGAAAGCTCAGGTTTCTGGCATGCTCCAGAGATTCCTGCCGGGCAGGGGTATCTCCCAGTTTTTCGTAGATTTCGGCTTTGGCCAGCCACAGCTTTTCTTCGTAGGGGTGAAAGTCCAAAGCCCGCTCGAGAAGTCTTAAGGCTTCATCATACTCGTGGGCAAGGCTTAAGGCCCCGGCCTGCCAGTATTCCACCAGAGCCCAGCCAGGGAAAAGGCGGATCAGGCGGGTTCCAAGGGCAGTTGCTCTTTCGGTTTCTCCCAGTTCAACGAAATATTGGAGGGCGGCATATTCGATCAGGGCCTTGTCCGGCATAAGGTTCTGGTGGATGCTCTTCTCGACTCTGGCTGTTGCTGTGGTTTTCCGGCGCATGCCTTCCCTGAGCATCTGATATTCCTTCTGCTGGATCTGCATGTTTGTGAAGGCCAGAAAAAACAGGGGGGCAAACACCCATGAGGAAATGGGGTTCAGAAGTTTTTCTTCGCACCTGTGATGAAGGGATTGCATGGAGGTCGGGGTGTTTTCGGGTGGAGAAAGATGGGCGAGGAAGAGAATGAAAAGTGCCTGGGATGTTGGGTAGTTCAGGTGGACATCAACAAGAGAGGCCAGGAGGAGAATGAACAGGGCACTACGGGATTTGGAAGGTTTGGAACGTTTCAGAAGAAACAGAAACCAGAAGATCAGGGCCAGCATGTGCCAGCCTGATTCCACGATGAACTCCAATGGGGCACAGTGGGCCCGGAACAGGCTGTGTTTTTCCGGGTTTGGAAACCAGAACTGAAGGTCTTCAGAAGCGAAGCGATGAATGCCGTAGGCATGGATTCCGGCTCCCATTCCCAGAGGATAGTTCTTCAGGGCCAGGAGCTCGGTCTTGAGAACGGCGAGCCGGATTGCAGTGGTGGGAGTTGTCTGGTAGCGGAATTCTTCCATGGGGCTTTTGTTTAGGGGAAAGAAATAGAACCAGATCGCTCCAGCAGCAAAGAGGAGAAGCAGGAAGAGAAAGAAGCGGGTGTCCTTCCGGCGAAGCTGGGCAATCACCAGGAGGAAAAGCAGGATAGCGGCTGTGCGGGAAGAGGAGTAAAGGACACAGAAGACTGTCGGTAGGGCCATGAGAAGAGGCAGTCGGGAGATTTTTTGCGTCTGCCATTCGTAGGCCAGACAGGCCACGGCATAGATACCTAAAAAATTAGGATGAAAGAAGCCCGCATTCAGACGTTCCTGAAGGACCGGGAAGAGATCGAGGCCGAAGAGCTGGAACAAGGCCATGCAGCTCATTGAGACGAGGAGCCCTCGGATACCGGCTTGAAGCAGGTTTTGAGAAATTGGCCACCGCCAGTAATGTAAAAATCCAAGGCCGAGAAGGATTTCCCAGAGCAGGGTTGGGAGTCCGTAGGAGAAGTAGGGGGGTTGGAGAAAAAGAGAAAGACAGCGGCTGCAGACCCATAGCCCGAGGCAGAGTTCAAGGTGAACCCAGGGTTTTCGGGCGGGTTTATCCTTACGGCTTAGCCAGAAAAAACACAGGATGGCGGCAAACAGAAACTGGCGCAGAGTGAAGGCATCCTGCTCCGGGATCCTGATAACGGGAAGCAGGATGAGCCAGAGAACGGTCAAGACCGCGATCATGAATTTTCGGTCTGGGCCCGGCTCAACTGAATATGGTTATCATCCAGTTTGGAGGCACGAAAACGCCTGGTCAGAGTCAGATTCTGATCTCCAAAATCCAGCAGACGATCGAATTCCTCATCCGTTATACGGCGAGCTCCTAAAATGACTTTACGTCCTGGAAGGCTCTTTTTGGCCAGTTTGAAGCCGGCCAAGCTACCCTTGAGAAAGGCCAGAGTGTGGTGGCCGGTGAGAATATGGCGGGCCACTGATTTGAGGAAGTGAAGTCCGATAGCAAAGGCATTCTGTTTCAGGGTGGATTTTGGGAAAGTACGGATTAGTACCGGGAGCCAGTTTTTGGCGACGTGAAAGGTCTTGAGGCCGGGCATGGTACCGGTGATGGCAGATCCCAGGTGGTGAACAACCGCATCAGGGTCATACACACATTTATAGCCCTTAAGCTGGCAGCGCAGACTGTATTCCACATCTTCCAGATAAAGGAAGAAATCCTCGGAAAAGTCACCGACATCGTCCAGGACTTCTTTCTTGTACATGCATCCTGCAGCAGTGGCTCCCATAACCCAGCGTTTACGCTCGAATTCCGGTGATATCACGCAGCCATTGCCGATATTGAAGGCCCGTCCGGAGTTGGTGATGGCATCTCCGGCTGAATCCAGTACGTCAGGGCGGTTGTACTGCATGATTCTTGAGGCGGCAAAGCCAACACGGGGATCTTCTTCGATTGAGACCATCAGACGGGCAGCCCAGTCGGATTCGGCTTTGGTATCGGGGTTCAGGAGCCCGATATATTGTCCTCGGGCGATTTTGATGCCCGCATTGACAGCATGGGAAAAGCCATAATTGCGAGAAAGCTCCAAAAGGCGGACATCGGGGAAATGGCTTTTGATGATTTCACGGCTCTTGTCTTCGCTGCCATTATCCACAACAATGACTTCAATATTGGGATGGGACTGGGACAGGGCCGATGAAACAGCATTGCGGATAAAGGCTTCACCATTGAAATTGGGAATGATGATGGAGACCATCGAGCGCTTTGCTGCAGTAAAGCCGGGGGTCATGCGGGGCATCTGTTTGGCCCGGTGAATCATCCATCGGTTCTGGGCATAGGCGACGAATTCTTCGAGTTCATCAGCACTCATGGTCTCGGTACGGACGACCGAGGTTCTGAATCCATCTGCGTTGGTGACCTTATCGACCAGGTGTCCTTTTTCTTCCAGATGTTCCATGAATTTGGAGCCTGGAAAGGGGGCCGCGACTGTCATCTGAAGAGACCAGGGATTGAGAGAAAGAGCCATGTCCAGAGTTTTCTGGGCCGTTTCTCTGGTTTCTCCCGGAAGGCCGAACATAAATGTCAGGTGAGTCCGTATCCCATAATTATGAACCAGGTTGATGTTTTCAACCGCTTTTTTGAGGCTGAGGTTTTTCTGGATATTTTTGATGGCGTCCTGATCTGCAGACTCAAGGCCGAATTTCAGGGCATGAACTCCGGATTCCCGCATCAGGCGGACAAGTTTTTCATCAACGAGATCGGCGCGGGACATAGCAGCCCATGGCACTTTGAGACCACGACGAATCAATTCTTCACAGAAGGCGGCAATGCGTTTCTTGTTGACGTTGAAGGTGTCATCATCAAAGTAAACGGATTTAAAGCCCCATTCCGTAATCAGCCATTCGAATTCGTCAGCCAGATCGTGGATGTCACGGGTACGGTAGTCATTATTTCCGTACATGATCTGGGGCCAGGCACAGAAGATACATTTGTAGGGACAGCCCCGAGAGGCCCACATCTGAACGGACGGAGTAGCAATATTGCCTGGTTCATCATGGTAGTTCAGCATGGGCAGCTGATCGCGGGAGGGCCAGGGATAGATATTGATGTCAGGAGCGAGAGTGCGGCGTTCAAAGCCGCTGAAGGTTCCATCATCCTTCATAAAGGCGACTCCGGGCAGCTTATCAAAAGCCGTCTTGTTTTCCAGGTGTTCGATCAGGTCCAGAAGGGATTCTTCGTATTCTCCGACCAGACAGTAATCGACCTGGGGGTTTTCCCGGTTGAAGTCCTCTTTTTGCATTTCACTGGCCAGACCCATGAAGACGACAGTGACGCCGGGGTGGTCTTGTTTCAGTCTTCGGGCAATGGTCAGATCGTTTTCCAGAGAAAAGGAGGAAATCTCCATGCCGATCAGATCCGGCTTGATTTCTCTGATTTTGCGATAAAACTCCTCATGCTCCATTTTGTGGGCAAGGCAATCCAGCAGGACAGGTTTTCTTCCGTGTTTCTCCAGCCAGGAGGTAGCGTGAGCCAGAAAGAAGGGGAAGGGCATGTACTGGACGCTTTCCTCTTCGAAGTGAGGCCACCGGGAGCCAGCACGAACCCCGTAGAAGCCCTTTTTGGTCCAGGGTGGATTGGTCAGAAGAATTTTCATCGGTAATGCCTCCTGTCATTCATTCTAGCAGATGAGTTCAGAACCTTAGCGATTCTAGACGTAAATCACGGTTTTCTCTCTTCTGCGTATGGCCGAGTAGACCCAGAAATTCCCGATCCCGGTAGAAAATTCAGTGAGATGCAGATGGGGAACGACAGAAAAAATATGCGACCCGGTACCACAGAAGATGGAAGGAGGAGTGATATTGGTGGTAATTCCCAGGCGGCTCAAAGAAGCACTGGCTCTTGCTCCAACCAGGTTCCCCATTTCCGCGACGACTTCGCGGGTGAGTTCCTCATCCACGCTATCCGGGTCCAGGTCGATTTTACGGGCCAG
>CAZDAM010000032.1:0-30022 GCA_964503595.1 uncultured bacterium
ATAGTAGAAAAGTGCCAAATTCGGTGCTCTTTAAGCGCTATGTGCGGAATACCAGATACATATATAAAAGTGAAGGAGCACCCTTATCTCAGATGGATTGCGGGATCTTGGCGTTGTTGTGCAAACCGCTTTCAAGTTCTCTGACGTTTGCAACCAGTTCTTGGAAGGCCATCATGACGAAGGCCGGACTGAGACGGGCCATACACTTTTCGCAGGTGGCGGCACTCTGGGAGATACTCCTGTTCTGAATCCAGACCGAACCGGCACAGCCCCCCCCAAGCCAGAGCGCCCCCGCGTTGCAGACGGGAGCACCAGAGCTGCCCGGCGGACCACAAGCGACAGAATGTGGTACAGAACCGAGACAAAATCAAAACTCATGGCTCAGGCTCAGGAGCTCATGCGACGTTTGTGCTCCTCAATAATCTTTTGTTGCACTTCTTCAACCGGCATTTTCATCAGAAGTTCCGGCCTGACTTTGTTTTCGGCGAATGTGGGCAGGTTCAAAAGCTTTTCACTCAGAACCAGATTCTTATTCGCTTCCACATCATCGACCCTTTGAATCGGAGTGAAGTGAGGAGCAGTCAGAAGAACTTCCGGATGGGTATCCAGAAGCTCCCGAATGGCGTCCACAACATCCGCAAAATGGCGGAGTTCCTTGAGTGTGAAGCTTTCGGTAGGCTCCACCATGAGCCCGTAGGTTTCCGGCCAGGCAACGGTTGGTGCATGCAGACCAAAGTCCAGAAACAGTTTCCCGACCCGTCCGATGACCTGGGTCATCTGGATCCCGGCCTGCTCGCAGCGGGTAAAGGTTTCTTTGGGTAGAGTCAGAATGAATTCGTGCATTCTGGGCTCTTCGCCCTGAGAAGGCAGGGTGGGCCAGGTCCGGCTGAGTCTTTGATGCAGCCAGCGGGCCGAAAGAGTGGCACAGGCGCTCATTTTGCGAATGCCTTCCCTGCCCAGAGCCCTGAGATAGGTGTAGCAGCGGACCTTGTGGGCAAAATTCCCGAAATGGCGATGCACGGAACCGATGGACTTAACCGGGCGGCGGTATTCAAACCCTTTTGGGGTGGAAATGACCTGAAGACCGGGAAGATATTCGGCCAGCTTTTCGCTGACGGCAACCACACAGTCTCCGGGGCCTCCGCCTCCGTGAGGGATGGACCAGGTCTTATGCAGATTCTGATGTACGGCATCCACCCCGAGCCGGCCAAGATCAAGCCATCCGGCAATGGCATTCATATTGGCCCCATCCATGTAAACGAGCCCCCCATCCTGGTGAATGGCCTGAGCGATCTCGGCAAACTCGGTTTCCAGAATGCCGCAGGTATTGGGGTTTGTGATCATCACCCCGGCAACCCTTCCGGCATAGGTTTCCATCAGCTCTCTGAAATGGGACATGTTGATGCGTCCATCATCTGATGCTTCAATCAGCTGGATTCCAGTAGCCTTCTCACCCTTGCCCCGGGTTTTGTATCCGGCTACGGTCGCCGTGGCAAAATTGGTCCCGTGGGCTGACTTGGGCAGGAGAATAATATCCCGCTCGGTCTGGGAATGATCGCGGTGGTAAGCCTGAAACAGCTTGATTCCAACCAGTTCCCCCTGAGCACCGGCAACCGGCTGGGTAGTTACGGCTGGAAGGCCGGTAATGGCCTTGAAGAGTTCCTGGGTCTGGTACAGGACTTCCATGGCTCCCTGAACACTGGTCTCCGGAGCCTGAGGATGAATATCGGTAAAGCCAGGAAGGCTTGCCGCCCACTCATTGATATAGGGGTTGTATTTCATGGTGCAGGACCCAAGGGGATACAGTCCCTGATCCGGACTCAGATTGAGTTCCCCAAGCTTTTTGTACCAGGCCAGAATTTCCTCAAAGCCGGTTTCGGGCAGAAGAATTTCTTCCTGCTGTCCCATGGCTTCTGGCAGAACAGGAGCTTTGACAGCTTTTTCAGCCTTGCCGTACCGCTTCTCAAAGAAAGCAATCAGGGCCTGGATTTCTTCCTCACTCTGCCAGTCGGTGACAGAAACCAGAAGGGCATTTCGTCCCAGGCGGGGAGTGATATCAATTCCGGGAAGGAGATTTTCCTCAAGGGCGTCCTGAATCAGGGCTGGGACAGGCTCAGGAATGAGGAGGGCGAATTCCTGAAAGAAAGGAGCTTCAGGGAAAGCCGGCTCCACCCCGGAAAGAGAACCCAGTGCTTCAAAAAGTATCAGGGCTCTTTCCCGGGCAGTTTTCAGGAGTTTCTGAATTCCGGCATTGCCTCTCTCCAGAATGGAGGCTCCGGCCAGGGTGGCAATAAAGGACTGGTTGGAGCAGATATTGCTGGTGGCCTTCTCCTTGCGGATATGCTGTTCGCGGGTGGAAAGAACCATGACCTTGCAGTTGGTTCCGTTCAGATCTTTGGCATCTCCGACATAGCGACCGGCTGTATTGCGGACAGCATTTTTTTCTTTCTCGTGGAAACGGATGCCGAAAATTCCCAGACCAGGGCCCCCGTAATTGGGCCCGATAGCCAGATGCTGTCCCTCGCCGACAAAAATATCAGCTCCGTTCTGTCCGTAGTCCACGGGGCGTTTGAGGCCACCCTGTCCCAGAAGAATCGGATCGAGAACGGCGACAGCTTTCAGACCGAATTCATGGGCAAGATCCGTAAGGGCATCCACGTTCTCCAGCGGAGAGGCAGCGCTTACCTGGGGAAAGCAGAGACAGGCGGCATTGTCGGTGGATTCCAGGGTTTTGCGGACTTCATCCAGATTAAGAAGGCCGGTCTGGGGAGAATAGGGAATGGTAATGAGTTCAACCCCGGTTGCCTGGACCATGGTCTGAAGCACTTCCAGATCATGGGGATGGAGATTTCCTGCCAGAATGGCCTTATGACTTCCTCTTACCTGGCGGATTGCACACTGGATGGCTTCAAAAAGGCAGGTGGAGCGATCCCAGAGGGAGGCATTGATGGCTTCAAAACCACTCAGAGCAGCAATCACACTCTGGTAGATCCAAAGCGTCATCAGGGTTCCCTGGCTGCGTTCTGGCTGGTATGGGGTGTAGGCGGTTCCCAGTTCACGAATTTTGCAGATTTCGCTGACAATCGGCATGGGACGGATAGCGCTTAGGCCATCGCCAAGAAAGCTTCCCGGACGCTTGTTTTTTTGACTGAGATCAAACAAATGCCGGGCCAGCTCAAAATAGTCCATAGCCTCAGGAACAGCACTGAGATGCTCCATTTTAACGGCTGATGGAATATGTCCATAGAGATCCTCGAGGCTTTGAAGGCCCAGTTCCTCAAGCATGGTTCCAATATCGCTGTCACTTAACCCGATATAAAACGGACGGTTTTCCCGTGTGAGTTCTTCACGGGAATAGCCAAAAGAAGGCATTTCCTGCATGTTCAACCTCCAAAAAAGATCGCTGCATGCTAGCGCCAGGGTGGCTGTTTGGCAACTTGAGTCATACCATGGACTCCCGGGAGATTTTATGGCCCCGGTAAAATGAGGCTACCCCGGCCAGAATATCATAAAGAATGAGGTAAATGGAGGGCAGGATCAGGATGGTGAAAAAGCTCGAAACCAGAAGACCGAATGCCAGGGCTACAACCATCGGCTGAAGAAACAGAGCCTGCACGGACTTTTCGGTCAGCATGGGAGTGATGCCCAGAAATGTGGTGCAGGAAGTCAGAAAGATCGGCATGAAGCGGCGGACCGAGCCTTCCATGAGAGCTTCCTTCATATCCCATCCACCCCGGACGAGCTGATTGACCAGATCCAGAAGAATCAGGGAATTGTTCACGACGATACCGGCCAGGGCAACCAGGCCGAACATGGACATGATGGTGACATCAAATCCCATCAGCAGATGACCCAGAATGGCTCCGATAAATCCGAAGGGAATGGCCAGCATGATGACGACAGGCTGGACATAGGATTGAAAAATGGTAGCCAGAATGCCATAGATCACAAAGAGGGCAATGCCGAATCCGATTCCCAGGGAAAGCAGGCTTTTCCCGGTTTCTTCGGACTGTCCCCGGAAAAGAAACTGGACATTCGGGTGATTTCTTTTGAGCTCGGGGAGGTAGTTCTGGCTGAAATCCTCCACAAACTCACGGGCATTACCGCGTTTTTCATCGATATCCGCATCTACAGTGACTTCCGTGAAACGGTCGTTACGGGAAATTGTGGTGTAGCCCCGTTCATACTGGAATTCGGCAATGGTATCAAAGGGAATCTGGCGGCCATCTGCGGCTCTGACATAAAGCTTCTTCAGGGAATCCAGAGTCTGGCGCTCTTCTTTGGGAAGTCGGATGTAAACCCTGATATCATCCTTGCCACGCTGAATCCTGACAGCCTGATCCCCAAAATAGGAGGCTCGGATTTGGCCAGCGACTTCAGAAAGACTCAGGCCGAGGGTGTGGGCCAGAGGTTTGAGCTTGAGTTTCGCCTCGAGTTTGCCTTCGGCAAAATTGTCGGAAATGTCCTTTAGGGCCGGGTAATGAGCCATCGCCTGGCGGGTTTCTCGGGCTGCCTGGGCCAGTTCGCTCAGGGAATCCCCACGAAGCTGGATGGCCACCGGCTTTCCTCCGGGGCCGCGGTTCTTGGAGCCAAAGACAAGTTTGGTTGCCTCCGGGATGGTGCCCATCTGCCGTCTCCATTCATCAAAAATTTCGGTGTAGTAGATGTTACGCTCTTCTGAAGGAAGCAGTTCGACCTGAAGTCTGGCTTTCCCTGAATCTCCAGCTCCGACATTGGCATAGGTATTTTTTACAAAGGGGAATTTCTGATCTTCTCTTCCCCGTTCCTTCATGACCTCCTGGGCCACCAGAAGCTTTTTTTCAAGCATATCTGTCATCTGGCGGGTGTATTCAAAATCGGTTCCCGTGGGGAATTCCAGGGTCACACTGAGAAAGTCTTCATCGATTTTAGGAAAGAAGGTGAATTTCACCAGCCCTCCGGCAATCAGCCCTCCACTCATGATCAGAAGAGAAACGGCTAAAGCCAGAGCGGCATAGCGGTAGGTCAGGCTCAGGTTGACGGCTTTTCTTAAAACCACCTCACAGTGCCAGTCCATAAAGGTATGGATCTTTTTCTGAAGACGGCTTAAAAAATTATTGCCGCGTGCCAGAGGGGCATGATGGGCGAGATGGGCAGGCAGGATCAGATAGGATTCCACCAGAGAGAAAAAGAGGGTGGAAATGATCACAAAGGGAGTGATGGCAAAGAATTTTCCCATAATGCCTTCGATTCCGTAGAAGGGCAGAAAGGCAACCATGGTAGTGGATACGGAAGCCAGGACAGGCCAGAACATGGAAAATGTCGCCTGGATAGCGGCGGATTTCTGATCCAGACCTTCTCGAAGTCTCTGGAAATAAGCTTCCCCGATGACCATGGCATCATCCACGACCATGCCAAGAACCATGATGAAGGCAAACATGGAAAGCATGTTCAGGGTGTGACCAAAAATCTTCATGAAGATAAAGGTGCCCAGAAAACAGATGGGAATTCCCAGTGCAACGAAGAAAGCCAGGCGGACTTCGAGGAAAATTCCCAGAAACATCAGGACCAGGAAGAGTCCCTGAATTCCGTTGCGGGTCAGAAGTTCCAGGCGATCCTGAACCACTTTGGAGGAATCATTCCAGGGAATCAGACTGAGGCTTTCGGGAAGTTCGTTTCTTTTGGCATCGGCATATTCCCGGACTCTTCGCGCCAGGGCAATCGAATCCTGGGTTTCCGTTTTGGAGACTTCTACGACAGCTGCCAGTTTACCGTTGAAGCTGGAAGCGATGTTTCGATCCTCAAATGAATCGCGAATGGTTGCCACATCCCCCAGATACAGGATGCTTCCTGTCTCTGTCGTCAGAAGCGGGATTCTTGCGTATTCCTCCCCCGTGTATTTCTGGGCTTCGGTTCTAACTGTGATTTCACCCTGTTTGGAGCGGATGGTACCTCCGGTAGTATTCAGAGAAAACTGACGAACCCTGCTGGTGATTTGAGCAAGAGTCAGGCTGTATTGCTGGAGCTTTTCTTCGGAAACTTCAATGGAAATTTCTCTTTCCTTGACTCCCTGTACCTCCACCTGGGTGAATTCCGGCATGGAAAGGAGTTCATCCCGGATTTCATCCGCATACCGTTTTAAGGTATCCAGGCTGACATTCCCGTAGATCCCCAGTGAAATCACCGGTCGTCTGGCCACCACTTCGGCAATGATCGGTCGCTCGGCATCCGACGGGAAATTGGTGATAGCATTGACCTCCCTCTCTACTTCATCTTTGACCCGTACGGAATTATACCCGGATTCCACGTCAATCATGACCGAGGCACTCCCCCCGGATGAGGTGGAGCGGATTTCCTTGACTCCGTCGATTCCGGCAACTCTCTCCTCGATTTTGGTGGTAATTGCTTCGGCGACTTCATCTGGAGTAGCTCCCCGATAAACCATGGAAACGGAAATTTTATCCAGATTGAATTCCGGAAAGACCTCACGGGGAATCATGGTGTAGCTCAGCAACCCGGCCAGGGCCAGTACCAGCAGCAGCAGATTTCCGGCTACCGGATTCTTGATGGAGTTTTCAATCAGTTTTTTCATGCCCGTTCGGCTCCCTGAATGGTTTTGACGCTGACCCCGGAACTCAGGGAGTCCTGGGCAGCCCGAACGACTTCATCATTGAGTTCAAAATCCGCCTGCCCCAGAATCTCACCCCCGGAATCCCGGATCGTGGTAAAAGGAAGCCACTTGATTTTCCCCTGACGCACAATCTGGACCCGGTTGTTGCGAATGGAGAGGCGGGGAACCCGGTATACATTGCTGAGCTCTCTTCCCTGAAGTTCCAGACGACAGAAAGAACCGGGCAGCAGAAGTCCGGAATCAGAGAGCCCTCCGGCCAGACTTCTGATGGAAAAATAGAGCAGGAGACTGCGTGTGTTTTTCTCCAGAATAGAAGCACTGCGTTTCAAATCAGCTTCAAAGCTCTGCCCCAGATCCGGAGCAAGCGGAGTAACTCGGGCCTGAACCTGCATGGTGTGGGCAGGAACCCCGTTCCCAGCTTCAGGAAGTCCCTGAGCCACGTCATCATGGGGATAAAGCCAGCGGATTTCATGTGCAGGAACAGGAGCTACCAGTTCAAGATTTTCAAGATTCAGGATTTCTCCAACATCGGCCCCGGCCTGGACGTACTGGCCTATGGTCACGTCTTCCCGGACGACACGACAGGGGAAGGGGCTTTTGATGGAGGTTCTCTGAAACTTTAAATTGGCCTCGTTGAGTTGGGCTTCAGCCGAACTGACATCGGCTTTGGCCTGCTCAATCTGGGCCGGAAGAGTTTTCAACCTGCTTAGAGAACCCATCAGTTGTGATTCAAGGCGGCGGTAGGCCGCTTCTTTGGTATCTACGTCATTTCTGGAAACGGTTTTTTCCTTGAACATCTCCTGATAGCGTTTCAGTTCGGCCTCAGCCAGTCTGAGACTTGTTTCTTCCAGCTGATAGGCTCTTTCCTGAATTTTCAGTTCTTCCTCACGCTGAAGCTGAATGGCTCTGGATTTCTGGAGACTGGCTTCTGCCCGATTCCTGGCAATCCTGTAATCATGGCCTTCAATCTGAAACAGGGTTTCGCCTGCCTGAATGAATCCACCGGCTTCAAAAGCCGGATGAATCGAGGCGACTTTTCCACTGACTTCGGGCTTGAGAACAATACGGTCTCGAGCTTCAATGCTTCCCCAGAGAGTCATCTGGACCCGTTCATTTTCCGGAAGAACCGAGATGGTACGAACCACGGCCTGGGTTGCCTGCCCATCGCTCTTTTCCGGAGGTTTTTTCATGTCGGCCAGCTTTTTGAAACCCAGTGGCCCGAGAATCATCAGGACAATGACCAGGATGAGATTGATTCTGGTTTCACGCTTCATGACTGGAGTCCTTTGGAAAGCATCAGAAGAGCGGAGCGTTCAAATTCCTCTCCGAGTTCTTCCGGGGAAATGGTTTCAGGGCTGAATTTCTGGAACTGAATCAGTTTGATTCTCATGCCAATGAGCATGCAGGCAAGAATCCGGGGATTTCCTTCCCTGATATCCCCCGCCTGCTGGCGGGCACGGATGTATTCGACCCAGGCATGCATGGGAGTCTGGCGGGCATCTTGAATCGAAGGAAAGAAGCGATAGCCGACCTGATGGATATACTGAAATGCTTCATTGGATTCAGGGTGAAATTCAAAGTTTTCTGCAAGATGAGCGCGCATTCTTCTGAGAGTATCCTTAAGAGCCTGATTCGGGTTCAGGAGCCGGTTGGCATCTTCGCGGAAGATGGCCAGAATCTGTGAAAAAATATCCTTGGCCAGTGCCTCTTTAGAATCATAGTGACTGTAAAGGGCGGGATTGGATAGATTGGAGCGACGGGCCAGCTCTCTTACCGAGGCAGCATCAACTCCCTTTTCATTGAAAAGCTTCAGGCCGGCATTTAGAAGGCGTAAATGGCCTTGGGCCGTAATGCCGGTGTTTTCCATCGTGAAAAAATGACTTAGTTCGGACTGTTTCATAAGCTTAGCGCTCGTTCACTTTAACCGATTTTGTGATTTCTGTCTGCAGATTTGTCCATTTTGGAAAATTGGCCTAGAATGGCGGCATGCGCAAAGGAATCATTCTGGCTGGAGGCAGCGGCACCCGCCTTTATCCAGTGACCCAGGTCGTTTCCAAACAGCTTCTGCCAATCTACGACAAACCCATGATCTACTATCCCTTATCGGTTCTGATGCTGGCTGGGATTCAAGAGACCCTGATTATCAGCACTCCTCAGGATTTACCGAGGTTTGAAGACCTTCTGGGTGATGGCAGGCATTTGGGAATTCAGCTCAGATATGCAGAACAGCCATCTCCGGACGGTCTGGCCCAGGCTTTTTTGATTGGTGAGGAGTTTCTTGCTGGCGATTCAGCCTGCCTGATTCTGGGTGACAATGTCTTCTTTGGGCATGGCTTTCGTCCTATGCTGAAAAAATCAACTCTTCAGGATTCGGGGGCAACGGTTTTTGCGTACCCGGTGAAAGATCCCAGACGCTACGGGGTGATCGAACTGTGTGAAGATATTGCGGTTTCGATTGAAGAAAAACCAATTTACCCAAAATCTGATCTGGCGGTCACAGGCCTTTATTTTTTCGATGAAAATGTCTGTGAGGTGGCAAAATCGGTGGAACCTTCTGCCAGGGGAGAACTGGAAATCACCTCGGTTATCCAGCATTATCTGGATGAAAAAACATTAAAAGTCGAAACGCTCTCCCGTGGTTTTGCCTGGCTGGATACCGGAACCCATGACTCTCTTCTGGAAGCTTCCCAGTTTGTGGCAACGGTAGAAAGAAGGCAGGGCTACAGGATTGCCTGTCTTGAGGAAATTGCCTTTAAGAATGGCTGGATCAGCCAGAAACAGGTTTTACTTCAGGCCGACAGGCTGGGGAAAACCGATTACGCGGATTACCTCAGAGATCTGGCTCGCTGAATGAGCCGGGTTTTTGGGCCTTCTGGAGGGCCTCCAGAATAGGCCCGGCAGAGCGGATGGTCAGATCGCGCTGAGGGAATGGGACTTCCACACCATGCTTACGGAAAAGCTCGTCGATGCGGCAGAGTACGAAGTCCATGGTCAGAGAAAAATAGTTGTAGTCGCAGCAGAATACCCGTAGCTGGAAATTCAGGCTGGAATCTCCAAAATTACGAAACAGAATCGTTGGCTCAGGGCTGGTCATGGTCCATTCACAGCTTTTGGCGGCTTCGATACAGAGCTTTTTCACCAGCTGGATATCAGAACCGTAGGCGACACCAATAGGCACATCAATCCGGATGGTTGGATCGCTTAAGGTGATATTCATCAGCTGTCCGGTGATGAATTCCTTATTGGGGACAATCAGTTCCTGGCGGTGAAAATCCATGATTGTGGTTGCCCGCATCCGGATTTTCATGACGACTCCGGTGACGTTACCAATGCTGACTGTATCTCCGACCCGGAAGGGCTGCTCAAACAGAAGGATCAACCCTGAGACAAAATTGGCAAAGATTTCCTGAAGTCCGAAGCCAAGGCCGACAGAAAAGGCGGCAAAGAGCCACTGGATATCTCCCCAGCCCAGACCAAGAGCACCGAAGCTCAAAATAAATCCAAGAGCCAGAATGAGGTAGGAGAGAACCGTGCTGATGGCGTAAATCTGTCCGCTTTGCAGATCAAGCCGTCTTAAAATCAGGGCTTCGAGCAATGGGGGGATATTATTGTGGGCCTTCCAGGTCAGGAAGAACAGAATCAGGGCGATGGCCAGATCCAGAACCGTCACCGGACTTCCCTGATTGATGGTACGCGAAGAGGAACTGCCGTCAGCCTGAATGACGGTCTCGGTGATGGCCTGGGAGTGAGACCAGAGTTCTACCTTTCCAAATACATTCAGGGCAGGAATGAAGTCGGACCAGACGGCCCATAAACTGGCCAGAATCAGGGCAGTGCGAACCCCGCGCATCAGGTTCATGGCCTGAACATTGATAGCGGAAATGTCGACCTCGGAATCTTCCTCCAGGTTCATGAATTCCAATACAGTCGATTCGCCAACTGCGGGAACAGGCTCGGTTTCCTCCTCTTCATTTTCCCTGGCTTCCCGGATGCGGGCTTCCTTTTCGGCAATCAGGCGACGCCTCAAAAGAAGCATCCAGCGTTTGAACAGGCCTTCCAGACTGAGGACAAACAGGACAATGATGGTAGTCATGCCCACCCGAAGCAGAAGTTCACGGGCCGTGTACATATAGCCCAGAAGAGCAAGAATCCCAAAAGCCGGGAAGAGGAATTCAAAGGCCCTGAAAAAGAATTCAGCCAGCCGGCGGGAATTCTGGCTTTTCAGTTTGTTCAGCCAGGAATAGAGGGGGTCCTGCTCCTGATTGAGAATCCGGAAACTGAAACGGGTCAGTAAGATACACAGAATCAGCAGGGCCAGACGTCCCAGGGAATCCTGAATACTGGTATTGCCCTGGCTTGCCACAACAGCATAAAGAAAGACACAGGCGGAGCCGGCATAAACCAGAGGGAAGATGTTTTCCCGAATGGCAGCCAGGCCCTTGGGGCGCCACAAAAAATGCTTTTCTCCAACTCCTCCGCTCAAGGAGAGGGATTTGAGGGTGTCCAGCAGAAGGAACCAGATCCCAAGTCCCTGAAGTCCTTCTCCGATTGCCCTGGTAAAGATTTCGGCCTGGGGAAAGGAAAGAAAGCGGTGCCCCAGATAGAAGAGGATGGCACCTCGGGTTAAGGCAGTGAACCAGCTCAGAGACCAGGCCTTGATGGTCAGCCAGAATGAACCGATATGACTGCGGGCAACGGTCTGACCGAGCTGGACGATACGTTTGCGGGCAGGAATCTGAAAGGCTCCCACTCCCAGCATGATGGCAAGAGCCAGGAGGCAGTCCAGCAGGTTATTGCTGATTTCGTTGGCAAGAGCTTTGTAGAGAGCCTGCCAGTGCTCCTTTTCGATCAGCCAGGAAACAGATGTCAGCAGATTCTTCAGATCATTGAAGCGGATGGTATGGGTGGAGCGGATCCACAGAACGTGCTCGTAAATATAATTCCGGAATTCCTCGACAATCTGGGCGAGTTCTCTCTCTGAAGACTCCAGATCTACGAGCTTCTGGAAATAAAGCTGGATATCAGCCAGGAGGCTTTCCCTGAGCTGTCTTTGCAGAATCAGGGCATCACTGAAGGATTTCAGGGCCTTTTCTCTGGCTTTAGGGGCAAGCTCTTTGCCCAGGCTTGATGCAAAGCGCTGCATTTCCCGGGAAGTACTGGTGTTGAGCAGCTCATCTTCCAGATCCATCATGCTGAGCTGAAGGGTACTGATCAGGCCCCGTCGATCTTTTCTCATTCGCTCCCACTGCCTGGAATCGGGAAGCTCCTGAAGCTGCTTTCTTAAGACATACCCCAAAGTCTCACTCATGCGTGAGATACTGGCTTTTTCCCGGAGGTTGAGAAAGTTCTTTTTAAGCTCCTTGAGCTTGCGCTCTGTGGAGTCAAGCTGTTTGGAAACATCCTCGATTTTACGGGTGAGACCATCCTCTCCGGCTCTTTGCTCGGCCAGTTTCTGGTTGGATTCCGTCAGTCCCCTCATCATGGGATGGGCATTCACGGAGTCTTCCATGGCCTTTTCGGCTTTGCGGGCATCTTCTTCAGCCTGTCTGCGCCTTTTGGTGTGAACAGCTTCCTGAAGCTGGCGCAGAAGGCGACTCTGTTTTTCAGCTTTCAAGAGGTTGAGTTCTCTTTTCAGCCGGACATTTTCCATATGGGCATCATAGGTTTCCAGCTCCATCTGAAGTTGCATTGCTTCAAGCTCCAGAGTCTGGTGAATCAGCTCGTTTATTTTTCCCCCACCGGAATTTAAATTGGAAGAGTTGAGTTTTTCCCGGGCCAGGGTAATCAGCTGGGGGAGCTGTGTTCTTCTCTGGGTCAGGGATTTCAGGGTGGCCTGAAGCTCGATTGATTTCCGGTTGAGTTCTTCCTGAAGGGCTTCGGCGCCGAAAAGGCTGTTTTCCAGAATGCTCAGGGAGGAAGAGGTCTCCAGATTGACGCTTTCTTCTGATTTGAACTGGATCAGCTCGGCAGAAATCCGGTTATTTTCTTCCTGCCAGAGCTGGGGCTTTCTCTGGAATTCATCGAGGCTTTCCTGAACCTGTTCCAGCTTCTTTCTGAGCTCCTGAACGACAGAATCAGTAGACTCCGGACTTGATGTTTCCGAAAACGAGGAGGTTCCCAGGGAGGATAAAAGGCCAGGGGCTGCATGAAACAACCCGGTCAGGCAGATCAGGAGCAAAAAGCAGCGGAGCATGATTTTATGATTCCAGGCTGACGGAGACCTCAAATCCGTGAGATTTAAGCAGGGCATGGCGTCTGGCCTGATCCAGATCACTTCGGATCATTTCCGCGCACATGTCTTCCACACTGATTTCCGGCACCCAGCCAAGTTTCTCTTTGGCTTTGGTCGCATCCCCAAGAAGAGTTTCCACTTCAGCCGGGCGAAAATAACGGGGGTCAACACGGATGATGGTATCTCCCGGTTTTAAGGCAGGGGCTGAGTTGCCCTGAATCGAGGCAATTTTTCCGACTTCATTGACCCCTTCACCTTCAAAACTCATTTCAATTCCCAGATGTTTTGCGGACATGCGAACAAACTCCCGTACGGAAATCTGCTTGCCTGTCGCAATCACAAAATCCTCAGGTGCTTCCTGCTGAAGCATCATCCATTGCATGCGCACATAATCCTTGGCGTGTCCCCAATCCCTGAGGGCATCCAGATTTCCCAGGTATAGGCAGGGCTCGAGACCTTGGGCAATATTTGCCAGCCCACGGGTGATTTTACGGGTGACAAAGGTCTCCCCACGACGGGGGGATTCGTGATTGAAGAGAATTCCGTTACAGGCATACATTCCATAGGATTCCCGATAATTGACTGTAATCCAGTAGGCATAGAGCTTGGCTACGGCATAGGGTGAGCGGGGATAGAAAGGAGTTGTCTCCTTCTGGGGGATTTCCTGCACGAGCCCGTAGAGTTCACTGGTGGAGGCCTGATAGAAGCGGGTTTTCCTTTCAAGCCCCAGAAGCCGGATGGCCTCAAGCAGTCTTAAAGTGCCGAGAGCATCGACATCGGCAGTGTATTCCGGTGACTCAAAGGATACGGCCACATGGGACTGGGCCCCAAGATTATAAACTTCATCCGGCCTGACTTCCTGCATGATGCGGGTCAGATTGGAGGAATCACTCAGATCTCCGTAGTGCAGATGAAAACGGGAATTGTGGACATGGGGGTCCTGGTAGATATGATCCACCCTTCCCGTATTGAAGAGGGAAGAACGGCGTTTGATGCCGTGAACCCGGTAGCCCTTTTCGAGCAGAAATTCGGCCAGATAAGAGCCGTCCTGACCGGTGATTCCGGTGATCAATGCAATTTTTTCATTCATGGGCCGAGTATACACAGCTTCCGCTCTGAAATGGAAAATTGCTGCTTCCACTGTTATTCTCTGGACCTGCAAAAAAAGATTCGAATTGAGTGAGGAAAGAAATGATTCTGGTAACAGGTGGAGCCGGTTTTATCGGCAGCAATTTTGTCCTTGACTGGTGTTCCCAAAAAGAAGAGTCCGTTTTGACTCTTGATGCCCTGACCTATGCTGGAAATCTCCAGAATCTCAAGTCGCTGGAAGGGAGTCCCCGTCATGTTTTTGTGAGGGGGGATATTCGGGATGCGGATCTTCTGATGCGGCTTTTTGTGGAATATAAGCCAAGGGCTGTTGTGCATTTTGCGGCTGAATCTCATGTGGATCGCTCGATTCATGGGCCGGAAGACTTTATCCAGACGAATATCATTGGAACCTTTCGTCTGCTGGAAGCAGTCAGGAATCACTGGAGTCGTCTGGAATCACCCCAAAAAGAGGATTTTCGTTTCCTGCATGTATCGACGGACGAGGTTTATGGAACTTTGAGTCCTGAAGAACCCGCTTTTGCCGAGACCAACCGCTATGAACCCAACAGCCCTTATTCGGCCAGCAAGGCGGCAAGCGATCATCTGGTCCGTTCCTACCACCACACTTATGGATTGCCGGTTCTGACGACCAACTGCTCCAACAATTACGGCCCCTATCATTTCCCGGAAAAACTGATTCCGCTCTGTATTCATAATGCCTTGTCCGGCAAAAGCCTGCCGATTTATGGCGATGGGCAACAGGTGAGGGACTGGCTTTATGTGAGGGATCATTGCAGTGCTATCCGGAAGGTTCTGGAATCTGGGCGCTTGGGTGAGGTCTATAACATAGGTGGCTGGAATGAGAAGGCGAATCTTGATGTTGTACACACCCTCTGCGATATTCTGGATGATTTGAACCCCCGAAAGGATGGGGAGTCCTATCGAAGTCAGATCACTTTTGTCAAGGACCGTCCAGGCCATGATCGGCGCTATGCGATTGATGCCACCAAGCTTCATGAAGAACTGGGCTGGAAGCCGGAAGAAACCTTTGAGACCGGTATCCGCAAAACGGTGGAGTGGTATCTCAAAAATCAGGATTGGGTCAGGAATGTAACCAGCGGGGCTTATCGTGAATGGATTGGCCGTCAGTACAGCTGAGATGAAAAGGATCGTGATCGCTGGTTCTGGAGGCCAGGTGGGAAAAGCTCTTCGAAGATCTCTTGCTCCTCTGGGACAGGTGATCAGTCTTTCCCGTCAGGATTGTAATCTCGAGAATCCGGATTCCATCCGAAAGTGTTTTGAGAGCTTCAGACCGGATATTTTTGTCAATGGGGCGGCCTATACGGCAGTGGACCTGGCTGAATCTGAGAGCAGCAAGGCGTTCTTGATCAATTCAGATGCTTTGGGGGTGATTGGAGAAGAGGCCAGAGCCCGAAATTCCTTTGTGGTGCATTACTCCACGGATTATGTATTTGATGGAGAAAAAGAGGGTTCCTATGTGGAAGAGGATGAAGCTGGTCCCTTAAATGTCTATGGAAAGAGCAAGCTTGAAGGCGAGAGAAACCTTCAGAGGACCTGTCCAGAGTCCCTGATTTTCAGAACAAGCTGGGTCTATGGCCTCTGGGGACGTAATTTTGTCAATACGATGCTTCGACTCTGTCAGGAGAAGGATGAACTCAGAGTTGTCTCGGATCAAACCGGGGCTCCGACTTCAGCCAATCTGATTGCCGATGTCACAGCCCAGGTGCTGGGGCAGTTTCTAACGGTTAAAGAGATTTCCGGAGGTTTGTTCCATCTTACTGCTTCAGGTTCGTGCAGTTGGCACGAACTGGCCTGTTTTGTGATTGAAAAAGCCCGGGAGCGTGGCCTTGGGGTCCAGGTGGATGCCAGCCGGATTCATCCGATTTTAACCCAATCCTACCCGACTCCGGCTTTGCGTCCCTTGAATTCTTGTCTGAGCACGGAAAAGCTGAGAAGGGAATTTGGTCTTCATCTCCCCGGATGGGATGAGGATTCTTCCCTTGAAGAACTGATTGCCCTGCAATTGCCATAAAAAAAGGCCGCACCCGAAAAGGTGCGGCCAGTCCAGTTCTCTTTACAGTCGCTTCATTTTGACATGAGCCTTGAGTTTGGTCATGATCGAAAGAACCATCAGAAAGAGAATGACGGTAAAGGGGAAGGCAAAGGTCTGTGATGAGGCATTGATTGCCTTCACACCTCCTCCCAGTACCAGAATCAGAGTGACGGATGCGAGGACAATTCCCCAGGAAAGCTTCACCTTGATGCTTGGATCCAGATCCCCCTCACTGGTCATCATGGCAATTACATAGCAGGCAGAATCTGCGGATGTAACCAGGAAGACAAAGAGGAGAATCAGGGCAAGCGTACAGGTCACCATGGGAATCGGGAACTGCTTCAGAAGAAGAAACAGGGCCGTCGTTTTGTTGGCATCGACCGCATCGGCAATCTGGGCCGCCCCGGTATGTTCCAGAAAAATGGCCGAGCCTCCGAAAGTGGCAAACCAGGCAACTGTGAAGATGGTGGGGATGATCATGGAGCTTAAGACCAGTTCACGGATAGTCCTCCCCTTGGAAATACGGGCCAGGAAGATTCCCACAAAAGGAGCCCAGGCGATCCACCAGGTGAAGTAGACGATCGTCCAGTCTCCCATCCAGTTCATGTAGCCGCCTTTCAGAGGCTGGGTCTGAAAGCTTAAGGTAAAGAAATTGCTGATGTAGCGGCCCAGACTGTCGGTGAAGGTGTTGAGAATATGCATGGTGGGTCCGACACAAAAGACGAAAATCATCAGGACGACAGCCATGAACATATTGAGATTGGACAGAATCTTGATGCCCTTATCAAGGCCGGTACAGGCCGAGGTCAGAAAAGCGGCTGTAATCAGAACCATAATGACGATGTAACCACCACTGGTATTCGTGGGGAGTTCGTAGACATAGTTCAGTCCATCGCCAATCTGGGTCAGTCCCATACCCAGGGATGCGGCCATACCAAAAATCACGGCCAGAGTGGCAGTGATGTCAGCAATCACCTTCAGCCAGTACTGATGATGGGGATTGGGGAAGAGGCCGACAATGGAAGAACTGATCAGATATTTTTTCCGTTTACGAAAACCGAAGTAGGCGACGGCGACGGCTGTGGCACAGTAAATGCCCCATCCATGAAAACCCCAGTGAAACGCGGAATAGACAAAGGCCATATTGGCCGAGTCCGGGGTTCTTCCTTCTCCGGTTGGAGGATTGATGTAGTGAAGAATCGGCTCTGCCCCGCCCCAGAAAAGAAGCCCGACTCCCATCCCGGCAGAAAAAAGCATGGCATACCAGGACAGATTGTCAAATTCGGGTTTTTCATCGGGCTCACCCAGAACCACGTTTCCGTAATTGGACAGGGCCAGATAAAACAGAAACATGATGATTCCGAAGCTGGCCAGCAGGTAGAACCAGCCGAAGTAGGTGATACATGCCTGGGAGATCATGGCGGCGTATTCGCCAATTTTTTCGGCCTGAACCAGAGCGGCTGCGGAGAAAAGAAGGATGATGGCCATGGAAACCCAGAGGGTTGTGCCAATCAGGTTTTTTTCTTCCTTGCGGATCGTTTCAATGTCTTTGGATTCTTCGGCAATTTCCCGATCTACGAGGGATTCGAGGTGGTTTCTTTTTTCAAGTTCGATCAGTTCCTGATCTTCTTCCCGCCGCCATTGCTTCTTCAGATCCTCTTCCAGATCCGTGAGCTCTTCCTTGTAGCGTTTGCGGGCTGCCTTCAGTTCGTCATCCTGAAGGTTGCCAACCTCTTTCTTAAGCTGTTTGCGCCGGTGGTGGTAGTACCCACCATTCTGATCAGCTCCCCGGCGGCTTCTGCGTCTTTCGTTACGCTTTTTCCTGGGAGGATCCTGAGTTGTTTTGTTGGTGTCTTTTGTTTTGTCCAATGGTATCTCCTCGTTAAAAATAATCCGGGTTCTGTCCCGGCTTCCATTTGATATTGCATCCAGCGGATGGATAGATTCTGAATTCGATCGGATTCTGGTTCAGGGTCGCAGTGATGGCCTGCCTGAGATCTTTGCCGGTGACAGGGATCTCATTGCCGGGACGGCTTTGATCCATCTGCCCGGCGTAGCTGAGGTCAAGATGCTGATCAAAGAGAAAAAAATCAGGGGTGCAGGCGGCGAAGTAGGCCTTGGCAATATCCTGGGTTTCATCGACCAGATAGGGGATGTCATATCCGTAGGTTCTGATTTCTTCCTGCATTTTCCTGGGAGAGTCATCCGGATATTTTTCTGAATCATTGCTGTTGATCAGGATGACTCCGAGGCCCAGCGGAGTAAATTCCCGGCAGAGTCTCAAAAAGGGCTCCCGGATGTGTTTGACATAGGGGCAGTGATTGCACCAGAAGGCGATCAGGGTCGCTTTTTCACCCTTTAGATTTTGCAGGGAATGAAGTTTCCCTTCCGGATCCGGCAGTTGGAAGTCAGGAGCAGGGTTTCCCAGTCTGAGTTCAAAGGTTGATTCTCTGAGCGCCACAATTACCTCTTTAGAGTCTTTAGGGCTTCAAGTGCCCTTTTCCGAGCAAATTTGTGATCGATGATCGGGCGTGGATAAGTCCTTCCCAGGGAGATTCCGGCTTCCTTGAGCACCATTGGAGGAGCCTCAAAGGGACGATGAATCCATCTGGATGGCAGATTCTTCAGTTCTGGCAGATAAGTTTTCACGTATATTCCATCCGGATCGAATTTTTCACCCTGCAATACGGGATTGAAGATGCGAAAGTAGGGAGCCGCATCGGCACCGCAACCTGCAATCCACTGCCAGCCCATCACATTGTTTCCGGCATCCGCATCCAAAAGCGTATCCCAGAACCAGTCAAATCCTTCTTTCCAGTCGATCAGAAGATGCTTTACCAGGAAAGAGCCAACGGCCATTCTGACCCGGTTGTGCATGGTTCCGGTTTGCCAGAGCTCGCGCATCCCGGCATCAATCAGGGGATATCCGGTCTTCCCCTGCTGCCAGGCTTTCAGTTCCTCGGGGCTTTCCAGAAAGGGAAATTTCTCAAAAGAGGAATTCAAGGGCTGAACTGCTGTATGGGGATAATGATACAGAAGATGCCAGGAAAATTCCCGCCACAAAAGTTGTCTTAAC
The DNA here is from genome assembly GCA_964503595.1 of uncultured bacterium. Classification (GTDB taxonomy): domain Bacteria; phylum Muiribacteriota; class UBA6191; order UBA6191; family UBA6191; genus CAZDAM01. The sequence goes on from CAZDAM010000032.1 coordinate 19,082, forward strand.
CAGGGAAGGCTGCTTTTTGTGGTGGCCAGATGATGCCAGGCTTCCCTGGGACTGATCTGCCCGAAGTGGAGATAGGGTGATAATTCGGAGGTTGCTGAAAGTGCAGGAAAATCCCGGTTTGTGGAATAGTTTCCTGCTTTTTTCTGCATGTCCACAAGTCGGCGCAATCCTGCTTCTCTGGTGGGTTCAAAGCGTTTCCAGAAGCCCTTGTCCCAGGGGATTTCCGGGAGAAAGTTCCAGGTTTGCGACGGGGTGTCTATCTGGGAAAACCGGAGCTTGGAAGTATGTGGGGAGGGAACTTCATGGCTGAAGCAGACTTTGGAAAACGGAGTGAAAACCCGGTAGGGATTATTTTGGGCGTTGAAGATTTTATGCGGTTCAAAAAGCAGGTTCCCCCCAAAAGACTCCACTTCAAGCCCCAGATCCTGAATGCGTTTCTTGATTTCCTTGTCTCTTGCAATGACAGGAGGTTCGTAGCGCCTGTTCCAGAAGATTGCCTGTGCCTTTGTGGAGTGGATAAGGTTCTCCAGCTGTTCCAGTGAATTTCCCTGACGGAAGATCAGTTGGGAACGATGGGATCTGAGTCTGGAATCCAGATCTGAAAGGGCATGATGAAGCCAACTCAGAGAGGCGCTGCCCATGGAAAACATGCCTTCTCCCTGAGGGTCATGGATATAGACCATAATGGGGTTGTATCCATTTTGCAGGGCGGCTTCCAGAGCCGGGTTGTCTTCAATTCTTAAATCAAGTCGTAACCATACGAGGGCGTTGGGGAGATTATTCTGCATCATTGAGGAGGTGTTTCAGGCAGGAGTGAATGTCTGGATATTTGAATTGAAAACCAGCATTCAGAAGGGCCTTGGGTTTGACGTGACTTCCTTTCAGAATCAGGGCGTTGGCCATTTCTTCACCCAGAAGCATTTTCAGGGCAAGGGCTGGTGCCGGGATCAGGGCAGGACGCCTGAGGTTCTGAGCGAGAGCTTTGGTCATTTCCCGGTTGGAGACACATTCGGGGGCACAGAAGTTATAGGCCCCTTCCGCTTCCTCTTGCTGGATCAGAAAAAGGATTCCACGGACGACATCTTCCAGATCGATGAAGGGGAAGGGCTGTTCTCCGCTTCCGGCTATGCCGCCAAGGCCCAGCCGGAAAGGGGGGAGCATTTTCTGAAGGGCTCCGCCTTCCGGACTCAGGATGATCCCGAATCTCATGCGGCAGGTCCTTGCAAACTCTTCGGCCTTCAGAGCCTCGGTTTCCCAGGCTGAAGAGGTCTGTCCCAGGAAGCCGGGATCAGGTGGGCTGGTTTCATCAAACACTTCGTCCATACTGCCTGCCGGATAGAATCCCACGGCAGAAGCGCACAGGAATTTTTTGGGAGGGTTTTCCAGCTTTTTCAGAGATTCGATCAGAAAGCGGGTGCCAAGAACCCGGCTGTCGTGAATCTTGCGCTTGTGCTCGCTATTCCAGCGTCTGGCAGCAATGTTTTCTCCGGACAGATGAACCAGAGCATCAAGATTCTCCAGAAGTTCAGGATTGGTGATGGAGCGGTTTTCATGGTCCCACAGGATGTCTCCGGATCTGCGGGAAATACTCAGAACCTGGTGCCCCTGTTCCTGAAGAGCAGTCTTGAGATGTTTCCCCACCAGGCCGGAAGCACCGGTAACTGCAATTTTTCCGTGGTTTTCCGATACGTGATTCACGATTTAAAGGGGTCCTTGTACCCGGGAAGTGTCTCTTTGCAGGCAGGCCAGGATTTCATAGTCCACTTCAAGCCAGTTGAGTTCGGTGAGGCTTTCGGGTTTCAGCCAGAGAAGCATATCATGCTCAAGGGCCCGGGGGCGTCCCTCGATGAGATCGCACAGAAAGGCGTGCATGCGCAATGGGGGGAGGTTGTGGGGATATTCAAAGATACCCAGGGTTTTGACAACCTGGATATGCACACCAAGTTCTTCGTAAATCTCCCGGACAATGCACTGCTCCGGGGTTTCATCTGATTCCAGCTTACCCCCCGGGAATTCCCAGAAACCGGCATGGCGGGAGCCTTTGGCGTGTCGGGCGGCAAGAACCTTGCCATCGGGACTGCGGATGACGGCCAGGCATACATCCAGCATGCCCCGGCGTAAAGGATATCGACGATTATGATAGGGGGTCATTGCGGCTTGCCCTCCTGCGGCTTCAACCTTACAATTGAACTACGAGGTCATATATGTCTGCAACCAATGCTCAGCCTGAAGCGCTGGAAATTATTATCGGAAGTACCGGAGGTTCTGCCTGGGGAGTCCGTCTGGACGGCGTAAGCCTGGCTTATCTCTGCGTTCCGTATTCCAGCAATGAAATTTTAACCCGCGGAAGTTCAGGCTTTCCAGCTGATTTTGGTTCTCCCCAGGAACGCATTGCAATCAGTGATGAGGGATGGCGGGAGTTTTTTGCAGCTCTTGATGCCCAGAAGGTATGGGAATGGAAAGAGCATTATGACAGTGGGTCCGATGATGCAGATACATTCTGGACCTTCTCAGTTGTCCGAAATGGAGAACTCTGGAGAAGCGGGGGCTCCGGTTCATGGCCTGGGGATGCCTCTGTTCGGGGTTATACCGATGAATTCAAGGCTTTTCTGGAAACCGTGCGCCAGCTTATCGGCGGCCGGGATTTCGGGCATAGCCTTTAATCAGCCGCCAATCTGATACATTTCCACCTTGTGCTCGGAACGGGGTCGGCTTGCCCTGATTTCGGAATAGCGGTCCGAGCGGGAGGACCAGATTCGACGGATTTCCTGCTCAAGGGCATGGCCGTCATGCAGAAATGGCCGAAGACTGGTGCCTTCCGAGGCAAAGAGGCAGGTATAGACCTTTCCTTCTGTTGACAGTCGGGCCCGGGTGCAGCTTTTGCAGAAGGGCTGGGATACCGAGGAAATGAAGCCGATTTCAAAGGTTTCATCCAGAAGCCATCTGCCCGCAACTTCTCCGAAATAGTTTTCTTCCAGAGGTTTTACACTGTGGCTCTTCCGCAGTTCTTCGATGATCTTTCGGGAAGGAACAACCCGGCTCTTTTCCCAATGGTTCTGATTGCCCACGTCCATGAATTCAATGAAGCGGACAATCACTCCTCTTGGCCCGAAATGGCGGATCATTTCTTCGATTTCGTGATCGTTGATGCCTTTTTGAACAACACAGTTGACCTTGATGTCGGTAAATCCGGCTTCCATGGCCGTGTCGATGGCGGCAAGAATCCGTTTTGCCGATCCCTTGAATCCGGAAAGTTTGCGGAAAGTCTCTTCGCGAATGCTGTCACAGCTGATGGTCAGGCGCTTCAATCCGGCCTGATGAAGGAGTCCGGCTTTTTCTGCCAGCAGGAAGGCATTGGTTGTCAGGGATAGGTCTTCGACGTTAGGAATCTGAGCCAGGGAGTGAATCAGTTCTTCCAGATGAGGCCTTAGGAGGGGTTCTCCTCCGGTGACTCTGAGTTTACGGACTCCAGAATTCACAAAAGCGCGGGCAATCTGCTCGATTTCCAGAAAACTCAGCCTTTGATCCGGCTTGAGGAACTCGTATTTCTGTCCCGCTGGCATGCAGTACCCGCAGCGAAAATTGCAGGCGTCGATGACGCTGATCCGAAGATCCTGTAAGGGGCGTTTGAGGGTGTCACTGGCAGGTTTCATGATAGATTTTCTAAGGCGCTTTTATTGGCGCACAGCTTAACACGGTTGAAACGAGGATAGTCATGCCGGAATTGCCAGAGGTAGAGACAGTTGCACGTGAGCTTTGGGAGTCGGGGATTGGAAGTTTCTCCTTCAGCCGGATTGATGTCCGCTTCAGGAAAACGGTTGGCGGAGTCAGCCCTGAGGAGTTTGAGGGAATCCTTGAAGGCCAGAGGGTGAGCAGGGTCTGGCGTCGGGCCAAGTACATGATCTGGCAATTGAATGGAGGAAGTTCCCTTTTGATACATCTTCGTATGACGGGCCAGTTTGGGTGGGCTGAAGCTGAAGAAGCCAGTCCGCACGAACATGTCAGTTTTTTCTTTGAGGATGGCAGGGAACTCAGGTTCAAGGATACCCGGAAATTTGGCAGGATCCTACTGGTCCAGGATGCAGAAAAAGCCCTTGGTCACCTGGGACCTGAGCCTTTGGAATCCGGGTTTACTCCAAAATGGCTTTGGGAAAACCTGAAAAGTCGTTCGACGAAGATAAAGCCCTTGCTCCTCAATCAGGAGTTTCTGGCCGGTCTTGGGAATATCTACGTGGATGAGGCCCTGTTTGAAGCGGGAATCCATCCTTTGCGTCCTGCGGACCAGATTCGGAAGAAGGAGGCAGAAGATCTTCATTCGGCGATTGTAGTGGTGCTGAATCGGGGCCTTCGCAATCTGGGAACTTCGCTTGGTACGGGGGCGGCCAATTTTTACAGTGTGAATGGTCGGGCTGGCAGAAATCAGGATCAGCTCAGGGTCTTTCGCAGGACAGGAGAGCCGTGCTATTTATGCTCCCAGCCCATTCAGAGGCTTTTGGTGGCGCAACGCTCCACTCATGTCTGTCTGAAATGCCAGAAATGAAAAAAGGCCTGGCAGTCCGAAGACCACCAGGCCAGGCGACAACCAATTCGCAGTGGATGGCAGAAACTGCGAACTGTTTATCCCGCCCGCGCACATCGGGCGGGAATCTCATTTGGTTTAGAGTGTGAGACCCCCATCTACACTCAGCACATGACCATTGATGTAGACAGCATCATCACTGGCCAGGAAGGCAAAGGCGGCAGCAATTTCATGTGGCTGGCCCAGACGTCCGGCAGGAGTCTTGTCAGCAAGCATGTCCAGAACCTTCTGGGGAACTGTGCCCATCATTTCAGTCATGGTGTATCCAGGAGCTACAGCATTGGCACGTACCCCTTTACGTCCCAGCTCTTTGGCCCATGTCTGAGTCATGCCGATCACGCCGGCTTTGGTGGCTGCATAGTTGGTCTGTCCGATGTTTCCGTACAGTCCGACTACGCTGGAAGTGCTCAGAATGACGCCGCTTCCTTTCTCACGCATACGCTTGCCAGCTTCACGGCCACAGTTGAAGACACCTTTGAGGTTGACCGCAATGACCTGATCAAACTGCTCATCGCTCATTTTGTGAAGCATGGCGTCTCTGGTGATACCGGCATTGTTGACAATGATGTCAACGGGTCCCAGTTCGGCTTCAACCTGATCGTAAGCCTGAGCCACATCTGCGGAGCGGGTTACATCAACTTTGACGGCAATAACCTGGGCTCCTTCTTTTGAAAGAGTTTCCTGAGCGGTTTTCAGTTCTTCTTCGAGCATATCCCACAGGGCGATTTTGGCGCCTTCCTGAGCAAATCTCAGGGCAGTGGCAAATCCAATTCCACGGGCTCCACCGGTAACGATGGCAATCTTGTTTTGCAGTTTCATGCTTTCTCCTTATTCTCCCGGCGGGATTTATCGTCTTTCTTTGGGGTTTGGGCTTTCAGCTCGGCCTCTTCCAGGCGGGCTTCCAGATCCATGACCCGGCGCTGCAGGTTGCTAAGAGTTTCGTAAAGGCCGGACTGGGAAGTTTCTGTCAGAATTCCGGAAGCCCTGAAGCCGGGTTCCATGGCTTTTCTGACCTGTTCCTGAAAATCCAGGGAGGCTGTGACCTGGGAGGACATCAGCTTCAGCCAGGTGGGATCCCTGAGGATTCCATCAAACCAGGTGGTCATGTTTTTCTCAAGCTCACCCATCATCTGTTTTTGCATATCAAAAATTGTTGTCATCAGAGAATCCTCACATCAGGTTGGGGCAGGGACGGGCTTTCAGCCATTCGTCGGTTGCTTTCCAGAGTCCGTCTTTGGCAGCACGGCCAACTGTGATTCCAATATGTCCACCCTTCATCTCCATCACATGCTGATCTTTGGAGCTAATCATGGTGTTCAGTACAGTCGCGGAGGCGGGGGGGACAATATGGTCTGCCGAAGCAGTGACAGTCAGGACCGGACAGGCGATTTTCTTCAGATCCACCAGTTCATCACCAATGGTCATGGTGCCCTGAACCAGCTTGTTGCCTTCATAAAGACTATGAATGTATTCGGCATAGGTGGCACCTGGGAAGCTGACGTTATCATTGAGCCAGGTTTCCAGAGTCAGGAAGCGATCCACAAAGCTGTCATCCCACATTTTTTCCATCAGGGTCTGGTTCTTCTGCATCATGGCAACCGGAGCCAGCATGGAAAATGAGGATTGCAGGAATTCTGGTGGCAGAGATCCCATGACTTCGGCCAGGCGGGCTACATCCAGCTGGCCACTACTGGCCCAGCAGGAAAGAAGTCCTTCATCATGGAAGTTCACAGGAGCAGTCAGAGGAATCAGACTGGCGACTCTTTCGGGACGAAGCGCGGCATAGAGGATGGCAAAGGTTCCGCCAACACAGTAGCCCATCAGATGAACCTGAGCCTTGCCACTCAGTTGGCAGGCGCGGCGTACGGCGGCTCCAACATAGCGGACTACATGGTCTTCCAGAGTCATGAACCCGTCCTGTGGAGCGGGAGTCCCCCAGTCCAGAACATAAACGGTATGACCTTTTTCAACCAGGTATTCCACGTAAGACTGGCCGGGGCGAAGATCCAGAACATACCAGCGATTGATGATGCTTGGAATCATGACAATCGGGCTTTGGGATTCGGAACTTCCTTCGGGCTTGAATTCCAGAAGTTTACTGCGTCCCCATACGGCGACGACCTTGTGTGGGGTCTGGGCCAGTTTGGGAAGGGAACGGCCCTGGGCTAGTTCCATGAGCCTTGAGATACGTTTTGGGGTTTTCCAGGCTTCTTCGCTTGCCTTGGTGATGTTATCTAACATGCCTGCCTCGCTTGTTAAGGGGGCTTTGGCGGCCCCCTCTTCGTCGGATACCGGATTATTTCTTGGCAACTTCAGTGGCTTTCGCTACAGTCTCGGAGACTTTTGCTACACCAGCGTTGACGGATTCGCGATACTGCTTCAGTCCGTCCATGTACAGTTCGCGGTTCTGGCGAGCTGTTTTTTCCAGTTGGGACAGGAGGTCTGCCTGAGCTTTCAGAGCGAATTCAGTGTATTCGCGCATCTGCTTCATCTGGTTTGTGGCCAGAGCGAACATTTCATCCTGAGCTTTCACGCTCATGGTGAGGTACTCATCTACAGATTTGTTCATGTTTTCCTGTACAGTTTCGAATGCTTTTTTTACTTGTTCCATGATTTTCTCCTTCGTTTGTGTCCTCGGTTGCTTGGTTTTCTTGAGGACAGATAAATAGTAACTCATGTTTTTTGCATTTGCAACAATTATTTTTTCATTTTTGCAAAAATCTTTTCCTGGGTTTTGGGGATTGGCTTGTTTAAAGGGTTCTTCAGTCTTCTTTGAGGGGTGTGAAATGCGATTTGGTGTGATTTTTGACTGGGATGGGGTGGTTCTGGATTCCAGATATTGCCATTGCAAAAGCTGGGAGATTCTGGCTGAAAGAAGGGGTTTGCCTCTCCCGGAAGGCCATTTTGAAAGGGGTTTTGGGCTCAGAAATGAGACGATTATCCCTGAAGTTCTGATGTGGGCGACTGAGGCTGAGGCAATCCGGGATTTAGCGAATGCAAAAGAGGCTCTTTATCGGGAATTGGCATTGGATTCAGGCCTGAAGTCCCTCTCTGGGATTCCGGAGCTTCTTTTGGAGCTGAAGAAAAAAGAGGTTCCCGTTGCGATTGGGACCAGTACTCCCAGAGAGAATGTTCAGGCCCTTTTGCCTGTATTGGGGCTTGAAGGGTATTTTGGCCATCTTGTGGCTTCTGAGGATGTCAGCCGGGGAAAGCCGGATCCGGAGGTTTTTCTGAAGGCGGCGGCTCATCTCGGGCTAAAGCCCGGGCAGTGTCTGGTGATTGAGGACTCTCAGGGTGGGCTTGAGGCCGCTCAAAGGGCGGGAATGCTTGGAGTCGGAGTCTTGACGACCCACCCTTCCCTCAAGGCGGATCTGGTGGTGGAAAGCCCGGCAGGGCTTAATTTTTTGCTTTTGCAAAATCTAATGAAGGGAAAGCTGAAATGCAGTTGACGCCTGAATACGCGAGGAAGCGGCGGGAAATGATCGGGGGACATCCGGAACTCAGGGTTTTTCTGAAGATTGATGAGAATAAAGAGGTGGAGGGAAAGGCCCGGCTTCAGTTTGAGGCTCTGGAAGATGGCCGGATTTTTGTGGATTGTCTGGCAGAGATCATGGCCCTTGAATCGCCCAAAAAGACAGAAATCTGTGAGGGTGGATTCTGGCTTGAAGTGAGTAAGGGGCTACAGTCCGTGGAGATTTCTTATCGCCTGCAAGCTTCCCAGGATGGAATGGGCCTTCATGTCTGTCATCCCGTAGAAGAGGGGCGACCTCTTTTTTATACCAATTTTGTGCCCCAGATGGCACGTCGGGTTTTTCCTCTCTGGGATCAGCCGGATATGCGCACTGTTTTTGAGTTGGGTCTTGATGTTCCGGATTGGATGACGGTGGTTTCCAATTATCCGGTTCTTAGTGAGAAGATTGAGAATTCCCGGAAGCTGGTCTGGTTTGAGCCAACGATGCCGCTGGCATCCTATCTGTTTCATTTCACGGCCGGAGATTTGATCCGAAGGGATTACTCGGCCGCATCCATCCCGATTTCTTTTTACGCCCGTCCGGCAAAGGCGGATGTTCTTCGGAGCGAGGAGCTGGGCTCTCTTCTCGAAGATTGCCTCAAGTGGTATGAGAAGACTTTTGAGGTGCCTTTTCCCTTTCCCAAGTACGATCAGATCTTTGTTCCCCAGTTCTATTGGGGCGGGATGGAAAATGCTGGAGCAGTTGTTCTTCGGGAAGAGGTGCTTTTTGAGCATGTTCCTGAGCCTCAGGAGGCTATGAATCGGGATAATCTTCTGGCCCATGAGCTGTCGCATATGTGGTTTGGGGATTTTATCACCATGAAATGGTGGGATGATCTCTGGCTGAATGAGGCTTTTGCCACCTGGGTGACCAGTGCGGCCCTCAAAGGAACGGGTCGCTGGCCGGATGCGATGACCTGGCTTCGCTCTGATGTGGCAGCCCGTGCGCTGGAAGAGGATGCCCTGGATTCAACTCATCCTGTTTTGACTCCTGTCCCTATTGCGGAAGAGGCCTTCCAGAATTTTGATGCGATTACATATCAGAAGGGTGCAGCCCTGCTGAGTACTCTGGCGGATGGATTGGGAGATGACTTCTTGCGTGGGGTCCAGATCTATTTTCAGCGGTTTGGCGGAAAAAATGCCACCAGGGATGACTTCTTTTCCTGCCTGCCAGAGCTGCCACTGGTATCGGAAGTTCGAACTGCTCTGGAATCGACCGGCTCTCCCCGTCTTGTCTATAAGAGTGAACTGGCTGTCTTTTCCGGGGGGGGTGGACTTTTGGAGCTTGATTTTCAAAATCGCGGAGGGGATAGAGTTTCCCTGAAGGATCAGGAGATCGTTCAGGGGATGCCTCTGGGGGTTGGTCAGTGCCTCTGGTTTCGTCCTCTCCTGGAAAATTCGGCTATTCCGGATCAGGTTGGGGGGCCGGCTGAATCTCTGGAATGGATGCTTGCTGGCTGGGAAGGTCTTTTTGCCGGGAGTTTTTCCGTATCTGGTTTTCTGGATTTGACGGAAAAGCTTCTCAGAGATATTTCGGAGCCGGTTTTTTCGGATCTGGTTTCCAGGCTTGCTTCTTTGAAGCAGAGGGGGTTTCTCTCTGAAAAAAAAGCGGAAGAATTGCTGGAGTGTTTGCTGCCCCGCACTTCAGGGGGGCTTAGAGTCTTGCAGGCATGTCTCCGATTGGCTCCCGAATCCCGGGCACAGGAACTGATCCGGCTCTTTTACGAAGATGCGCCAAGAAGTATCCGCAAGTCGCTTCTGCTTCTGGCGGCAGGTTCAGGACTTTCAGAAGAGTTGCTGAGGCGGGACTTCCCTGAGGAGGTATCTGAGGAAAATGGTGTTTTACACAGGCAGGTCCGGCTCAGAAGTCTAGAGGATGCCTCCATGGCACTTGAGCTTGAAGGGCTGGTTGAGGAGCCGATAGCAACAACGCTTAAGGGTGCCCTTCTTTCGCATGTTTTCGAGGGGAGTCAGTGTCGGGACCAGACCTTCAAGGTCTGGGAACGGATGGTGGATGAAGGGCGTGTCTTCAGAGATGAGGCTCTTTTGATGTACTGGATGGGCTATGCCGCACCTTTGAGAGATTCCCGAAGGCTTGAAGCATCTTGCGAACGCTGGCTGAAATCGGAGCACAAGCCTCTGTTAAGACTTGCTCTTCGGCTGAATTCCCGGCTGAAGCGCTGGAAAGGTGTTGCGTGAGGCTTTTTATTGCCCTTCCGATCCCCGAAGAAATCCGGGAAAAGCTTGGAGAAATCCATCATCCATCCGTGCGCGGAGGAAGGGTACCCCCTGAGAACTACCATATTACTCTGCTGTTTCTGGGTGAGGTGAATCCGGGGGAGCTTGAGGAGCTGGTATCTGCTTTTGAGCGTATCCGGGGGAATGTCTGTTCTCTTGAAGTCAGTGGTCTGGATTTTTTCGCCTCCCGAAGAAAGGCGGTCCTGTATGCAGGGATTGGGCTTTCAGAGGAGCTTTGTGCCCTGAAGGCATCCGTCGAGAGGTCTTGCGGGGGTTTTGTGAGAGATCCGGTTTCCCATGCGTTTTGTCCCCACATTACTCTGGCAAGGCTTGAAAAGACCTCTCCGGATCTCCTTCAGTCCTGGCTTCAGATGAGTACACTGGTCCAGAATCTGGAATTTGAAGTTTCCGAAATCTCTCTCATGCAATCCCTTTTCAAGGGTTCTGGGGTTTGCTATGAGTCACTGGCAACGGTGTGTCTGGGGAGCTGAAATAAAAAGCAGGCAAAAAATAAAAAATATATTGCCAAAATCTTTTTCCACGTGTAGTATTCAATTTCTCTCGAAAACGAGGCGGCGGTAAGCGCGGCGGAGAATTCGAGGGAGAGAGTCCT
>CAZDAM010000033.1:0-29892 GCA_964503595.1 uncultured bacterium
TGGAAAATCTGATCACGCTCTGTTTCAGGCATCATGCTCTGGTGCATGAAAGGGGTCGGGAATGAACCCCACAGCAAGGAGCTGGATGGCCGTGACACAGAATTTTGAACACTTCCTCTTCATCTTTCAAGTCGAAAATTTCGTACAACAGGTTCAAAAAATAATGTAATCCTCCAGTTCGGACTCACGTGAAAACCATACTGATCGCCCCGATCTCCAGACAGTTGATATGGACTATGCTTTTTCAGCAAAAACATATCTTCGATATCTTAAGGTTCAATCAAACAAGACAAGATGTCCCGAATCTTCTCAAGATTACAGGAGGGAATTCCTTATTATCGTTTTCTCAATCAGCTTTTTCAGGCCTTTGTGCCGTACATTGTATAATATCCATGTGCAACAATAAGGCTCTGAAGCCCGCAGCACAAAAGGCTTCAGGGACTTTTCCTGCGACTATTTTCCAGCAAATGCCGCAACACGCTTCTGAAGAAAAGCAGCTGTGCCTTCATTCTTGTCTTCAGTGCCACAGATGCGGGCGAACTCGCTGATTTCGGTTTTAAGGCCCTGTTCCAAATCCTCGGCTTCCAGACTTTGTGCCGCACGTTTAGCCGCCTGAAGGGCCAGAGGAGCACGGGAAGCAATTTTGAGGGCAACTTTATGAACCTCTTCAAGAAAGGTTTCGGCCTCAAAAACTCCCTGGACCAGACCGTGGGATAAAGCCGTGGAAGCATCCACCATATCTCCGGTATAGATATATTCCAGAGCCCGGGCCTGACCAACGGCCTGAACCAGACGCTGGGTACCACCATAGCCGGGAATCAGCCCCAGAGTAACTTCCGGAAGACCCATTCGGGCTTTGGAGGAAGCGTAGCGAAGATCACAGGCTAAAGCGACTTCCAGGCCACCCCCCAGGGCAAAACCGTTGATGGCGGCAATCACCGGGCGGGGAAAGGCTGCAATTGCATTCATCAGGGTATGACCAAGTCGGGAAATTTCCTCCCCTTTCTGCACATCAGCACTTTCAAGCTCAGAAATATCGGCTCCAGCCACAAAGGATTTGGGACCCTTCCCCGAAAGAATCAGGACTTTCAGGTCTTCACGGCCTGCAAGTTCCTCAAGACAACCGATGGCTTCACGGATCAAGGCTTCATTCAATGCATTCAGAACTTTTTCCCGTGAAAATAATAGGGCGCCGATACCGTTTTCATCGAGGCTGAATTCCAGATGTTCCATGCTTGTTTACTCCTTTGATGATGAAATGATGACCGCTTTGAGAATATCAGTTGCTTCTCCGGATTTCAGGACTCCACTCAGATAAATCGGGTGAGCATCCAGAAGTGCGCAGGCACTCAGGAGATTGCGGCCCTTTGTCAGCGGAACCAGAGCATATTTCCACTGAAGACCCCCCGAAAAAAAATCAAGCTGCCTGAGACCCTGAGTCGGTAAAGCCGGATTTTCAAGCCGGGCAGGATCGAGATTACGGCTGAGATTGGTGAAGGTCTGAAGCTGAGAAGTCAATAGATTTTCTGCCTTGGGGGCTACGGTATGAAAATAGGATTTTTTCCCGTAGAGCACATGAAACCGGCCTTCCGGAAGATTCAGCTCGAAGCGCTCGTGGTTGTCTGGAGCCTCCTTGAGAATGAGTTTGCCATTCTCGCCGACATGAAACTCCAGGGGAGCCGCCCAGGAAGACAGAATCAAAACCAGAAAAGCTATCAGAAAATTCATAGGCAGGACTCCTCTTCAAGAATTCGGGCAACTGTTTCTCTCAGACCAGAAAGATTGGGTTCGTCGGAAGCATAAACCCTTGAGAAGCCCCGCGAAAGCAGGGTCTCAAAACTGCGCCTTCCCATACAGAACAAGACTCCCTGATCCTGAGGATGCAGGCAATGAACCTGAGAAGGAGCCAGAACCAGAAAACCGGGATTTTGATAATTCCTGTAAAGATTCTGGATTGCTTCCTGGCATTCGAGTTCCTCAACATCGTAAAGAACCCGGAAAAGCACCTGGTGAGAGCCGCGGTGCAGCACTTCCCGATCTTCCTTTCTGACATGGGATGAACCCATGTAGAGAAAGGAGGTTCTGCTTTCAAAGGAAGCTGCCAGCTGCCTCATGGTCGGAAAGCTTCGAACCTCGAGATCCAGGGACTGAAGAAGTCTGGGGGCATTCTGGCCGACACAGGCAATTCCGGCCAGACGAGAGTCGCCCTTTGGACAGAGACTGAGCCAGAACTCAGCCGCACGACGGGAAGGCAGAATCAGCCAGGCATCTGGATAAAGCTCCGGAAGAATGTCCCATTCACCGACATCGGCTTTGAGGCCATAGGCTACCGCCGGAATATGCAGAACCGGAAGACCCAGATCCGCAAAGGAAGGATCTAAAGAATCTTCAGAGGCTCGGAGCCAAACCAGACAATCAGGGCGCATCAGGGCGGGGAATCAGGTGGGACTTACCCCTCTGTTTGACTTCTGCCAGCATGTTGTCCACCAGATTCGGATCGCCAAGATCGCGGGTGGCCTCCGACAGGGTGATGGAATCCCTGCCATCCTCGGACATGAGAAGGGCCTTGAGAATCAGTTCTCCATCCACCAGCTCGGAAAATACGGCCAGTGGCAGAGAGCAGCCACCCTCAAACCTTGCCAGAAGCTGACGCTCAAAGCCTGCACAGGTTTCGGTTGTCGCATCGGAAAGCTTCTTCAGTTTACGCTTCAGGGGACTTTTGGATGCTCCCTGAAGAACCAGGACCCCCTGAGCTGCACATGGCAGAAAATCACGTTCGGAGAGGGTCAGAACCTGAATTCTTTCGTCTGTCAGAAACCCGGCCCGTTCAAGACCCGCAAGAGCCAGACAAAGAGCATCACACTGGCCATCCAGAAGTTTTTTCATCCTGGTATCCAGATTTCCCCGCATGTCGACAATTTCCAATCCAGGGTTTTTCAAAAGCAGCTGGGCCCGGCGGCGTACGGCCGAAGTTCCAACTCGAAATCCCTGGGGCAGGTATTCAATCAGACAGGCCCTGGGAGCCTTGTCCTTTGCAAAAACGAGGCAGTCCTCAACAGGGCCGCGAGGCAGATGGGCCAGAACGGAAAGACCTTTGGGCTCCTGGGTCGGCATGTCCTTGAGACAATGCAGGGCCAAATCGAGATCACCGGAGAGAAGGGCTTCTTCCAGTTCACGGGTGAAGACTCCTTTGGAACCAATTTCCCTCAAAGGACGATCTGCTACCTGATCTCCTTTGGTCTCAAATGCCACAATCTCCACATCCACCTTCAGGGAGTCTTTTAAAAGTCCGGCGGCGTATTCCGCCTGAATCATGGCCAGACGGGATGAACGAGTCCCTAATCGAATTTTTTCAAAAGACATACAAACTCCTCCCTGCTTGGTGCAGCTGCCCCCAGTTTTCCCACAACAATTCCCGCGGCATGATTGGCAACACGAGCGGAAAACTCCCAGTTCTGCCCCAATGCCCGGCAGGCGGCCAGAGCACTGATCACCGTGTCTCCGGCTCCAGTGACATCAAAAACCTCTCTGGCTTCCGTAGCGATATGGACAGGTTCCTTATCCGAAAACAGCATCATACCCCGAGCACCCAGAGTAATCAGGAGAGTCTCAAGGACATATTCCTCACGCAGTGTCTTGCCGGCAAGCCGTACCTCATCCAGACTGTCCAGGCTTTTCCCCCAGGCCAGCTCGGCTTCGGCCTGATTGGGAGTCAGGCAGCTCATCTGGCGGTAACGCCGAAAGTCTCTGACCTTGGGATCACAGATTACGGGCTTCTTCTGATTCAGGCAGATCCGGCGGATGCAGCTGAGCATGAGCTCAGTAATCAGACCCTTGCCGTAATCCGAAACCACCACAACATCGTGCTCGGGAATCGCTGTTTCGAGGGATTCCTCCAGAGCTTTCATTTCTTCTGTACTTAACTCGGTCCTGATTTCACGATCCACTCTGAGCATCTGCTGCTGTCCTGCAATCAGACGGGTCTTAATCGTTGTCGGGCGAGCCGTGGTCTGCTCAACATAGCCTGATTCCACACCCGAATCTTCGAGCATCTGTAGAAGTCGGCGACCCGCGGCATCCGCTCCGATGACGGAAACCATGCTGACCTGAACTCCCATGGAAATCAGATTGAAGGCCACATTGGCCGCCCCGCCAAGAAGATAATCTTCACGGGTTGTTTCCAGAATGGGTACCGGAGCCTCCGGAGAGATGCGGCGCACCTGTCCGAACATGTAATGATCCAGCATGACATCTCCCAGAACCAGCACTCTCGCCTGGTGGAGATTCTCAGACCAGTCCTTCACATTCCCCTCCTTCGCAAAGACACCCTCTGGGGCGTGCGCATGATACAACACCCAGTATTCAGCTGTGTACGGTTTGCAAACCCACACCCACACGGGTACAATTAGTCATCCAAAAATGCCACAAATCAGCCATGAATTGATCGGAGAATAGCCAAACCCATGGAAAGAACGATAGGTCGCGACCAGGAAGTGCAGCTCCTCAATGAATCGGTATCCAAAGCCAGCTCAAGCACTTCCATTGTGCACGGGCTTCACGGCGCAGGAAAAACCCACCTCATGCGCCATTGGTATCAGCAATCTTTCACAAACCGCGGACGCAAGGCCTGGTATACCTGCTCCAATCCTCTGGCCCATGCCCAGGATTTCATCAAGGGTCTGGCACGGGAGCTTCTGCTTCAGCTCAATCCCGAAGAGCAGAACCTGATCAACCTTCTTCTGAAAAACCGTTATGGCAGCGATTTTGATCTGAAGGACTGGCTTTTCATAAGTCGGGAAGACGGACTGAAAGACGGCTATGTCTTCCTGGAAATCCTAAGAGCCGCCAACAGTGCCGATGATACCGGCATCCTGCTGGTCATTGATGAAGGCGAACTCTTAAGCCCCGAATCCCGCCGTCTGACTCGCCTGATTGCCGAGTGGAAGCCTCTTGGCACCTACCTTTACATCAATGTTGCCACACAAGCCCCCGGCCGTCAGGGACTTGTCGATGAATTCGGCAGTGACTGGTTCTTCAAGGGAACCAGCTATATTGAAGTTCTCCCGCTGCCGGATTCCTTAAGTCAGGACTACCTGAATCTGTGGTCCTTACAGGAAATTCAAAGCGATTGCCATTTCATGGATTATGCATCCTTTCAGAAACGGGCCTGGGTGGCTGAGCAGGCCGAAAACGAACCGAAACTCAGGGGACTTCTCTGCCATCTGGCTCACCATCCCTATGGCCTGCCTCACCAGTTCAATCCAGCCATTGAAGAATACGAAGAGCTGATTGCCCAGAAACCTCAGCTCACCGAGATTCTGCGCATGGATGAAACCACGCTGTCCCTTGGCGATCTCAGCTACATCTACGATCTGAACAAGCATTTTCCTGAAGATTTCACCAGGGCAACTCCCGGTCTCCCTGAAGGAGAATCGGACTGGCATCGCTTTCAGAAGGCCCATCTCTCCCTGACTCAGGATGGTGACAGCCTTGATGCCCTGGAAGAACTCGCCCGTTTCTACGCTCTGACTGCCTCCGTCACCCCGCTCAAAGAACTTCTGGAAAGCACTCCAATCTTTGGGGCCCATCACAAAATCTGGCTCAAAACAGCCGAACTCGGCTGTAACTTCGTAGATACCCAGGCAGATGAAGTCACCCTGGAAGTCTACTCAATTGCTGATGAAGAACCCATGCTGGTGCAGCTGCTTTGCAGCATTCTGGCCCGCTGCCGCAGTCTGTTTCGCCTGCTTCAGCCAACTTATCGTGACCTTTCCCTGAAGCTTGGTCGTAAGTATCTTTTTCAGGCCGCTGAATATCATCCGGAAGAAACCCTCAAACGTCTTGAAAGCCTCAAGCCTTCAGAGGACTACTTCCAGGAGGCCGACACCATGATTGGCTGGTTCTTCATGGACGGCAGCCTCACCGAGCAACAGAGTTTCAAGGTCTGGCCTCTGGCTGGAGAGTTTGCTCATGCGATTCGCGAGCACGAATCCGGGGAAAACGAAGCGGCCCTCAAACGCCTGAACAAACTGGAACCCCAAACCCTCAAAAGTGGGGATCAGCACCTGCATTCACGGGTTCTGGAAAGAATTTCCGCGGTCCACGACACCATGGGAAATTTCGATGCCCGTCTGGCAGCCTATCGTGATGCCGTAATCAGTTCCGTGTTTGCTCCGTAATATTTGATTGGAAACAAGGACAACTTTAAAACCTTCTGGTTCTCATAGATTCTAGCGTTCCTGATGTGCTCAAGAATCCTCGAAACCAACAGAGCACAAATCTCTCCGCATTACTCAAAAATACTCACAGTCAATATTTTAGATCTTTTTTTGCAAAAAAAATGTATTTGATCTAAGATAGAGTCCTAAGAACGGGAATCCTCGTACCGGCAGGAGCGCTGCGAGCCAATACTCCAAATTCCACACTCTGATCTATTTTAGAGAAAGTGCAATTAGGGAGACCGCTACCTGAGAAGGTTACTGGGGTCATATCATGGCGCACGAAAAAATTGTGCTGGTCAAACTATTACGAGAGTTTCTGTACATTCACGCTTATTCCTACCTCGCTAAAAACAATCTTGGGATTGAGTTTGGCAACGGAGGGAAAAAAGATGGGTATGAGCGTTTTGATGATGTGAAAAGTGTATTTTTTTACGCTGTCACATACGCCAATATGTATGGATTAAGGCTCGAAGAAATCCAAGTAAATCGAGACGATATCGACAATGATGTCCTGCTTGAAAAAAGCTATACAGCAATTCTTGTTTTGTTATTTGGGCTTCTGGACAACAGCCTTCCCGAACTGGATGCCGCTCTTTTTGAAGCCACTTCCCAATCCCTGAAGGAAATCAGTCTGGATGGTAATGGTGTTGCGTCCAGAATGCGAGCCCAAATGGCTCTGAAGTTCTCTTCTCATGTAGAACGCTTCATCGAAAAAGTAGTTCGTCGAGTGGCCGACTACTCCTGCTTTTTAGAAATCCCTGCGAACTAAATCAATCTTTCCATTCAAAACCACTAAATATGGACCAACCATGTAGGGAAAAACACCCCTACTTAAAATCACTTCCAATTTTGAATTGAGGTTAATATGCCCTTCTCTGACACAATACTTGCCGTTAATTTTGTAAGAGAATTGAAAGACAAAATTACCAATCCAAAGATCCTGAAAAATATTGACTGGGATCTAGATGATAGACAGGATATTCATCAGGATAATTTTCGCAATAAAAAACATTTCAGCACTCACCTATGGCAAGACATTTCTCTGGTCATCGGCACTATTGCATTTGCAAATCAGATAGAACCCGCCATCGTTGAAGAACGTATTGAAACACTTGTATTTGCACTCTTAAACTCCAGAAGCCCAATCTCCAGGATGGACGCAGAATTTGTGATCACTCTTAATCTGTAGATAAAATATCTATATTCTCTTAAAGCTTCCTAATGACATATAGGACTAACATTCCCCTCGTTAGGTCCTATCCCGTGAAAACTTTTTTTCACAACCCCCAAAATCAGCAAAAATCTCATCTGCAGTCTCATAGAGTTTTCATAAGGATTTCCACCGTGTTTTTCCAACCCTCTGATACCGGAGTTTTATGGTGAAGGTACATTGGCCCTGATCACGTCGATTTATGGCATATTTCACAAACCCATCCGAGTTTCCAGGGTTTCTGCCAAAGGTTGGCCCGTGATTTCCATGTTCCTTTCCTGCTTTTGCGAAACTTCTTCCCCTGTATCCACAGAAATCCGGTGACTACTTTTCCCGAGAGGTTTTATAAAGGGTTTCCGGGTAGCTTCCGGCCTTAATTCAGCCGCCTGTTTCTCAAGTTCACGGGTCGTCTGAGTCTTGAATCCATTCCGAGGCATTTTCTCTGGTCATGACCGGGACCACCTTCCGCAGTTTATTACACAGAGACATGCTGATGCTTTACCACCGTAGCCACTTCCGGGATATTTTGGGCACGCCTCCCAACCCGGATAAAATCATTGGTGATGGCCTCACTCAAACCGTAGTGAATGGCGATAAGGGAAAACTCTCCGGGAACAGACTCGAAAAATCAGGAATCATAGAAGTTGAACAGAGAGGGTATTTCTCCCCTCCATACGGGTTGTTTTTCATGAGTCCCGCGATAAGAGAAAATCCCTGAAAAAAAGCCGTCCTGTGACAGATCCCAACCTGAAGACAAAGCGATAAATTGGCCACATGGACAGGTTCATCTGAAGCAAACCTTCAAAACCCGCTTCCCACATGAAGAATTTCCCGTTTCAGCATACCGTCCAGAAGCCAAACAGGCTAAAATCGCCGCAAGAGATGGCAAGAAAGGAGTTCCGATGAAAAACCCAGAGGATCTCGTCGTCCCCCTGGATCAGGATCATCCAGGATTTCGGGACAAAGCCTATATCCAGCAGCGCAATCTTATCGCACAAAAGGCGCTTGATTGGATTCAGGCCAGGGATGAGGGCAATGAAGGCCCTTTTCCTACAATCGAATATCGCCCGGAACAGCATCAGGTCTGGGAGCATATCTATACCAGTATCCTGAACCTGTACAGCATCAATGCTGTCCATGATGTCCATGAAGGGCTTCTGAAACTAAAACTCAATCCCAGGACAATTCCAACTCTTGAAGAGGTCAATCAGCGTCTGATTCCCGAAACCGATTTCCGTGTCGTACCTGTGACCGGGCTGGTTCGCTCCCGTTATTTTTTTGCCAGCCTGACCCGGCGGGAGTTTTTCTGTACTCAGTACATCCGGCATGAATCCAAACCGGATTTCACTCCAGAGCCGGATATCTGTCACGATGTCATTGGCCACGTTCCCCTGCTGATGTGCCCTAAAATTGCCCAGTGTTATGTAGAATTTGCCAAGGCCGCGCTGGTTGCAACCGATGAAGAGATCAAACAACTGGAAAACCTTTACTGGTTCACCGTGGAGTACGGTCTCGTTATGGAAGAAGGTCGAGTCAAAACCTGGGGGGCTGGTAATCTGTCCTCGATTGCGGACATGACCCGCTCCGTGGATAAAAAGAAGGTCGAACACCTGCCTTTTGAGATATCTGCCATGCTCCATCAGGACTATAACCCCACCATCCAGCAGCCCAAACTGTTTCTGGCTGATTCCCTGGATATCGCCCTTCAGACCATCTCAGAATATCTGAACCGGGAATTCATTCAGACCGACCGCCCCGTCCGGCCTCTGGACGGCTGAAAACTGGAAATTCTATGAATCATTTCACTCAACTCAAGAAATACACCCTGGATAACGGAACCCGGGTTCTGATTCTTCCCGAGGAAGGCCATCGACTGGCAACTGCCCAGGTCTGGTACGAAGTCGGAGCCCGCTTTGAAAGCCCGGATATTTTCGGTATGTCCCACTTTCTGGAGCACCTGTTTTTCAAGGGTACAAAGGAAATGGGCCCCGGAGAAATCGATCGGCGTCTGAATGCTATCGGAGCCATGAATAACGCGGCCACCAGCAAGGACTACACTTTCTATTACGTCTTCGGGACTTCCGATGTTCTTGAGGAAATGTACGATATCCAGGCCCGGATGCTTCTGAATCCTGCCTTTGATGAAGAAGAAATCAACAAGGAAAGAGACGTTGTGATTGCCGAGATCCATCGGGCCAATGACAATCCTTCCCATCTTTTCTACTACCAGATGATGGAGCAGGCTTTTTCAGAGCACCCTTACGCTCATCCCGTGCTGGGGTTTGAGGACATTATCCGTAATGTCCCCCGGGAAAAAATCGTGGACTATTACAAAAGCCACTACCACGCCGGTTCTGCCACCGTCCTGATTGCCGGAAACGTCAAAGAAAAAGACGCTCTGAAGATGGTGGAAGCCACCTATGGCAAACTCCCCCAAAGCTCCTGGACGGCTCAGGCTCACCAGCCCGTGCACGCCCACCCCGGCCGCAAGCTCAGTTACGCCCGCACTCACCGCAACTACTCAAGCCTTGGTTTCATCGGACCAAGCTCCCGAAATCTCAGAGACACCCTGGCCCTGGATCTTCTGGGAACCATTCTTACGGATCAGAGATCCAGCCGCTGGATCCGCGAACTCAAGGAGCAGAAGGATCTGGTGGAAAGCCTGAGCTTCGGCTGCTATTCGGCCACTGAGCAGTCTCTGATTTCCATCTATGCCATGGTCAAGGACAACCGCTTCACGGCCTACCACGAAGCCATTGCCGAAGCCCTGGAGCGCCTGCGCAAATACTATGTCAGCCGTGAAGAACTTGAGGAGGCCCGCAATCAGACCCTGCACCAGTCAGCCCACCGCCTGCAGAAACTGACCGGACGGGCCCAGCAGCTCGGTTTTTATGCCACCATGGGACAGCTAGAGTACTGTACCCGGCACGAGGATCTGATCCGCTCCATTTCTCAGGAAGACATGATCCGGGTGATTGAAAAATATCTGAGTACAGATCCCATGATCTCCCAGATGCTGCCGGAAGGAGAAAAGGAAGAAAGCCAGGAAGCCACGCC
The DNA here is from genome assembly GCA_964503595.1 of uncultured bacterium. Taxonomy (GTDB): domain Bacteria; phylum Muiribacteriota; class UBA6191; order UBA6191; family UBA6191; genus CAZDAM01. Next base: position 10,489 of record CAZDAM010000033.1, read on the forward strand.
CGTGGTGGAATCTCACCGTCACAGCCTGAAAGCGGAAGTTGAAACTCTGGATGAGGTGACCTCGGTTTACACTTTCAAAAGCGGTCTGAAATTCATCTACCAGAAACAGCCCGCTCATCAGCTGGCAACTGCCCGTCTGGCGGCTGGTTCCACAGCCGAGCTGGCAACCCGCTTCCCTGCCGGAGCCGGCCTGATGGTTCAGAAACTCCTGAGCCGGGGTACTTCCAGCCTGAATCTTGAACAGATTTCCCAGACCATGGATCGACTGGGAGCCAGATACACAACCGTGCCCCAAAGTTCCCAGACCGCGCGGGAATCATATTCCAGCCGACTGGACTGCCCTGAATCCACCTTCTGGGATGCTTTCAGGGTCTTCTCTTCCTTCTTCACGGATCCGGCCTTCCCGGAAGAAGAATTCCGCAAAATGCGGGAGTCCTCGATTTCCGACATCAAATCCCTGCCCGACTCCCTCTCTTCCTACTGTCTTTACAATCTGATGCAGAATTTCTTTCAGGGGCACCCTTTCGCTATTCCGGCACTCGGAACCCAGACTTCCCTGAACGAACTCAGCCTCAAGGATTTAAGGGATTTCCACTCCCTGGCATACGCAGCTCCAAACCTGATTCTGGCCATTGGGGGTCCGTGGGAACCTCAGCAAGCCCTTGAGAAGGTGCAGGAACTCTTCCATCATCATCTTGGCTCGATTGAGTATCGCATTACCGATCACCGGGTTCCCATGAGCTTTGTACCTCCTCTTCTGGGGAAAAAAGCCATCGTGAAAAATCCCAAGGAGCAGGCCTACCTGATGCCAGCCTGGCCAACCGGCCCGGCGGGCACCAGAGAATCTTCCGCTGGTCAGGTCCTGAATGAAATGCTCGGTGGCGGTATGAGTTCGCGTTTCTTCCGCAATCTGCGGGATGAAAAAAGCTATGGCTATGAAATCGGGTCCAGCCTGGCCCAGTGGAATGGTATGGGTATGCTGTTCTGCTATCTGGGAACCGACCCCAGAAGAGTGGAAGATGCCTCCATGGACTTCAAGGCCGAAATTCGCGATATTGTGGAAAACCTGCCTCAGGAAGAAGAAGTGGACAAGGCCCGACGCCTGATTTCATCCCGCCATGCCATGAGCCTGGAAACACCATCTGATCGGGTCGGATGGCTTCTGCGTCTTTATACTTCGAACATGCCCTACTCCTGGCTCACGGAATATGAAAGCCGCATTCAGTCCATCACTCCTCAGGATGTACAGGATTTTGCCCAGAAATACCTGAGCATCGATCCTTTTGAACAAAGAATTGTTCCTTAAATGTCTTTTTCACCCTCCGAGGCCTACTCTCTGGTCCGGAGGGTGAAAATCTTGTCCCAGCCCGAACAAAATCCGTTAAATTCAGCCCTGTTTTCTCCGAAAAACCATTTAATGCCTGCTCTTTGCTGGCTTGAATGCAAACAGAAGTCACATTTTTTGGAGGAAACATGAAAAAGCTCCTGACGGTTGCAGCGGTCCTGCTTCTCAGCATCTGCTCCCTAAGCGCCTATTCCTACAGCATGCGTCAGGGCATGAAAGCCTTCTACATCGAAGATATCTGGGCAGAAGAAATGTTCATTGAATCTGCTAAAGAAATGATGGTGGAAGAATTCGCCCGCTACGGATATCGTCTGACCCCTCACAAGGAAGAAGCCGATGTAAGGGTTCATCTGACCATTCACTCGGTGAAAAACAAGGCTGAGGACATCCGCCCGTTTGTAATCTGGCCCATTGCCTCCAACAAGCGTGATATCGGTGAAGCCAGGATCTCAGCACGCGTCATCGACAACGAAACCAACAAAGAAGTCTGGGCCAACAGCCTTAAGGGAAGGGTTCTTGAGGATCTTCTCTTTGGCTGGATTGAGCGCCCCAGAGTTGCCCGCATGCGTGCTTTCAGAAAAGCAATGGATCTGGTGTTTGATCCATACTTCGTTCACCAGATGCCCCTGTTTGACTGAGTGACTGAATGTGGCCTTCTGGTAAATTCACCCTAATTAGGACTGAACAGGCTGGCAATATTGCACCATGTTTCTCCGGGAAAATAATCATTTAGAAAGTCAGGGACTTCAAAACAAAAATCTGGGCCTCGAAGAGCAGTCTGAGCAATGTAAAGAATATTCCATCATGGATCGGCATGGAAACCGGTATCTCAAGTCGGCTCGGCTCGGCAAAACCTTGGATACTACGCTGATCCGACTGAATTCTTATCGAATCCTCCGACTGCCGTCCGGGCAGATGGGGACGAGAAAGAACAGGGCAAGACACGGTTTCAGGCTGGCACCATCTGTTTGAATTTTATCGCAAGGTCCATAAAAAGGAAACCGCAAAATTTTCGAATTGCTTCAGGAAAAGGATCGGCTTACACCGGGTCCTGATGAATCATCACTTCAGCTTCTTCAAAAAGGGCCATAAGCCTTTCTTCCAGAGCATCCGCGATGGCGTGGGCCTCCTTCAGACTCAGCTCTCCCGGTAAATCCAGATGAAGCTGAATGAAAATCTTGCTTCCTGAGGCTCTGGTTTTCAGATGATGAAATCCCACAATTCGCTGATCCTGATGAATCAGGCCGATGATTTTCTTTCTGGATTCCTCGGAAAGCTCCCGATCCATAAGGTTGTGAAACGCCCGGATTCCAATCTGATGAGCACCCTTTAGAATCCACAGAGCCAGAATCAGACCAATCAGGGAATCCACATGGGACAGCCCCTTGGAACCTGCCAGCCAGACTGCCAGAAGAGTCATCAGGTTAGCGGCCAGATCACTGATGTAGTGCAAGGAGTCAGCTTCCAGAATCATCGAGGGAACCCGCCGGATCACATATTGCTGCCAAAGCACCAGAAGCAGGGTCAGCCCCATACAGACAAGCATCACCTGAATCCCGGTCTGAGCCTCAAGAACCGGTTCCGGATCCCAGAAACGGGCTAGGGACTGCCCTATTACAAACAGGGCTGAACCGGCAATAAAAGCCGACTGAACCAGCCCTGCGATATCCTCAACTGAAGTATGCCCGAAACGATGTTCCTCATCAGCCGGCTCCATCGCCCACTGAAGAGCCAGAAGATTGATCACCGAGACCAGTGCATCCAGCAAGGAGTCCATAAGCGAGCTTAAAATGGCGACGGAATGGGTTGAAAGTACAGCCCAGAGTTTCAGGCCCATCAAAGCAACCGCCACTCCAACAGACAAACGGGCGGTAAAACGCTTGAGACGCTCCGGTGCCATCTTCATACCTGAATTCCATCAAAGTAATCCCGAAGACTTCGGGCTACTTTTTCACTCAGCCCCAGATCGCGGATTTCCTCAAAACTCATTTCCTTGAGCCGGGACAGACTGGGGCAGAGTTTCAGAATTTTCTGGCGGGTTTTGGGGCCGATACCAGGGATTTCCTCAAGTTCTGAATGAAGTGTCCGCCTGCTTCTTAAAAGCTTGTGGTAAGTAATGGCAAAACGATGGGCCTCGTCCCGAATCTGCTGGAAAAGAAGTCTTACGGACGAGCGGCTTCCCAGCTGAATTGGAAGTTCCTCACGGGGAGAAACATGGATCAGCTCTTCTCTTTTAGCAAGGGAACAGAGTGGATGCTCTCCGATTCCGATCTCCTCAAGAGCTGCTCTTGCCGCCCGCAATTGTCCGATTCCGCCATCAACCAGGATCAGATCTGGAAGTTTGCTCCCTTCCCTTAAGAGCCTGCTATACCGTCGGGAAATCGCCTCATGCATCATGGCAAAATCATCCGGAGTGTCCTTGCAGCGAATCTTGAAACGACGGTATTCCCTGGACTCCATGCGGCCATTGATACAGACCACCATCGAAGCCACCGCATCCGTTCCCTGGATATTGGAGATATCGAAACAGTCGATGCGGTAAGGAATGACCGAAAGCCCCAGAGAATCACGGATATCCTCCAGAAGCCGACCGGCATCCTCCGATTTCTGAAGCTCGACTCTCAGGCCTTCTGTTGCATTGGTCAGGGTCATCTCAAGAAGTCTTCTGCGGCGGCCCTGTCTGGGAGTTTCAAGTGGAATCTGACGACCAAAGCGGGCTTTGAAAGCTTCCTGGAGAACTTCTCTTTCCTCTTCCGGCAAAGCCTCATCCGCAATCAAAATGGCAGCCGGAGGATCCGAAATCCCCAGAAGCCTTTGCCGGATACATTCCGAAAGAACCTCCCAGGGACTGAATCCCTCCAGCTCTCCCATGGTTTTCAGCTGCTGGACAATCCGGCCCTCACGGACCAGAAGATGCTGAATCAGCCAGAATCCTCCGGTGGATTCCAGGGCAAAATAATCTTCGTTCTTCTCGGCTGCCCCTTCCGCATTCTGGTTTTCCTTCAGGACTTCAAGAGCCCGGATCTGATCCCGGTAGTCACCGGCTTTCTCAAATTCCCAGTTTTCTGCCGCCTCGCGCATCAAACCTTCCAGACGGCGTTTGGCCAGCCCGGTCTGTCCCTCCAGAATCTGGCGGACCTCCAGAACTTCACGCTGATATTCTTTCTGATCTATCGCTTTTTCACAGGGAGCATTGCAGCGCCCGATCTGGTGCTCAAGACAGACTTTCACTCCTGGCCTGGTGACATCGGTATTACATTTAATGAGCTGATAGGCCCGATCCATGAACTGCAGAACCCGAAAAACATGAGTCCCGTTGGTAAAAGGTCCAAAGTAAAGTCCACCGTCCTGGACCACCCGGCGGGTCTTTTCCACCCAGGGGTAAGAATGCTGCAGATTGAGCTTGATATAGGGATAGGTCTTGTCATCCCGAAAAAGAATATTCCAGCGTGGACTCAGGGATTTGATCAGGTTCGCTTCCAGGATCAGGGCCTCGGCCTCTGAAGCAGTAACCGTCCACTCCATCCGACGGATATGGCTGACCATTTTTGCCGTTCGAGGAGCCAGATCATCCCGTCCGAAATAGGACTGAACCCGACGCTTCAGCAGGCGGGCCTTACCAACATAGAGAATTTCACCGGTGCCGTCAAAATACTGATAAACCCCAGGAGCATCCGGAAGATTTTTCAGATCGGCCTGAAGGCGCGTCTTCCAGTCTCCGGGAGCTGGAATCCGGTTCTGAAGCTGAGGGGCATCCAGACGAACTGCCCGAGCTCCGTCCGGGGCTTTGCGAGTGCTCTTTTTCATGCGAAACTGCGTCTGGGCCTGTTCTTATCGCCCTGGAGTTCAAAAATACGATCACGAAGCCTGGCTGCAAGCTCAAAATCAAGCTCTTCACTGGCCTTGGCCATGAGGCGGGACAAATCCTTGAGCTGGACCCGCTTCTCTTCAGAAGAAAGCTTCCCGGATTTCTTGCTCTGATTCAGGACATCTTCCGCTTCTTTCTCCAGAGGAATTTCTTCCCGTACCGAATCGTAGATCTTCTTGGACACAGATTGGGGTGTAATGCCATGGATCTCGTTATACCGGGTCTGAATCCGGCGACGATCATCAGATTCCCGAATCGCTGCCTTCATAGAGTCCGTCATGCGATCCGCATAGTAAATCACGGTACCATTCACATTTCTGGCAGCCCTTCCAGAAATCTGAATCAAGGAAGAGGTACTTCTTAAAAAGCCCTCCTTGTCCGCATCCAGAACACAGACCAGACTGACTTCGGGGACATCAAGTCCCTCTCTTAAAAGATTGATTCCAACCAGAACATCAAACTTACCAAGCCTTAATTCTCGAATCAGTTCCAAACGTTCAATGGTTTCGATATCCGAGTGCAGATACTTCGCGAGAATTCCATTTTCACAGAGATACTCCGTAAGATCTTCGGCCATTTTCTTGGTCAGGGTTGTTACAAACACCCTTTCGTTGCGATCCCGCCTCAAAGCACATTCCGAGATGACATCATCCACCTGGGTCCTAACAGAACGAATCTCAATCTTCGGATCCACAAGGCCGGTAGGTCGGACAATCAACGGGATAGTTTCCGATCGGGCAATTTCCTGCTCAACCGGTCCGGGAGTTGCGGAAACAAAAACAGTCTGGCGATCGATTTTCCGATACTCTTCGTATTTGAGAGGACGGTTGTCAAGAGCGGAAGGAAGGCGGAAACCGTAGCGTACAAGGTTCTGCTTTCTGGCCTGATCTCCGTTGTACATACCCTTCAGCTGGGGAATCGTGACATGGGATTCATCCAGAACAATCAGGGCATTGTGGGGCAGATAGTTCAGAAGGGTATCCGGAGGAGTCCCCGCCCCTCTTCCCTCAAGCTGACGGGAATAGTTCTCAATCCCCTTGCAGAAGCCGATTTCGCGGATCATTTCCAGATCAAAACGGGTTCTTTCCCGGATTCTCTGGGCTTCAATCAGCATATTGTTATCCAGAAAATATTTTTCCTGCTCCTGAAGTTCGACCTCGATTCTCTCAATTGCGGCCTCCCGCTTTTCTTCCGGAGTGACGTAGTGCTGGGCCGGAAAGATATTGACCCCGGGAAGCTCTTTCAAGGTCACTCCAGTCAGAGGATCCACCAGGCTGATGGCCTCGATTTCATCTCCGAAGAACTCGACTCTGACCGCGGATTCCGTGGACTTGGGATGAACTTCCAGGACATCTCCCTTCACTATAAAACAACCCCTGGCCAGAACCATGGAGCGCTGGTACTGAATCCTGACCAGACTTCTTAAAATGGCATCCCGATCCACGATATCCCCAACCTTCAGATCGACTCGCATCTGCATGTAATTTTCGGGAGAACCAAGGCCATAGATACAGGAAACCGAAGCAACAATCACGATGTCTTCGCGCTCAAACAAAGATGCAGTGGCCCGGTGACGCAGATAGTCAATCTCCTCATTGATCTGGGAATCCTTCTCAATATAGGTGTCCGTACTGGGCACATAAGCTTCCGGCTGGTAGTAGTCATAATAAGAAACAAAGTGCTCCACCGCATTCTCCGGGAAGAAGGCCTTGAATTCCTGATAGAGCTGACCCACCAGAGTCTTGTTATGGGTGATCACAATCGTCGGTCTCTGGACGGCTTCGATCGTCTTGGCCATGACATAGGTTTTCCCGGAGCCGGTCACGCCTTTGAGGATCTGATGGGGCTTGCCATCCTTAAGTCCTCTTACAAGCCGGTCAATGGCAAAAGGCTGATCTCCGCGGGGTTCGAACTGGGATGCAATCTTAAACATAGAAAACAGAAAACCCCGACCAGGCGGTCGGGGTCAAGTCTGTTCTTGACCGGCCTACTGAACTTCGATTTTCTCGACCCGGTAGTCCTGATCTCTTTTTTCAATCACCCTGATTTCCACAATGCGGTCTCCCGGCTGTATTTCATCGGCAACTTCCATTCCGGAAAGCACCTTGCCAAAGACTCCATAACGCCCATCCAGGTGAGGCCCGTCTTTCAGGAGAATGTAGAACTGGCTACCAGCCCGATCCACTCCATGATCGGCCATACCGAATGCTCCCCGGATATTCTTGAGATTCGGGGGGATTTCGGCGTGAATATAATAACCGGGATTACCCTCTCCGGTGCCATCCGGGTCTCCACCCTGAATCAGAAAATCCTGCTCCCGACGATGAAAACTCAGACCGTCATAGAAGCCGCGTTCGGTCAGAACGATGAAATTCGCCACAGTATTGGGAGCGTCATCTTCGTAAAGTTCAACCTGGATTACGCCCTTGGTGGTGGTGATTTCCACAATCGGATTGGCCTCGGCCTTCTGCTCATAACTCTTCTTAAGAAAACTCTCACGCACCCAGCCGGTTTTTTCAAAAACCCGAACCTTTTTCCATCCGTCCTGAGAACGGCCTACCTCTGATACAGTGGTTCCCTGGTTCAGAAGAAAAACAACTTCCGAGGACTCCGAAGCTTCTTTTTTGAATTCAATCGGCTCCCCAACCAGAACATATTCCCGGGCCCAGGTTTTGATATTCTTGAGTTTGGAAATGCGAAACTGCCAGGTTCCCTTGGTCGATTTGATCGACAGCAGGTCATCCTTGGCCCGTACCGTACCACGGTAGACAGAACCATCCGTAAGTTCCACCCGGGCCCCATGGACCGAGAAAGAACAGATCAAAGCCATTATCAGGGTCAGTACAGTCTGCATGCTTGGACCTTTCAGTTTGCCGGGCCATTCATGATTTTCGTCATGGCCGCTGTTTCAAAGTCTGCCACAAGGCGGGTCTTGATTCCTAGTGCCTCGGCAATTTCCACAAAATCCAGCTCTTCACCGGTTTCGTTGAGATCATAATATAAGGTCAGGATTTCCTGTTCAATCGGAGTGACTTTGTCCATGTTTTCTCTAAGCACGGTTTTTAAGGCTGCCAGACGTCCCGGATTGAGCCCCCGGTTGCCTGTAACATCCCGGACATGACGGACAAAAGCAGCATCATCCTCATCCAGAGCAGATTCCGAATGAGCCACAGAGCCAGCCAGAGCCAGACTATTCCGTACTTCTTCGGCACTCATCTGCATTTCCGCCGCAATCTCTTCGATGGTCGGTCGACGTCCACCCCGTGTCGAAAGCCTTTCCCCGACATCCCGGAACTTCTTGAAGAACTGCATCAGCTTCTGAGGCAGATCCACACTACGCTCCTGGGATCTTTCCACTCTCACCATTGCTTTGCTGATGGTCCAGCGGGCAAAATCGCGGAAACTCTGCCGACCATCGGCCCGATAGGATTCGGCTGCCTTGACCAAAGCAAGGTTTCCCTCCTGAATCCTCTCCAGAATCAGCTCCCGTCGTCCCCCGCGCATTCGCGCCAGATCAAGAACCAGAGACAGATACTGACGAATCAGACGCTCTTTCCCCTTGGAGCCAAACTGCTCAAGGTTTGCCAGAAGATGTTCTTCCTCATCTGCGCTCATGGGTGTCAGACTGGCAATCTCAAGGACGTAGGCTGCCAAAGCATTGCTCAAATCCGCGGAGGAGTTTTCCTCCCCGGTTTCTGAAGCTGCCAATGCTGCATCTTCCTGGAGAAGGTAGCCAGCCTCAAGCAGGGCATCCATGATAATTTCCAGTGTGCTAAGACCGGTACCAGCCGGAATCACCCGGTTCAGGGCATCAAAATTAACAAGCCCGGTTTCCCGGTTTACACATTCCCGACTGATGCGGACAACCAGCTCTCTGAGTTCAGTTTCCTGCATGTTCATCCCTAAGTGTCAAAGTAAACTGACTGCCCTTACCTGGAGTCGATTCGACCTGCAGTTCAAATCCGTGACAGTCCATGATATTTTTTACAATCGCCATTCCAAGACCAGTGCCGCCCGGCTTGCCCATCGTGAAAAAAGGTTCAAACAGACGCGACATGACTTCCTGACTCATTCCCCGGCCTGTGTCGCGAATGATAATGAGAGCCCCTTCTTCACAGGACTTCCCAATCATCTCCACCTTGCGAAGCCCCCCCTCAAGGGCGTCCAGGGCATTCCCGAGAAGATTCATCAGGACCCGTCCCATCCGCATGGCATCCATGTGAATGCTCAGGTTTTCTTTAGGGTAGGTCACCATGAGTTCGGCTTCATGCTTGTTGAAACGATCTTCAATTGAGGAAGCCGATTCTTCCATGATCTGCCGGACATCGACCGGAGCCAGAACCATACTGGCCTGCCCTCCACGGGCAAAGTCCAGAAGCTCGTGACAGAAAGCCGAAAGCTTTCTGGCTTCCCCGGCAATCACCTGGGTCAAATCCTTGTGATCCGGAGCCTTCAAAGCCAGAAGATCCGAATAACCATGAATCACGGACATGGAATTTCTCAGATCGTGCACGATCGAGGCTGCCATATTGCCCAGAAGAGCCATCCTCTCCCGCTCAAGGCGATTCTCATTGGCCTTCACATATTCAATGGCCATTGCCGCCTGGGAAGAAATGATTTCCACCAGACGGACTTCATCTTCCTCAAAACCACCATCGCGGTTCAGGACTTCCAGAGCTCCTGCGGTCTGCCCTTCCATCAGCAGAGGTACACAGATCAGATTTCTGGTCTGAAATCCGGTCACTTGATCCACGCCATCAAAGAAATCCGGATCAGATTTGGTGTCATTCACAATGCGGTGGTTTCCAGTCTTTATGACCTGACCGACAATGCCCTGCCCCGGAGCCAAACGGATCTCATCAAGCCTTGTTCCGTCATCATCCGTCTCATGAAAAAAAAGCTCTCCGGTCTCTTCATCGCGAAGAACAATCGAGGAAGCCTCGGCGTCCAGAAGACGCCGGGTATAATTCAGAACATCTCTAAGAAGGCCTCTTAATTCAAAGTGAGAGCGCAGGCGGCGGTTGATCTCCAGAAGAACATCAATCTCGGCTTCGCGCCGGGCCACCTGGCGCTTCAGTTGCTCCTGGCTTCGGAGACGTTGAGTCATGGATTCCTCTGGATCCGGAGATCCTCTCCCGGCCCAAAAGGCCAGGAGAATCAATCAATATAAAATTCCTTCAGCTTCTTGCTTCGGGAAGGATGGCGCAGTTTGCGAAGGGCCTTGGCTTCGATCTGACGAATCCTTTCCCTGGTTACACCAAATTTCTGGCCGACTTCTTCCAAAGTACGCTGCCAGCCATCTTCAAGGCCAAAACGATAGTTGATCACTTTGTGCTCACGCTCGGTGAGGGTACTCAAAACTTCGTGGATCTGCTCTTTGAGCATATTGCTGTAGGCACTGCGCACAGGCTCCATGACATGTTTGTCCTCAACAAAATCCCCCAGGGAAGACTCGTTTTCTCCATTGATGGGAGTCTCAAGCGAAATCGGATCCATAGCCGTCTTCAGAATGCCCTTGACTTTTTCCGGAGTCATATCAAGCTCCAGAGCGACTTCTTCATGGGAAGGCTCCCGCCCTAGTCGCTGAGTCAGAATCCGGGTTACCTTGCGCACCTTGTTGATGGTTTCCACCATGTGGACAGGAATCCGGATGGTTCTGGCCTGATCTGCAATCGCACGGGTGATAGCCTGACGAATCCACCAGATCGCATAAGTTGAAAACTTAAAGCCTTTCTTGTACTTGAACTTCTCAACTGCACGAATCAGACCCTGGTTGCCTTCCTGAATCAGATCCAGAAAATGCAGACCACGTTTAGTGTATTTCTTGGCAACTGAAACCACAAGTCTCAGATTGGCCTTGATAAGTTTGGCCTGAGCTTCCTTGTCATGCTTTTCAATCCGCTTGGCCAAAGCCCGCTCTTCTTCCACGGAAAGAAGAGGAATCGAACCTATCTCCTTGAGATAAATCTTGACCGAATCGTCGTATTTCAGACCATCGTCGCCACTCTCAACCGGAGCAGTGCTTAATTCCCGCTCTTCCTCATGAAGTTTACGGTATTCCATATCCGAGGGGCCGATGTCCCCGTCCGGATCGTCCACATAATTGGTACGAGTCCGAATTACTCCGGTCTGACTGAGGTAGCTGATAACCTCATCCAGATCCGAACCGCCGGAATCCGAGCTCCCTTCATCACTATCACTGGATTCATCCTCAACGCCAAAGCCCTGAGCCTCCTCATCATAGTTGCGGGTCTCGTATTCTTCATCATTTTCGACGGCAGCTGTTTCAATTACTTCGTTGGCCATATCCTCACCTCGAAACGGTTGCGCAATTGTACGGGTGGCCTGACCCGAATTCAAGAATGCGAATCGGCATAGAAACACTCCCGTTCATTTTTGTCAAGAAATTGGTCCGAGAGTTTCGCCTCAGTTCGATTTTGTTCCCGCCAGCATCCACTGGCGACGCCGGGACATGAGATGACGACGCTCCGTATAAATGCGGACACGCTCTTCCTCAGGAAGGCTTTCGTCATCCAAAGCCGCCGTGGTCGGAGCCAGACGGGCTTCAATTCTTTCCACACAAAAATCTCTGAGCACAGTGGCAAATTCCTTCTCCTCGGGAACTTCACTCCCTTCCTCACGCCAGGCAAGATTGGACAAAGCCTCCCGCATGGCATCCGAGCCTTCGGCCATCAGTCCGTTCAGACTGACGGGTCTTTCGCCGTCCCCGACAACCCGTTGCCACATCTCAGACAAAACTTCTTCCTGAAAGTCTTCCCTGTCGCAATTTTTCTGAATCTCGGCATACCAGACTGGATTTCCCATCGCCCAGATCAGAAGCTTGACCCCTTTTTCCAGAGACGGACTTCCCTGCCTTCGGGTCTTCAGGGAGAAGTCCATCACCTCCGAAGACTGCTTGCCGACAAAGCCAAAGAACTGAGTTCTCAGAATACCTTCATCAACATCAAAGATCTTGCTCAGGTATTCCACCAGTTCGGATTGACCACCATCGCGGGCATCGGATAAAAGCATAGGATGAACTCCCTGAAAAAAGCTCTTCAGTCTCCTCCAGGCTCTTTCCTTGCCCTGACGCTCCCGAAGATCATGCTCAAGAAGCACCTGCTCACAAAAAAACCTGAGAGCATTGGAGGCTTCTTCCACAAGCCGGCTCAGTCTCTCCCGTCCGGACTCCATCAGAACATCCAGAGGATCCTGACCTTCCGGAAGTTTCACGGCCCGGGCCCGAACCGCCGCATTGACCATTCTTTCCACGGCGCGAAGCATGGCAGTACTTCCGGCATCATCCCCGTCAAACAGAAGAATCACTTCTTCAAAGCGATCTTCTAAAAGCCGCACCTGTTCGGCAGTAAAGCCTGTGCCCAGAGGAGCAGCCACGGGGTGTAACCCCGCCTGCCAGAGGGCGATGGCATCAAGATACCCCTCTACCAGAATCACCCGATCCTGACGCTTTTCCTCGCGTCTTAAGCGTTCAAGACCATAAAGCTGTCGCCCCTTTTCAAACAGAGGGGTCTCCGGGCTGTTCATATATTTGGCTTCGGGGCGATCCGTCAGATGAGGCAAGGTCCGCCCGCCAAAGGCAATCACCCGACCTTTGACATCCCGAATCGGAAACATCAGACGAGCCCGGAAGCGATCGACAAAACCGTCTCCCTGCCGGCGGGGAAGAAAAAGCCCGGATCCCTCAAGAACATCATCGGGCTGGGGACCCAGAATATTCTCAACATGATCGAGAAGTGAGCTCCACTGACGGGGAGCAAAGCCGAGTCCGAATTCCTGCAAAGCCTGGGGGCTGACTCCCCTGTCTTCGATGTATTTCAGAACAGAGGGTTCTTTTTTGAGCTGGTCCCGAAAAAAACGATCCGATACCTCGTGAATCTTGAACAGACGGGTAAGCATTCCGGAATCTTCATCATCATAGACCTGAATCCCGGAACGGTCCGCAAGCTCCCGCAAAACAGCAGGGAAATTGCGATTTCCAATCTTCATGAGGAAGGTAATGACATTACCCCCGGCCCCACAGCCAAAGCATTTGAAAATCCGCTTCTGGGCCGAAACATAGAACGAGGGTGTTTTCTCGCCATGAAAAGGGCAAAGACCGCGCCACGAGCCCCCAACACGTCTTAAATCAACATGCTGGCCGATGATCTCAACAATGTCCGTAGCTTCAACTACAGCCTGAATATCCTCTTCGCTCGCCCGCTGGCTTCTCACCCCAAACTCCCCGTACTCAGTTCAGACGGGAAGGCAGCTGATGCAGCACGGTATTCCCATCCGCAAGGATCACAGCATCAAAGCTGTCACTGAGTCCAGTATTGTGACTGATGAGGAACACCTGGCCAAAAGCCGGATGGAAACTTAGAACCATCTTAAGGAACTGATGGGCCCTCGAAGAATCAAAAGCTGCCAGCGGCTCATCCAGAAACAGGAACTGCCGGTAGCTCTCATCAAAACGGGACTGAATCAGAGCCGACGCAAAGGCCAGATGCAGACAAAGAAGAAGCTGATCGGCGGTTCCTCCACTCAGGGTGGTGAAATCCACAAAACCTTCTTTTTCGGGAGAGAACACGGCAATTTCCAGATCCAGAGAAACCCGGACCCTGGAATAGCGACCACTTGTGATCTGGGGCAGGATGGCCCCGATAAACCGGGACAGGTTTGGGGAAAGCCGGGCCCGCAGGGAATCGACTGTTCCGTTCAGAAGCTTATCCAGAACCTTCTTGAGTTTCAGATCATGGGCAATCTGCTTGAGCTCGGCTTCCAGTCTGTCCACATTCAGAAGAGTTTCCGCCCGACGCTTCTGCACCGAACCAAGACGATCCAGCTCTTCCTGCATATAGCGAATTCTGTGCTCGGAGGACTGCCTGCCTACCTCATCAGTCAAAGTCTGTTCCTGTTTCTTCTGCCAGCGTTCAAACCAGCCCTCAAGCAGGCGATCGATATAGGCCAGGCCTTCTTCCGACTGACGCGCCTTCAGAAGGACAGCTGCCAGATCAAGCTCCAGCATGGACTGAAACTCATAAGGCCAGGTAAGACGCTTTTCATCCCAGTTGGCCGGCAGGAGTGCTTCCTGGCCACGCACCTTGGAAATCAGCTGTTCCAGTGCATCCCGGTAATCTTTCAGGTCGATTTCAACCTTTTCCATGCTATGGGTCAGATCTCCCTGCAGAAGCTCTCTTAAGCGATGAATCTCGCGAGCCCGGGCAATGACTCCGGAAACGCTGAATTCTCCAGAAGAACTGGTTTGGGGAAGGAAGGAATAAGCCCTCAATTCCTCACAAAGACTGCGATATTCCTCTTCAATCCCTCTTAAGGTCTGGCTTTCCAGATGGCGCAGGCGATCAGCCTTTTCTTCTTCCCGAATCTGCTCTTCCGCTTTTTTCAAATCCTTGAGGGGAGCCAGAAAAGCCTCTGGCCGTTCCTGAAATTCCTCCATAATACCCGTAATGACCTTTTTGATAGGCTCACTTCTGAGCTGCTGGCGAAGCCCGCGCAGATCTTCCATGGAGCGTACGGATTCCGGCTCAAAATCCTTTAGGAATCCAAGCTCTGAGCTTTCTTCCTGAAGCTCTCTTTCCACCAGCTCCTTTTTCATCCGGATGGCCCCGAGCTGATCCTTCAGATCATTGAGACTGCGGTTCTTGTAAGCCAGCATGGCCCCCAGCAAAAGACCGGCACTGCCCAAAAACAGCCCCAGGCCGAGCTTCCAGGAAAGGCTTAAGCGTACAAACTGCTCAACCCCGAAGCGCACCCCAAGAAAACTGACTCCCCCCAAAAATGCCAGAAGCAGGACCAGGGCAATGTTATAGGCCCGTGTTTCCCGACCGGAAGCCTGCTCGGCCTCGACCATTCTGCGCTCAAGAATGACCTCTTTATCCTTCAGGGTATCCGGAAGAAAGTGGGAACGGATATTCTGGGAGCCAAACTGGGTTTTGGTATTCGATGAAATCGTCCGGGCCCTGTCCTTCATCAGAAGTTTCAGACCACGCAGGGATTCCAGAAGAAGCAGGCCGCTTTCCAATCCGTGAGTTTTCTCATGAAGCTCTGCATGGACCTTCTGGGATTCGGCTTCAATTTCCTGGCGCCTTCTGGTGACAGCTTCCATCTGATTGAGAAAATCTCTGGAGGAAAATCCCAGCCGCCGTTTGAACTCGGCACCGAAATAGGCCTTCTGAAGTTCGGTATAACGGGTTCTCAGACCCAGAATACCGCGCTTGACTTCTTCCAGAAGCCCCAGCTCTTCATTCCCTTTCCTGACCTGGGCCTCAACTTCGTCAAGACGCTCTTTCTGGCGGTTCAGATCTGTTGCGACCTCATCCCGACCGGCCAGCTGCTCGGCAAAATGCTCAATACGGGCCCGAGCCACATGCAGTTTGACCTGGGCGGTCTGAATCCTGTCTTCCAGAAGAGGAAGCTCGGCCTGAACCTTGGCCTGCACTTTTCTGAGACGGTTCAAGCCGGTCATCTGTTCCATAAGCTCCATGGATCCGCTGCGGTTTTCCAGAAGATGAGAGAGCTGCTTCTGTCCCAGATAGAAGGAATGGCTGAAAACCGGAAATTCCAGGCGCATCATGCGGCTTAAACGGGCATTGACCCGCTCGACCCCATCCGCAACCGGCTCTTCCCGCTCGGCATGGACCTCAAAAAGCTGAGCTTCCCGTCCTCCTTGCCGATCACAGCGCCGGACTACCCGGAAATGCTGGCCGGAAAGCACAATATCCAGCCGGACTTCCAGATAACTGGCTTTCCAGTGAATCAGGCGCGGGTATTCCTCCGCTCCGGATTTCATGGTCTGACCGAACAGTCCAAAGGAAATGGCCTCCATGATTGTGGTTTTACCGCTTTCATTTTCGCCCACAATCCCAATCACTCCCTTTTCAGGAATATCGGTCAGCCTGAGCTCCTCAAAGCGCATGAAATTTCGGGCAAGAAGGGAACGGACGATCATGACTCATCCTTTAAAAGCTGTTTGCCCAGTTCGAGGGCTTCAAGGTGCAGATCAATATCTTCTTCATTCTTAAAACGGGACAGAATCCTGACCTGAATCCGGGTATAGTCTTCAAACTCTTCCCAGGGATGCTTCACAATCAGTTGTTCCTGAGATGGCAGATCATCGCGCTCGCTCATGCAGACTCCTTCAGAATGAAACCGTCAGTGCGGATTTGAACTCCTCAATCCGGGCCTGATCCTCAGCTGTCGGAAAAAGAGTTCTCAGTGTACCAAATCGTTGCCCGATCCGATGAAGGATTGCTTCCTTAATCCCAGGAATTTCCTCAACGCTCAATCCAAGGCTGGTTGTACGGGAATTCCAGATATCCGCCCCATCCCGGGAGTCAAGGCCAACAAAAAGCTCCCAGGGGCGGGCAAGAGACCCGGAACTGATCCGGATTTCTCCATGCTGCAGAATCATGTCCCTGGTTCTTCGCTGGGCCGCACCTGCCACCTTTTTACCATGAAGCAAAAAGGCTTCGGATTCTCCCTGTTCCAGCATACAGGCCTTAAGTCCGCTATTCTGGGCACCAAGGCACCCTAGAGTCAGCTCGGGACAGAATTCCTGAAGACCCGCCAGGACAGGCTCACAAAGACTGCGAAAACTCTCCTTGACCGGTCCCGGCAGAGACTTTCGAGGCAGGGCAATGCTCCAGGTCAGTCCCAGATCATGCAAAAGAGCCTTGCCTCCGCTGATACGACGGCTCAACTGAACCCCAAAAAGCTCGCAGGCTTTGGGCAGGACTTCCTCTTCGGGCTTCTGCCGATAACCCAGAGTGATGGACACCGGCATGGTGTAAAGGCGTACAACCGGCTCGGAAAAACAAGCCCCGGAAAGCCAGGCATCCACTGCCATAGCCTCCGGGGCTGATTCACAGAAAGGCCCGGCTAAAATCCAGGCCAAGGCTCAGGCCTCGTCCAGAAAGGTCTGGTAAGCGGTAAAATCCATCAGAGATTCCCAGTCCGACTGAGAAACTCCGGAAAGTTCGAGGATATAACCTTCGCCTAACGGATCCTCGTTCACCAGAGCCGAGTTATCGGACAAGGCAGCATTGAAAGCCTTGATCGTCCCACTCAGAGGAGCATAGATATCAGAGGCGGCCTTAACGGATTCCACAGTAGAAACGGCATCCCCAGCCTCAACCTCACGACCTTCTTCGGATTCTTCCACGTATACGATATCGCCCAGCTCTTTCTGGGCATGATCGCTGATGCCGATCCGGCATACACCATCCACTGGGGCACTGGCCCACTCATGATCCTTTGTGTAACGCAGTTCTTCTGGTTTCATGCTTCCCTTTCCTTATCCGAGGGGAGCGGAAACGCCCGGGAAAATTCCCTGACTTCCGCGTGGATGCTTTCAAGCCCCTCTTCACTCTTGCGCGATTCTACGGCACGAGCCATCCAGCCCGCAATTTTGATCATATCTTCCGGTTTCATTCCTCTTGAAGTAACAGCCGGTGTCCCCACCCGAATTCCACTGGTAATGAATGGAGACCGGGTTTCCTTTGGAATGGTGTTTTTATTCACCGTAATCCCGGCCTTACCCAGAACATCTTCGGTCTTCTTGCCGGAAATCCCGAGCGTACTCAGATCAATCAGGACCAGATGATTGTCCGTCCCACCGCTGACCGGACGGAAACCATGCCGGGAAAGCTCCCCGGCAAGAGCCCGGGCATTCTCAATGACCATTTTCTGGTAGGATTTGAATTCAGGAGTCAGGGCCTCGGCAAAAGCCTGGGCCTTGGCCAGAATCACGTGCATGAGCGGGCCGCCCTGAATTCCGGGGAAAACCTTCTTTCGGGTTTCCAGATAGATTTTTTCATCATTGGTCAGAATAATCCCGCCTCTTGGCCCCCTGAGGGTTTTGTGGGTGGTTGAGGTCACCACATGGGCATGAGAAACAGGATTTGGATGAAGACCTGCCGCAATCAGACCGGCAATATGAGCCATATCCACCACAAGCCTGGCACCGACTTCATCGGCAATCTCCCGGAATCTTTCAAAATCAAGAACACGGGAATAGGCGCTGGCTCCAGCCACGATCACCTGGGGTCTGTGTTCATGAGCCATTTTCCTGACCATATCATAGTCCAGAAGCTCATCGCTGCCAAGACCATAGTGAACCGCCCTGTAATGCTGTCCACTAAACGAAACCGGAGCCCCATGAGTCAGATGTCCACCCTGGGACAAATCCATGCCTAAAATGGTGTCTCCCGGCTTCAGAAGGGCCTCATAAACAGCCATGTTGGCCGAGCTTCCACTGTGAGGCTGTACATTGGCAAAACGGGCTTCAAAGAGTTCACAAATACGCTGTTCAGCCAGCTCTTCAGCCTGATCCACAATTTCACAACCACCGTAATAGCGCTTGCCCGCATACCCTTCGGCATACTTGTTGGTCAGAACACTGCCAGCAGTCTCAAGAACAGCACGGGATACGAAATTTTCGGAGGCAATCAGTTCGATTCCCTCGCGCTGGCGTTTCTCTTCTGCCTCAAGAATTTCACGGACTTTCAGATCCATTCTTACGCCCCTTTTTTGTAGAACGGCAACCGTACGACTCTCGCCGGCTTCTTGCGTCCCCGCAAATCCACTTCAACCATGGAATTGATTTTTACAGAATCCGATCGTACCAGTGCCAGAGAGCAGGATGCCCCTACTGTCGGCAAAAACGAACCGGAAGTCACTTCCCCAATGATTTCAGAATCTCTTAAAACCGGAGTGTGGGTACGGGCAGCCTGACGATCTTCAAGCTGAAGCCCAACCAGTTTCCGGGGAGGGTTTTCAGCCATTTCCCGGCACTTGTCCTGTCCAATCCATTCAGGTCCTTCCAGATCCAGAAACCTTTTCAGGCCGGTTTCAACCGGATTGATATCATCGCCAAGCTCCTGGCCGTAAAGCGGAAGACGGGCTTCCAGGCGAAGCGTATCCCTGGCCCCAAGACCACAGGGCTCAACACCGGTTTCAACCAGTTTCTTCATGAGGTCTTCAATGACCGGGGCAGGACCGTAAATTTCAAAACCATCCTCTCCGGTATATCCGGTGCGGCTGAGAATGACTTCTTCACCATTCAGCATGGTTTTTGCACAGCGATAGGTTTTCAGATCCACAGGCTGAATCAAAGGACTCAGGTACTTTTCAGCTTCGGGCCCCTGAACCGCAATCAGGGCAATCTGATCCGAGA
>CAZDAM010000034.1:0-28952 GCA_964503595.1 uncultured bacterium
TCTAGTTGACCTGAAACTGAAGCATTCTGAGACTGGAAGTTTCCGAGGAATATTCAAAACTGAAGTTCCCCTCCCGGGAGTTCTGGGCCGCATCCTCAAAATAAAAGGAAGCCTCGTAGAGGCCATCTCCGCTACCATCCTGAGGAAGCGCCACCACCTGGGCATTTTCATCCACAAACTCAAGAAGCATGCGATGGGGCTTCCCGGCTTCTTCGGGTTCATGCCAGTAAAACAGTCCGGGAACCTTTTGCGACAGGGTCCCATCCTTTCCTCTGAAATTCAGCTGAAGGCGGGCACGGGACTGGACGACCCCGGAAACATCATCTTCCTTGCAGGGTTTGGTTTCTTCCTGCATCGACATTTCAATGAAGCGCAGGGGACCGGTCACCGGAACCGTCTCATTCATGGCGGGAAAAGTCATGCCCACCACCGGAGGAACGGTATCCAGAAGAATCTGCTGAACATGCTCAGAAGGATTTCCCGCCATATCCACAAGATTCGCCGCAATCAGATACACTCCATCCGCACCGGATTCAATCGGTTCCCTCAGACGGTAGACAAGTCCGCCTTCCTTGCGGATCAAATCTCCCGGAACCACATCCGGAATGGTCCCCGGGCCATGCAGACGGGACTGAAGCTCAAGTGAGGACTTCTGCCAGTTCACATCGGAAGTACCCTGGATGGAAACCTCCTGAAGTTTTCTGACATAGGTTTTTTCTCCAAAAGGAATTGGCTTGAGGTTTGCATTGAGCTCAAAACGAAGACCGGCAGAAGGAACCGGTTCATCATCCAGCCCGAAAAAAGCCGTATGACGGCCCAGGTTTCCGGCCCTGTCCAGAATTTCGACTTCCACCCTGTAGCTTCCGGCCAGAGGATCTGCCACTCCATCCTGATCCTTATCCGGAAAAATCCCGGCACCCGTATCATAGACATCCGGAAGCAGCAACAGCAGAGAAGGAGGCTGGGCTGCCATCATTCCAGGAATCCGTTTTCCATTCGGATCATAAAGCCTGATTTCTCCCCCGCCGGACTGACCGATCCTGGAAAAGTCCACACCGCTGACTTCCGCCCCTGAAGAAGGAGCATAGTCTTCCGCAAAAATGCGGATTTCCCGGGGAAATCCGGCTCTTGGAAGTGTTGTCCCAAAAGCCGGTCTGGCCTGAAAGTCAGCCGGTTCACCGGCATTCAGACGGCGGATTTCCGGAGCGGTATCATCAAAAACAAACTGGTTTCTGACTTCGGCTCTTCGGAGGGTCTCGCCTTCAACTTCCTCAAGAACCAGATCGACAAGTCCATTGACCCCGGTCGGAAACGCCAGAGCAAGACCAAAAACTTCATGGGTATCAGAAACCCGGCCAAAGGAATAACCAAGAACCTCATCCTGTCCCAGCCGGGCCTTGAGCCGAACCGGCCCCAGAACAGGTTCCCCGTACTGAACCCGGACATGCACCATCATCCGGTTCAAGGGAATTCGGGTTTCCGAGAAACTGATTTCCTGAGCTGTGTTCGGGTTTTTCACGATCCGGAGCCGTGAAACCGGCAACTCTCCGCTAAGACTGCTGCTTCCAGGTGCCTGGGCTTGATGGGTGGCACCAGAACCCAGCAGACCTCTTTCGGTCTGGATTCCGGTTTTGCTTTTGAGGCGAAACTGGGTTTTCCCGGAAAGTCTGACGCGGACTCTGGTACCCACCTGATTCGGATAAAATTTCTGGTTGTGATAGATGTAATTTTCATCCAGGGCCAGAGCCCCTTCACTGGACGAATAGTAGGCCGCCTGCATGCCCAGAAGAGCCTGGGCCTTTTCCTGACTGTCCGCATCTTCCAAGAGAACCAGAAATTTCAGTTCCCGAATCATATCCTGAAGGGGAGCCGCCCCCAGCCCTGAAGTCAGAATCATCCATAGAATCAGACGCATATCCACTCCGGTTTCCTTGAGCCCAGACCGGAATACAGGATATCACGTTCCTTTTTTCACCTTCGGATCGGATATCCGTGTCCGGTAAAAAATATTCTTTTTTCGAGGATACATTCTGACGGATAAATCTGCCTGCCCAAAACAGGGATAAATGATAGAATCGCGAACGAATCCTATGAATGGGGGAAGCATGAGCCGTTTTCAGATCCGCCAGCTTGAAGAACAGGAAAAGCAACTCAAAAGCCATTTGATTCACGCCGAGGGCGAGCAAAACTCCATGACTCTGCGCCACCAGGAATTCACTCTCAGGTGGGAAGAAGCCTGGAAACCGTGGAAGGAAGTCAACCAGCGACTGGGAGAAGAGCGGGAGATGATCCTCAATCGGGCCCGTCGTATTCTGGAAAAGAAGCAGGTGGAATACCAGGCCAGGTTCTTTCTTGTCCGAATCTTTGCCACCCCCCCTTCCGAAAGCCTTCAGGAACATCTCAATGGTGAGGAAAGAAGGCGCCTGCGCCTGATTCTGGATGAAATGGATCATGCTCTGAGGGAATGTGAAAACAGCCTGCGCTCCGATACGAACTTCATGGAACAGCTGAAGGACTACGAGTTTCGTACCGACATCAAAACCCATAAAATCAGCTCTGGGAACCCCGCTCCTCTCCCCCCCGAAAACGGAGTCGGCCCCAAAGTCCATCCAGAGTTTCTGGAGCTGAGCGGATTTCGGGAAATCCGGGAGAAAACGGCCCGACTCCGGCGGGAACTCCAGACCTGCTCGGAAATGCGTCAGTCTCTACAGAAAAAGCATTTTGAAGAGATCGAACAGGCCCGCCGGTGCCAAAGCGACCCCCATGCTTCTATGGAACTGGCCCAGAAACTTCTGAGTCAGCCACCCGCCGGCTGTGAATTCTGCCAGCGCCAGGCCTCAGAACTCAAACCTCAGTTCCTGTGGCCCCATCAGCTGGGTGGGCTCCCATTGAGTGAGAATCTGGCCTGGGCCTGTCCAACCTGTTTTTCGAACAAGGAAGATAGGACTCTTTTCGAGTTCAGCCGCGAAATGCGTCTGGATTTTATCGATCTGCTTCGTCGACTGGAGGACTCGGGCAAAACCATCTAGGGCCGGATCTGCAGACGAAACTCTCTTAAGGGCTCTTCTTCTTTCAAACGATAACGGGCATAGTATGCACGGTACTTCCCAGACTTCCCGTCATTGTCTGTAAGAATTGCCACTCTGCCCATATTCAAAGCGGGCTCCCGATTTTCTTCAGCAACTTCGGAAAGCTCTCTATCCAGAATCCAGTAAGCAATTTCCAGCTCCATTTGTCGTTGCTGCGCTGTGCTGAAGTTCGGCACAAAAGTCTGAAGAAGCACATGGTTGTTTTTCTTCAGAAATTCCTTCGGACTCTCCCGAAAACCGCCCTGAATGAGCTCACGATATGGCTTTAGAGGATCTCCAAAAGCAAGCTCAAGAAGCTGAAAAGCAAAAGGAGCCTTCTGATACATCCGAAGAAACATCCTTTCAAACAGAAGATATTCAGAAAACATGACCTGCTGAAATCCAAGTCCCTGATTTTTCACACTCAGAAGCAGAGAACGAAGTTCTCCAGCCTCCTTTTTTTCAAATGCCCCTTCCAGATAAAGGGTATGCAGACAAGAAAGGAGATCTTCCTGTATTTTCACCGAAATCATTTTGGAAATGAGCAGGCGATCCTTGTGTTCCATCAAAAGGACTGCTTTTGCAAGAACATCTACAAAAGGAAGGATATCAAAAGCAGGATCTTTACGTTTTTGAATCAGTGCATATTCGGAAAGAAGCTTCCCTATTCTGCGTATCCTTCTGAAGCGAAAAGGAGGCAGGGGAGGAGCCATACTGTTTAAAACGAAAGACATGAGTTCAGTCTGAGAAATCCTCGATAACTCCAGCACGCTTTTTTCTATCTCGTGATACTCTTCAGCACCAAGTGACCGGATAGTGTCTTCAACAATTTCTGAGTCTTTCAGATAAAATTCAAGCGAGGTAAACCCATGAATAAATCGCGCTGTGTTGGGATATTGGGTCTGAAACTCAGGATTCTGAAACAGTTCGGAAATACTGGCTTCAGAAAGAATATTTCCTGTCAGGGTTCCAGTTCCTCCTTCTTCTCCCATTGCCCGATAAATCCCGGAAATGGACCAGACAGAGAAAAGTATTGCCACGATAATCCCACCACAAACCAACCATAGCCTGGACCTGAAGTTAGAACGAACAAACCTCTCCAGAAAATTCTGCTTCTTCATTATGAAACCTCCTCCTCTAAATTTCCTCTGAGTTTTTCCGGTACATGAACGACCAGAATTTCCACCCCGGCAACAACTAGAATTCCATATGCAACGAGACTGAAAGTGATTTTCAAAAGAAACAAAGCTGATTGCAAGGAACTCAGACTGAACGCTTTGCTATGAAAATTCTGCTGCATCACCACGAACAGCAGCCCATCAGTAACCCAGGCCCCCAGGCTCAGAGCCACCCAAAGCCAGAACCACCCCAGAAGCCTTTGTTTCAAATCTTGAATGCATTTCAAAATCTCTCGATCCAGAGATCTCAGCTTTCCTTTCAGCAAAAAAGTATATTTCTGACTTCTACCAGCTTCCTCATGAGCCTGAATAAACAGCTTCCTGAATCTGTCATCCTGCATGGCCCTCTCCCTCTTCCTGCATGAACTCAGCCAGTTTCTCCCGTGCCCTTTTCAATCTTGAGGTAATCGTACCTTTGGGAGTATCTGTCAGTTCTGCAATTTCTTCACAAGTGAAGTCACCACCATAGAACAGAGCCAGCGTTTCTCGCTCCTTGAGAGAAAGCTTTTGCATACACTCCCCCAAAGCCCGCAAGCTCTCCTGACGGAGCATTTCGTCAACAACTTCCAGCCTCTCAGCGTCGTGTTCGTCATACAACCGTTTTTTCATCCAATTCCAAAGCCGCATAAGACTTCTCTTTCGATTCAAGGCCAGATTCCGTACGACCCGAAACAACCAGGCTCTCCGCTGGAAACCAGGCTTTTCAAAACCTTCCTGCAACCAGGCTTTGATCAGGGCTTCCTGCACAACATCCAATGCTTCATCGTGAGAAAGCAGAATGGCATATGCCAATGCGTGAAGCTTTCCTTGAAGTTCGTCTATAAGTTCATCAAATCGTGTGTTGTTCTTCATATTTCTGCCGTAGTCGCATAGAAAACACCACTCAACCCTGTTTGGTTGCATTCTTTTTTTCTTTTTATGTCCATTCCTCCAGCCGACAGTCTTCTGAGGAGGCTTTCAATGGTCATAAGCAATCTCAAAAGACGCCTGGATACGTCGTGAAGGTGCATCGGCATGATCACACCATCCCTGCAGTTCCAGCAGCCCGGAACTCCTAAGGGCTTGATCCAGGCTGACTTTCGGTTAGCAGGCCTGAGGGGCACAAACTCCCCTGGCCAGACAGTTTCTGATGCCCCAATTGAAGTGAAGAAACTCAAAAATGGTTACTGTTTAAGAATCTGTGCCTGGCTACCGCAGTGCTTACAGATGCGGCCTGATTCGCTGGGCCATCTCTTCTGCTAAAATCTTCTGTGCCTGAGACGTCAGGTGGCATTCATCCACAAACCAGTCTTCCTGGGAAACCCCTTGAAGATCCTCAAAATTCCAACCCCGCAACTTCAGTTCCAACTGATATCTCTGGCGTGAATCCTTCAGATCGGGAGACTTCTGAGGCTGTAAAAACAAAAACGATTTTCCGCCGAACCGCTCCCATGGAGGAATCTGCCAGATCGTCTCCTTCTGTGTAGCCTTGCAGAACCGGCTGCGGATCTTCAAAAGCAGGAGCGATATCCGGGTTCCCGGAAACTTCTGGTTGCAGCTTTGAATACGGCGGACCATTTCCTGTCCGCTCCAGTCATTGAAACCACTCAGACTGATCCAGAATTTCGGTGGATTCGGGCACTCCTTTATTCTTGCCTGAACCCGCTCGAATTCTTCCTGAAACAGAAGACCGGGAGCACTTAAATCGACCACTGTTTCAGAAAGAGCTTCAGATATAAATTCTGCCGGAGATGGGCCAGAAACTCCATATCCCGCCGCAACCGATCCTCCGCTGAAATAGATTTCACCACATTCGGGACCAGCTTTTCTTGCCTGTAATTGCCAGGAATGACTGAGCTTTTGAGACACCGGAAAATAATAGACCGCCCCCGGCCCGATGGGCTGCCAGACCTGATACATCAGGCCATGATGCAAGCGGCAGAGTCCTTCCAGGGCAATGACGAAGACAGTCAGCTGCCCCAGAAACCGGAGCTTTCGGGATTCAGACTTCCATAATCCGCGCAATCGCATCGTAGGAGTTCTCTACTTCCTGCCTAAGGCAATAGGCCGGAGACTGAGGATCTGAACAGGTTTTGAGGACAATTTCCGGATCCTTGAGAACATTTCCAGTCAGGATGCACACGACCGATTCACCGGACTGAATCACCCCGGCATCCACCAGAGCCTTCACTCCCCCAACCGATGCACATGAAGCCGGTTCAGCACCAATTCCCCCACGATCCACACGGGCCTTGGCCTCAAGAATCTTTTCATCGCTCAAGGCCAGACTGACACCATTTGTCGCCCGCATCACATCAAGAGCCTTTTTCCAGCTTACCGGCTTTCCAATCCGAATCGCGGTTGCAATCGTTTCCGGGCTATTCTCCGAAACCAGATACTCCATCTTTTCCTGGACCATGCGGGCAAACGGAGCCGCTCCTTCAGCCTGAATCACAGCAAAGCGCGGCAGTTTCTCGATGAAGCCCCAGCTTTTCAGTTCCAGGAAAGCCTTGCCTATCGCTGAGACATTCCCCAGATTTCCACCAGGAAGAACAATCCAGTCCGGAATTTCAAAATTCAGATCCTCAAGCAGCTCAAACCCAATTGTTTTCTGACCTTCGATACGAAATGGATTGATGGAATTCAAAAGAACAGTGCCTGTTTTTCTGCATGCCTCCTGAACCTTCTCAAGAGCATCATCAAAGGAACCTTCGATCTCAAGCGTGTTCGCACCGTAGGCCAGAGCCTGGGAAATCTTCCCCAGGGCTGTTTTCCCCTTGGGAAGAACAACAAATGCCTTCAGGCCAAAATAGGCCGCATAGGCTGCCATACTTGCGGATGTATTGCCCGTTGAGGCACAGGCCACAGACTTTGCTCCAAACAAGCGGGCGGCGGCAATTGCAACTGACATCCCCCGATCCTTGAAAGAGCCGGTAGGATTTTCGCCCTCATGCTTGAGCCGAAGCCTTTCCACTCCCGTGTATTCCTTAAGGCTTACCGGAGCATGGTACAGGCGGGTATTGCCTTCTCCCCGGCAGGAAACCGACTCATAAGGCAAATCCAGATGCCAGGCCTTATAGCGCCAGACCCCGGAAGGAAGACGGTTTTCACGAAATTCCGCCCGAAACGCGGCCAGGGAAAGCTTGCGGGGAATGACTTCAATCCGCAAAAGCCCTCCACAGTCACAACGCTCACGCTGCTTTTCAACTTTTTCCTGATAGCCACATTCCAGACAATGGTAATTCAGTTGGTTACGAAACAAGCCTGGCCCCTTTGAAATCAATATCCTGAACACTCACCCTGACCTCAACTCCCTGCTTCCGCCAGTGAGCTGCCAGTGTCTCAAGGTTTTCCTGGAGGAATGCCCCATCATAATGCAGAGTGAACATGGCTGGCCCTGCTCCAGAGATCGAAAGTCCCAACCCCATCTCTTTGGCCAGAGGAAAGAGAGTTTCCGCCTTGTGAATCAAAGGCAGCCTATGGACTCCCGCAAGAACATCCTGTCCATATTCAAAAAACCAGGTGGAGTCCCCACTGCGAAAGGCTTCCAGGCAGCCACTAAAATTCTGAAGACTTCTGATTGCCGTTTTCAAATCAAGTGTTGATGGTAGGACTGCTCGAGCCTGTTTGGTTGGAACCTCAAGCTTTGGAATAAAAAGCCCCAGCTTCAGGGATGAATGGCAGTCAAGGCGCAAAACCCGGATGGGCTCGACCCCCAGACAGGCAATCAGCCCACCCAGAAGCGAGGCTGCGGCATTGTCCAGATGAAGCCCGGAAGCTTCCCCTTCAGCCAGAAGGCAGGCCTGAAGTAAAACCTCTTCAGAGGCCCCTCCCCCAAGAGATGAAGCGGCATGGGCCGCCGCTGCGGCACTGGCTCCGCTCGAACCCAAGCCACTGTTTAAGGGAAGTCCCTTGAAAAGATGAAGCCTCAGCCCTTCCCTGCGGCCAAGGGCTTTCCAGACATGGGAAGCGGCGATCGCTGCCGTATTTCTTTCGGCTTCTCTGGGAAGTCTTCCGTCATCTCCGTGGATGGATACAACTTCAATGCCAGGAGATTCCTTGATCTCAAGACGCACCCGATCTCCAAGTGAAGCAATCGCAAGCCCCAGAACATCAAAGCCAGCAGCCACATTGCCAATGGAAGCCGGGGCAAAGGCTTCGATCTGATTACGGGCCTGAAGTGAAATTTCCGGGGAAGATTGGGGAAGACGTACCAGATCCATCACATCTTCAAAAACAGCCGCTGCCGTTCTTAAAACACCGGCTCCCGGCCCCTGGACGACAAGCTCCTCATCATACATGAGGCTTTGAATCGAGAAGAGGTTTCCGGCTCCTTTCAGAGAACCCAGAGGAGAGTCCCTGGGAACTGCTTCCAACCTTAAACCGGCATAACCCGGCCTGGTTTCTCCAATGACCCGCAAAACCCTGTTTTCAAGGAGAGCTTCCTGTTGTTTTCTGGAGAAAAACTCCCCAAGCCGGTCCAGCCCGCTCTCAAGAAACTCGTTCAGTGGAAGAGCCTGTTCCTGAGGATTCAGAAGCTTAAGTTCCTCAAATTCGACCGGCTCAAATCCGCAGGCTTCCGCCAGGATCCTGACCTTGCGAAAAGCATCAACCCCACCAAGATCCACTCTGGGATCCGGTTCGGTATAACCTTTTTCCATCGCCATTCTCAGACCTTCGGAAAAGCTGGCTCCTTCTCCCATCGCCCAGAAGAGATAGGAAAGCGTCCCTGAGAACGAGCCCCGGATGCTTTGAATCACATCTTCACTCAGCTGCAGGCCACGAATGGTTTTAAGAACCGGAAGACCCGCTCCCACAGTGGCTTCCGCCCTTAGATTCGGATGTTTCAGAATCCCTTTGGGCATCTGAATCAGAGTCGCCTTGTTGGCCAGTACCAGAAAATGGCCGGAAGCAAGAATTGCTTCATAAAACTCCGAAGAAAACTCGGCCACCGATGTATCCACAAAAACAGTTCCCGGTGGAAATGCCTTAAGAGCCCTGGTACAAACCGGCCGAAACTCCCCCAAAAACTTCTCACCTGTCTGAACCCACTGAAGAGTATCCTGATGAATCCGGAAATCCAGGCGCATACCGCGGGAATTCAGAACTCCCTTAATTTTCAGCCCTGAGCCAAGATGGTTTTTCAGAAATTCAACCGTTTTACGGCCTACCTGACCTGGTCCGATCAGTACCAGCCTCATGATGCTCCCTGCTCACAAAGCCGGGCATGCAAGGCCTTGAGGGCCATTTCCATCTGGGAGTTCTGAATGGCAAAGGAAATATTGAATTCGGAAGAGCCCTGAGCAATCAGAAAGACATTCACCGAGGCTTCTCCCAGAGTGCCGAACACCTTGCCCGCAACACCGGGAGTTCCCCGCATGCCAGCTCCAACCAGGGCAATGACAGCCATATCTTCCCTGACTTCCACTCCATCAATGCGCCCATGGGCGATCTCGTAGCGGAATTCCTCTTCCAGAGCCTGACGGGCTTTACGGGCCTGATCCTTCATCAGAACCAGACAGATATTCTGCTCGGAACTCGACTGGGAAATCATCAGAACATTGATT
Organism: uncultured bacterium; assembly: GCA_964503595.1. Lineage (GTDB taxonomy): Bacteria > Muiribacteriota > UBA6191 > UBA6191 > UBA6191 > CAZDAM01. The sequence goes on from CAZDAM010000034.1 coordinate 9,793, forward strand.
TTGTGAGTCGCCAAAGCCTGAAACAGTCGTGCCGCCATACCTGGATAACCAGCCATACCAAGCCCGCAAACGGCCACGACCGCAGCCTGGGATATTGCTGTAATCGCCTTGACCGGGCTGGTCACGGAGGCTTCAGGACTGACCAGGGTTCCAATATTCTCAATCTCGGCAAAGGAACGGATACGGGCCGGAATCCCGCTTTCCTTGAGGGGCTGCATGGCAATCGGGTGCAGGACACGGGCACCAAACCAGGAAAGTTCCGCCATTTCCTCAAAGCTTAAGGCATCCAGATGAATCGCTTCCGGAACCATCTTGGGATCCGTGCTTAGAACCCCGGTTGTTTCCTTCAGAAACCAGACCTCTTTGGCTCCCAAAGCCTGAGCCAGAGTGGTGGCCGAAAAATCCGTCCCTCCTCGTCCCAGAGTCGTGGTCTGCCCATCCACCGTCCTTCCGGTAAAACCGGCGATCACCGGAATTTTACCTTCTTCCAGAATAGGACGAATGAACCGTCGGCATTGCTGGGAGGTTTCTTCCTTCAGGGGAAGCGCCTGGGTGTAGTTTTCATCCGTTATCAGGGCTTCTTCCCCGGCCACTTTCCGGGAAGGATAACCACTGGCAGTCAGGAAGCGGGCAGCCATAAGGCTGGAAAGCCTTTCTCCGGCAGATGCAATCCTGTCCTGGGCCCGTGGAGACACCTCTCTTAGAACCGCACAGGATTCCAGCATGGCCTGAAGCTCATCCATTTCATGACTGATTTCCTCCAGAAGCTCCTGCAAAGGCTGGCGTTCCAGCTGAAGATCGCGGGCAACTTCCGTATGGCGATGCCGCAAGCGCGTGATCCCGTCATGCAGAGACTCCAGATCCTTGATCTGGGCATGCTCCATGAGCCGAAACAGCTCATTGGTAACTCCAAAAAGGGCTGAAACCACCAGAATAACCTGCTCCCCCTTCAGATGCTCAAGCCAGGACTTAATCTGGTGAAAGCCCATGGCATTGGAAAGGGAAGCTCCTCCAAACTTAAGTATGTACATAAAAACCCCCTGATCAAAGCGATCTAGGCCTGAAAGGAATCAGGAGCCATTGGAATATCGTCATAAATTTCCAGAAGACAACATCAAAATTCTGCGAACCGGTACACTCAGTCCGGAAATCTTCAGACATCCACAACGTTCGTGGATAGGTTTCACCGTGCGGGCATCCAGAGAAAACTCCTGAGGTCTTATCACCTGTATATTTCCCTCATAACCGGATCTGATATTCATCATTTTGACATATCTCTTTCAAAGCAGCATGACAGACCCACTTCCCAATCTTCTGTCGGGGTGATATAAGAATATCAACACGAATTGTTCCCATCGGAGGGAAGCAATATGAAGCTATCAGTCTTCACCCTTTTTCTTCTTTTCACACCCCTGCTTTCGGCTGGAAATCGCCTCGTCTTTCTGAACCAGGACGGTATGGGAAACTTTACTTCCTTATCGGATACGGTTCCGGAACCTCTTTCTCTGGACTCTGCGAGTCTGGTTCTGGATGGGGTAAGTCTCGAATCAGGGTTTCAGGATGGTTATGAGTTCTGGATCTCCGGGCAACTCAGCGCCATTTTCAGTGAACTGCCCCCCTTGAGTCCGGTTACTCTGGATGAGTACAATGAATTCGGAGAATACGTAAATACCCATGAATTAACCGGCCTGAGACTTCCGGTAAAAGTCACGGTGACAAACCGGGACCAGAAGGTTCTGATGGAAGGCTACCAGAGAGTTCAGGCTCGCCAGTCTCAGGGCGATGAAAAAAGCTTTGAAATCACTTTTCAGCTTGTTTATCCCGTTTCACGGGAAGTTCTTGAAACAGACGGACAGCCCCTGGAACCTTCGCAGCTGAAGGTCAGCATGCATTTTGTTTCCACACGGGAATTTGAAGCTGCTCATGCCGGAGTCTTTGCCGCCGAAGCCATGCCTCCCGTCACTGAGGGTGGTTACTCTCCTGATGAAGATGGCCAGGACTAGAGAAGACCAGTAAGATTCTTTACCCTGCTCCAGCAGGGTTTTTTTCTGCCCAGATCACAAGACCCTGTTCAAACAAGGCATTGAGAAACGGCTGAAGCGGCAGGCCAATAATGGCATCCTCAGAGCCACCGACCTCGGAAAACAGAAACCGGCCTTCTCCTTCAAAATGATATCCCCCGCAGCTATGCCAGGACTCCCATTCCCTGATTTTCTGATCCAGATAGGAACTGGGCAAATCCCGTAAAACCAGGCGTACTGATTCCACGCCTTCAGCCAGGATTCGACCCTCTTTTACCAGAGCCCAGCCCGAGTGAAGCCAGTGCTCCCGGCCCCTCATCCTCAAAAGGCTTTCTAGACATTCTTCAGGATTCCGGGTTTTGCCAAGAAGTACGGAAGCAAATTCTCCGGTCTGATCTGCCGCCAGAACCAGACAGCTCTGGCTATCAACCCCCAAAGCCTTGCATCTGGAAATTTCAAGAGCCATTTCTTTTGGAGACAGGTCACTTTTTTCCTGCTTGAGTTTCTCTTCATCAAAGGAAGTTGAAACGAGTGCAAAAGGAATTCCCAGATTTTTCAGAAGATTTCGCCGCCCCTCAGACCTGGATGCCAGCACCAAAGGAAATTTGAGTGCAAATTCAGTCATGACGCTCTCATCCTCCTCCTTACAATTAAGATATGGAAGCCAAACCTCGACATTATAGCCGAGTTCGACAGCCCCGGGTTCTGGTCGTGGAAGACGAACCTTTTTCTCTGGGCCTCTTGAAGCGGATTCTGGAGCGGGGGCAACACATGCTCATTCCTACATTCAGCGGGGAGCATGCCTGAGAAGTCATTGCGGATCGGTTCTTCCCGGTATGTCAGCTCTGATTCTTTCCCCTGCATACGGGCCAACCCCGAACTCAAGGATGTCTCCTTATTCTCATTGGCGGTTCCAACAGCCGACATGAAATCTGTGAAAGTATTGCTGCCGGGGTCTTCTTCTGCCTTCAGAAACCTGTAGACCTGGAATCCATGCAGACCATGAGCATATCTGCCATATCAGGGAACTGATCACCCCTGTGGATCAGGCCGAGCAATGCGCTACCTTGAACCGCAACGCAACCTTTGAATTCCATACTCTGGAAGAAGCTGAAGGTCTGGCAACCCTTCTGGCCAAAACCTGTCCTGATTCCAGACGCAATCTCTACGAAATCATCTGAGGTTCTGATCAATCCTCCCGAACATGGGAATCTGGGAGTCAGCCATGAAGACAAAACCTTACTGGTGAATTCCTGGAAACTGGAGAGAGGGGATCGTAAGACGGCAGACCATCCCAGCCAATCAAACCCGACAACCGTCTGGAAGTCGGAATCAAGGATCAAGGGTGCGGTTTTGACTGGAAGAATTACCTTGAGTTTGATCCCAAACGAGCGACTGACAAGCACGGGCCTGACACTGCCATGACCAGAGCAGCCATCAGTCTGGATGAACTATCCTTTAACACTGATGGCAATGAGGCCATCATTCGGATACATTTAAAAGCCTTATGATATATGTCTTTGATCTGGGGGGTATTCTGATTGACTGGTCCCCCCTCCGCCTCTATAGAAAACTGCTCCCGGAAAAGGATGCTCAGGACTTCCTTCAGAATGTCTGCACCTCCTCCTGGAATTTTCAGCAGGATCTGGGACGTGATTTTTCCGAGGCCAACGCCGAACTGATTGCCCGCTTTCCTCAAAAGAAGGATCTGATTGAAGCCTACTATGGGCGCTGGTTTGAGATGTGCAACGGCCTTTATCAGAAAAACATTCAGCTGCGAAACATCCTCAAATTCCAAGGGCATACCGTCTGCGCCCTGACCAATTTTGCCCGCCCTACTCTCGAACTCGCCATTCAGAACTTGCCGGAACTGGGACGATTTGACTTCATGATGGTTTCAGCGGATTTGAAACAGGCCAAACCAGAGCCAGATATCTATCTCGCCCTGATGGACAAAAGTCGGGGCCGCCCCGAAGAACATATCTTCTTTGATGATAAGAAAGAAAACATCCAGACCGCTCTGAATCTTGGTTGGCAGGCTCTGCACATTCCTGAGGGGGAAACCATTGAGCCGATTTTGAAAAAACATCTGGCCCATTCATGCTGAAATTCTGCCAGCAATGCGGAAAGCCCGCCAACTACAGCATTCCCCCGGGCGAAGATCGGCCGCGCCTGATCTGTGCCTCCTGCAAGTACATTTACTACGAGAATCCTCGCATCGTCTCTGCCTGCATCCCTGAATATGACGGAAAGGTCCTTCTGGCCCGACGGGCCATTCAACCTCGTCTTGGCCTCTGGACGTTTCCTTCCGGTTTTCTTGAAATCGGCGAATCCCCCGAAGAAGGAGCCGCCCGTGAAGCTCTGGAAGAATGCTGCTGCGAAGTACGGATTGACTCCCTTCTCGGAGTCTTTTCCATACTTCATGTCGGACACATCTACATGGTCTTTCGGGCCACCCTGCAAAAACCCGAATTTGCTCCCGGCGATGAATCTCTGGAATGCAGCCTCTTTGAAGCCCATGAAATTCCCTGGGACTCCATCGCCTTCAGTGCAGTCAAGGAAGCCCTCTCCTACTGGTGCGAAATCCGCGGACTCAAAAACTATCCCGTCAAACACTCAAGCTTTCAGCCCAAGACCTTTTAATTTAGAGCACTTCACATAAGAATAAAGAAATCCGGGTTTTTATTCCCTGCTGCTTTCATGCACCAGAGCATGATGCCTGAAACAGAGCGTGATCAGATTTTCCACCGTGTTCTTTCCGCCCTTTGAGACCGGAATTCTGTGGTGGATGTGCAAAAACCGCCTTCCTTCACAGCGTTTTCCCTTGAAATGGAAAGTGCACCGGCCCTGATCGCGCAGATTGACAGCATGCTTTACCTCTGCCGGAATCGGTTTTCTTTTCTGTCCTGTGACAGGCGTTTTTGATCCAGGGTTTCCGGCCTGTTCCATGACAGGTTCATTCGGGGTTTCAGCCTGTCCCGTGACAGGTGTGAAAGATTCCAGACGGCAAAACGAAAAAGGAATCGATCTGGCTGTGTAATTGTGTAAAGTCCTCTAGGCTGACAAAAATCCACAAGATGGAGCCCTGGCAGATTGACTTCCTGAACCTGCTCGGCCCGGAATTCAAGCGCTTCTACCCGACCTGAAATTATGTACGGAATGTGAGGTGTAAAGTGCTCTGGTTGACCATTTCGCTCTCAGGCCAACACTTCAAGAACTGCCGGAAATGAAAAAAGTCCGCTTCTGGAGCGGACTTTCTATCAGTGGAGCCACGGGGATTCGAACCCCGGACCTTTTGAATGCCATTCAAACGCGCTACCAACTGCGCCATGACCCCGACAAAGGAACGCTATTATAGGGAAGAGAAAGTCACTCTGCAAGCATTTTTTTCATCAGGGATTGCAGGGCCAAAGAGCGGTGACTCAGGGAATTCTTCTGGGCAGGCGGACGGTTGGCCAGACTTCTGGAGTCAGGAAGATAGAAGATTGGATCATAGCCAAACCCTTCCGTCCCGGTTTCATGCAACTTGAGAACACCATGCAGGCGACCTTCGGCAATCCACTCTTTTTCAGGAGCCTTCAGGACGAGGGCACACTCAAACCAGGCAGGTACTCCAGTGGATTCCAGTTCGTAGGAAAAACCTGCTTTGCCGAGCGTCTCCAGTACAAGGGCACGACGGTCCCGGTCTGCCTTTGCAATCCTCGCGGAGTGAATTCCCGGCCAGCCTTCTAGGCAAGGAATCACAAGACCACTATCATCAGCAAGAGTGGGAAGACGGGCTCGGGAAAACCAGTATTCAGCCTTTAGCCTGGCATTGGCGACAAAGCTGAGACCGTCTTCTTCGGGCTCACCGACAAGACCAAGATCTCCAAGTCCGATAGAGGAAATACCAAGGCCTTCCCTGAGGATGGCTTCCATCTCCAGAAACTTGCCGGAATTACCGGTTGCCAGCAATAAAGCATCAGGCCTGAAGGGCATGCTTCTGGAGTTCAAAAATCTGCTGACAGGCTGCTTTACCTCTCTTTAAGAGATCAAAAAGCTTTTCCTCCGAAATAGCTTCTCCCTCTGCCGTGGCCTGAACCTCGACAAAGCGTCCAGAGCCAAGCATCACCAGATTGGAATCCGTATCCGCTATCGAGTCTTCATCATAATCAAGATCCGTGAGGATCTGATCGCCCAGAAGCCCCAAAGACACAGCACAGACCTGTTCCCTGAGAAATCCCATCTGTATCTTGCCTGACGCCTCTAGTTTCTGACAAGCCAGAGCCAGGGCCACCCAGGCCCCATTGATGGAAGCCGTCCGGGTTCCGCCATCAGCCTGCAAAACATCGCAGTCGATGGCAAAGGTGAAACCCGGAGCTTTGGACAAATCCACTCCAGCCCGAAGCGAGCGCCCGATCAGACGCTGGATCTCCTGCGTGCGGCCCGAGACCTTTTCGCGCTCCCTGCGACCTCTGGTATGGGTTGCTGAGGGAAGCATGGCATACTCAGCCGTCAGCCAGCCCTCTGTTTCCGGATTTCTCCATGATGGAACCCTAGCTTCGACACTCACGGTACAAAGCACATGGGTATGGCCCCATTCCACCAGACAGGAGCCCGCTGCATAGCGGTTTTTATCCACCGAAAACTTCAGAGGTCGAATGGCATCTACTGCCCGCTGGAAGCTTCTCACGCCTGACCTTTCAGGATTTCAATACCCTGGGCCCGGTTTCTCAGCTCCTGGAGGTACTGCATCAGTACTTCGCCACGCTTGGCCTGACGCAGATCCTCAAGGATTTTTTCCCGGACTTCAATCAGACCCAGTTTGCGCTCTTCCTTCTTCTCAACCAGTTTGACCACGTGCCAGCCATAGCTTGACTGAACCGGAGTATCCAGAACTTCTCCCGGGTTCAAAGCCTTGATTCTTTCCTGGCCATCGACGGAGAAAAAGCTGACGTCATTCAGCGAAATCTTGCCATCGTTATTGTTGAACGTAGCCCGATCCAGATTCAGGGTGGAGCGGCCAGCCTGCTCAATCGTCAGACCACCGGAGAGAATCGAATTCAGCTGAGAAGCCGCTATCTCCTGAGTCTTGTAAAGAATCTGCTGGACCACAAAAGTACCTGCCTGCTCAAACTGGGTCGGATTGCTGCGGTAGTACTCCAGAATCTCCTGCTCGCTGACAGAGAGAGTCATGGCTTCCTGAATTTCACTGCGGACTTCCTCAAAACCGGAGTATTCCGGAGGATAAACCTTATGGGATTTGGCCCAGATGGTTCCAGGCTCAACGGAAATCCCCTGAGAAATCTCTCCGGCTTTCAGGTATTTGAGGCTGTTGACCTGCATGGGACCAAGACCGCTGGAAAGACCAAAGTCCACTAGCTGGGCGGCCTGCTCGGCCGCAGGATCGATTTCCATTGCGGAAAAGACCTGATCGGCTCCCACGGAAGCATCGTTATACTGCAAGGCCACTTCCTCGAACTTCTGTCCAGTATCCAAAGCTTCCTGAACCCTTTTGACGCGGGCCTCATAGTGAGCTTTGAGCCTTGAAGCCAGAAGCTCGCCACGAATGATACTTTCCACATCCTTAAGCGGTTTTCTTTCCGGAGCAAGCAGGCGGTTGACCTTCAGAAGATGAAAGCCACTGGCCGTTTCAACGGCTTCGGAAACCTCGCCAGCCTTGAGTTTGCTGATCGCCTGAAGAACCGGAGGATCCATTTCATCCCCTCCGGATGTCAGAGTTCCCAGGCTGCCTTCCGGATTTCCTTCTCCAAGATAGACAATCCCGACAACGCCTCCGTTCTCTTTCTTTCCGGTTGAAAGCTCTTCCACCAGTTTTTCAAAACTGGTTTCCCGCTTCTTGATCCGGGCTGTGGCATCATCGAGGATTTCATAGGCCTTTTTGGAAACCCCAATGGCTTTAGCCAGTCTCAGAGCATCTTCCTTCGCCTGGGCAAATGGTTTCAGGCCACCTTCCTGGCGCTCTTCATTGAAGATGATGTGATACCCAAAGCTTGATTCAATCGGCTCACTGATTTCCTTCATCGGACCTTCAAAAGCGTATTTTTCAAATGGAGGTACCATCATCCCCTTGGGGAAAAAGCCCAGATCGCCACCATTCGCACCACTGCCTGGATCCTGACTGTGCTCTTTGGCCGCATCTTCAAAGCTGACCTCTCCGGAAAGAATGCTATCCCGGATCCTGGTGATTTCAGCCAGAGCCTCTTCCTTGCTTCTTTCTGAACCCGTGCGAATCAGAATATGGCGGGAACGGGTCTTGGCCACCTGCTGGAATTCTTCAGGGTGTTCCTCATAGTAAGCCTTAGCATCAGAATCAGTCAGGCTCAGACTTTTCTCCAGGCTTTCCCGGCTTAAGAAAAGATCGGCCACTTCAGCCCGCTTGGGGCTCAGAAAGCGGGAACTGGCTATCTTGTAGTAGGCCTCAACCTCAGTAGCCCCAATCGAAGCTGCTACCGATTCCTTATCCTTTGGAGACTGCTCGGATACCAGCATAAAGCTGAGATCAGCCGTGATGGGCTTCTGCCAGCGGGCCTGATGACGGGAGTAGTAAGCCTGCATGGATGCCTCATCCACTCTTGATTTCAACTCTTCGCGGATCTGGGCTTCAACCTGTTCCAGAGGAAGAACCTGGCCATCGGCTCCCTTGTAGTTCTCACGATTGGCCTGATAATAGACCTGGACTTCGTCATCCTGAATTTCGCGGGCTTCAAACAGATGCTCTCCCAAGGCTCCCAGCATAAGCTGGGGACGCAGATAAGACTTGAAGTCCTCAACCGAAGCAAATCCATTCTGCTGCAAAAACTGCTGAAAGGAATCCTCACTGCCGGTCTGCTGACGAAGTCTTGCAATCTGCTCTTCCAGACTGGTTGTGACATCCAGTTTCTGGGCGGAACCCTCAAGAACCATCAGTCGCTGGGAAATCAGTTCGTCCAGAGCCTGGTCTTCCATCATCTTGCGAAACATTTCCGGAATGGAAGCCAGCCGATCCCGATAGCCCCGCTCAGCCAGATAGCGCTGGAACTGCCCCTCTGTAATCGTGCTTGTGGTGTTGTGCATCTTCACAACAGCTAAAGGGGTTTCCGACTGGAATCCACGCATCATGGCGGAAGTTTCAGCCATCTGGTCTGCTGCTCCTTCAGCAGCTCTTGCCCTGGCAGCCTGATTATCAAAATAACCCGCCGCCCCAATCAGGAAGATGGAGAGGACAAAGGCAATCACGATAAACCAAATGATACCTTTCATTTTTTTGCGAATCTCATCTATGAGCATGAATCAACCTTCCAGGAAGTACAGAACTAAAGCCCAGCCTACGATGGGCAGCCAAAAAATGAGTGCTGATTATAGCCACGGTCCCAATAAATTGCAATGCGGCCAAATTCCATCAAAAACCCGTCGGTTTCAGTCGAAAACACCAGGGAAATGGCCTTTTTGCGCAAGATAAGCCGAACAGCTCTTTTGTCCTCCCTGATTTGCCCCTGCTTCTGGGGCCTCCCGGCCTTTGATCCTCTTGAGCCTGAGGATCAGAGACTGGGCTCCCTGCGCATGCTTGCCGTTCAGGCCGGACTACGGGATCAGCTTCTGGAAGAGGAAGATGCCTATTCCCTCGCACTAGGCCTTCAGCGTGTTCTTTTTTTTCTTTCTGCCAAAAACGGCGAACTCAGAGCCAGAGAAGTCAGGATTGAGGGGCCCCAGGGGTTTCTGGACCGACTGGCAAAACTGGCCACCCATCTGAAAACAGCCCTTCCCCTGATTGGCAGCAGTGAAGAGGAAATCCACCTGCGTATCGCTGCTTTTGAAGCAGCCCTTGCCCAACCCCATCTGAGCATTGAGCCCAGAACTGCTACCCGGCAGGGCCTGGAAGTAGAGCAGGCTTCGTTTGGAACCCGCAGTTACCAGAGCCTTTCCCAGATGGGTACTCTGGTGGATGTCACCATAAAAGGGATTGAAAAAGTAGAAGGAACCTTCAAGGTCGGGACCCGATCTGATCTCAAATCCGGAAGCTCCCGGACCGGTTCAGACACAACCGTCAGAATCGAAGAAGGTTCCATTCGCTACCAGGCCTCCCGACGAGCCACGGTGGAAGCCGGCCGCCTGATGAAACTCAGGGGGCTGGGGCTATCTGGACAGGAAACACTGGACGGAGTCGGTGTCAAAACAAGCCTGGGAGAAAACCGGCTCGGAATCGGCTGGTTTGAAGGATTCAGCGCCGAACTGACCAGTCCTTTCTTTCTGGGAAACCCCTTCACATTCTATACCCGTGAAGCCAAAGTCAGCGGAGTCACCGAGAAAGCCTGGTTTACCGGGATTCATGCCAGCGCTAAATCCGGGCGCATCTTGTGGGATACCCAGATCGCCGAATTTCACGATCCCTTCGGACGCTCAAGCTCGGAATCCGCCGGACTTCGCCTCGGCCTTTCTCTGGGGCGCAATTTCAAGCTGAACACGGCTTACACAACAACAGAAAAAGGTTTTCGGTCAGCCGGAGACAGCTCTCCATTTCTAAGGGAAGGCGGCATTCTTCAGGATGCGCTTTTATCGCTCTCATCCTATTACGGGAAAGACATCCGGGAAATGGCTGGCTATGATGGCCTGCACGCGGGACTGGATCTGAATCATTCCCGTGCAGGGAATTTCGGGATCAGCCTCGATCGAGGCGACGATCAGAACCTCAGCGATGGCCAGCAATCCTTTTGGCTTTCCACCCTTCACTGGCAGAAGCGGCTTGGAATGGGAACCCGTCTGAGCCTGTCTCTTCACCGCCTGACCTGGGATGCCACGACCCAGGAAGAAGATTTCAATCTGATTCGCTCCGCAGTCGCCTTTGATTTCTAGCGGCGGCGCTCAAACAGGGTTCCCTGAGAAAGACCTTTGCTTTCATTGCCATAGGCTTTTAAAAGCGGCTTTCTCGCGGAAACTTTCAGACAGTGCTCCCGAAAAGTACGGGCCACATCACCCGTTTGAAGCAGAAGCTTTTCTTCGGCTTCCTTCAAAGCCCCAAGGCGCTCCCTTAGATCTTTGACAATCTGCTGGAACTCTGCGGGACCCTCATTCTCAAGATAGATCAGAATCGGCACATCGTTGTTCTGGGCCTGCTCCGCAAGCTTCACCAGAGCCTGGCTCAGAGCCTCCAGAATCTGCCCCCTGGTCTGAAGCTCTTCGGTGAGACTGCCTGACATAGAGACGGGCTCCTGCTCCAGAAGTCTGGAAATCCGTGCATTCAGACTTTCCCAGGCTCCGGTTTTTTCGGCCACCAGGCTAAGATAATGTGCCGTTTTCATATTCCTAGAACAAACCAGGAATTTTCATGCCACCCGTAAGGGAAGACATCTGGGTTTCTTTTTCCTCTAAAGCTTTTCTCTGGGCATCCTTGATTGCTGCAAGAACCACATCTTCCAGCATTTCCACATCCTGAGGATCCACTGCCTCCGGCATGAATTTCACGGAAAGAACTTCCATTCGTCCATTCACAGTAGCTGTTGCCATACCGCCACCAGCGCTGCCTTCAAATGTCTTGGCATCCAGTTCTTCCTGCTTGGCCTGCATTTCAGACTGCATGCGCTGGGCCTGTTCCATCAGTTTTCCGAGCTGATTCTGCATGATTTCTCCTTCTTGATTCCTTATCAATAAAATCGCATAAATGATCGTAAAATGACAGCAGCCCGTCCAAATGGACAGGCTGCATGTTCAGGGCATACCAGAGATTGCCCTAGGCGGTCGCGGCGTTCTCCGCTTTTTCAGCAAGAAACGTCAGAACCGAGTTTTCAAAATGGGCAATCCCACCCTGAATCACCCAGTGTTCCGGTCCGGCCGCATTGCGAATGACCAGTTCTCCCCTGCCAAGCTGAAACAGGGCAGGTGCGTGATCCGGATAGATTTCGGTTTCTCCATCCACAATATGAAAGAGTACGCTCTGGGCAATCCGCTCTACAGGCAGACCGCCTGGAGATAGAATTTTAACGGCAAATTCTGACATGATCCCTCCTGATTAGCGGGCCTTGAGTTTCTCGGCCTTGGCTACGGCTTCCTCAATGGTTCCTACCATGTAGAAAGCCTGCTCAGGCAGATCATCGTATTTGCCGCTTAGAAGCTCGGAGAAAGAGCGGATGGTATCTTCCAGTTTCACATAGCTTCCAGGAGTCCCGGTAAAGGCCTCGGCTACGTGGAAAGGCTGGGAGAGGAAACGCTCTACCTTACGGGCTCTGGACACCAGTGCCTTATCATCTTCAGAAAGCTCATCCATACCCAGAATCGCAATCACGTCCTGAAGCTCTTTGTAGCGCTGAAGAATCTGCTGAACTCCACGGGCAATACCATAATGCTCTTCACCCACAACCTGAGGGTCAAGCGCACGACTCGTGGAAGCCAGAGGATCTACCGCAGGATAAATTCCTTTTTCCGCAATGGAGCGGGAAAGGTTGGTGGTCGCATCCAGGTGAGTAAACGTCGTGGCAGGAGCGGGATCGGTGTAATCATCCGCTGGTACGTAGACCGCCTGCACCGAAGTAATGGATCCTTCGCGGGTGGAAGTAATCCTTTCCTGAAGCTCACCCATCTGGGTTGCCAGGTTTGGCTGATATCCCACCGCGGATGGCATACGACCCAGAAGGGCCGATACTTCCGAACCCGCCTGAGTAAAACGGAAGATATTATCCACGAAGAACAGTACATCGGCTTTTTCTTCATCGCGGAAATATTCAGCCATGGTCAGACCGGTCAGACCCACGCGAAGACGGGCTCCAGGTGGCTCATTCATCTGGCCATATACCAGAGCGGTTTTGTTGATAACTCCGGATTCACTCATTTCCAGATAAAGATCGTTTCCTTCACGGGAGCGCTCGCCCACACCGGCAAACACGGATTTTCCGCCGTGCTGCTTGGCGATGTTGTTGATCAGCTCCATGATGATTACGGTTTTGCCCACACCGGCTCCACCGAACAGACCAATCTTTCCGCCCTTGAGGTATGGAGCCAGAAGATCCACAACCTTGATACCTGTTTCCAGAACTTCTTTGTTCGTGGACAGCTCATCAAACTGGGGAGGCTGGCGATGAATCGGCAGTGTTTTGCCGCCTTCAATCTTGGCCCCGTTATCAATGGCCTCACCAAGAACATTGAGAATGCGGCCCAGAACAGGCTCGCCTACCGGTACAGAAATCGGAGCTCCGGTAGCAGTTACATCCACTCCACGGCGAAGACCTTCAGAAGGTCCCATCGCAATGGCGCGAACCACTCCGTCTCCAAGGTGCTGGGCCACTTCACAAACCAACTTGTCGCCGGTTGCAGCGTTCGTAAGCTCAAGCGCCTCATAAATCTCGGGCAGATGCCCTTCTTCGAATTTTACGTCGACTACTGGGCCGATTACGGCCAGAACTTTACCCATATTGCTCATTGAACTCTCCTCACCGGTCACTGAAGCGCGGCGGCCCCGCCTACGATTTCCGCAATTTCCTGGGTAATCGCAGCCTGGCGCTCACGGTTCAGTTTCAGTGTCAGCTTATTCGTCAATTCCTTGCAGTTTCTAGCCGCATTGTCCATAGCCACCATACGGGCTCCGTACTCACTTGCCAGACTTTCGATATAGCACTGATGCAGAAGTCCCTGCAGAAGCTGCTTGCGAAGCTCCTTGATTACGGCACCCTTATCTGGCTCAAACAGGTAGTGACCCGACTCGGAAGTTTCTTCCTCATCAGTTCCCACGAACTGAGAGCCATCAAATGGCAGATACTGCAAGCTTGTATTCAGACGGGACATGGCAGACCGAAATTCCGTATAGGATAATTCGATTCTGCTGAAGCCTTCCTCATCCACAAGACTTTGCAGATATGCAGCGATTGATAAGGAAAAATCCACTGTAGGAAGGGTTTCCTTGAGATTGAAGGTTCTAAGAACCTGAATCCCGCGGTATTTCAGCCCTTCATGGGCTTTTTTCCCGATGGCAATATATTCCACCCGGTACCCTTCAGCAGCGAACTTTTCGCCCATGGCGCAGGCCGACTTGACGGCATTGGTATTAAAGCTTCCGCAAAGAGCTCTTTCCCCGGCAAAGACAACAATGGCCACTTTTCCCGAAGAAGAGGATTCCCCTTCTCCTGGAGACGAAACCACTCCGGTTTGAGCCAGCAGTTTTTTCAGGCCCTGCATGTAGGGCTTGAGGCGGTCCAGCTCATAGGTGGATTTCCTGAGCTTGGACGCCGACACCAGCTTCATCGCCTTGGTGATCTTCTCGTTGTTCTTAATGCTCCTGATCTTGGAGCGAATTTCTCTTGATTTCCCTTGACCCATGCCAAATCCTCAGCTTAAGCGATTTTGGCTTTGAATTGAGCCAGGAATTCCTCGGCGGACTTTTCAATCTGCTCTTTTACACTGTCAGTCAGATCAGGAGATTCCCTGAGACTTCCCAGCATATCGGCATACTTGAGTTCCACAAATTCGTGGTATTCCTTCTCAAACTGTCCAACCACCTCTTTAGGCAGATCGTCACAGAAGCCATTGGTCACGATATAGATGGAAAGAACCTGCTTCGCCACTTCCACCGGCTGGAACTGGCCCTGTTTCAGGATTTCCAGAGTTCTTTCTCCCCGTTTCAGCTGACGCTGGGATGCAGCATCCAGATCGGAACCGAACTGGGCAAAAGCAGCCAGGTCATTGTATTGGGAAAGATCCAGTCTCAAAGTACCGGCCACTTTCTTCATGGCCTTGGTCTGGGCCGAGCCCCCTACCCTGGATACGGAAATCCCTACGTCAATCGCAGGACGCTGTCCAGAGTTGAAGAGATCGGATGTCAGGTAAATCTGACCATCTGTAATCGAAATCACATTGGTCGGAATGTAGGCGGATACGTCTCCGGCCTGGGTTTCAATGATGGGAAGAGCCGTAATGGAACCGGCACCCAGTTCATCATTGAGCTTCACCGCGCGCTCCAGAAGGCGGGAGTGAACATAGAACACGTCCCCGGGATAAGCTTCACGACCAGGAGGGCGTCTCAGAAGCAGGGACAATTCGCGGTAGGCCACGGCATGCTTGGAAAGATCATCATAAATGATCAGAACATCTTCTTTGTGATCATACATCAGATGCTCGGCCATGGTGACACCGGCATAAGGAGCGATGAAGGTCATCGGCGCCGGGTCGGAGGCATTGGAAGCCACAATCGTTGTGTAATCCATCGCACCGTATTTTTCAAGGGTCGAAACCACATTTGCAACCGTAGAGGCTTTCTGGCCGATCGCAACATAAATACATTTTACGTTCTGACCTTTCTGATTGATGATCGTATCCAGAGCTACGGCTGTTTTGCCGGTCTGACGATCCCCAATGATAAGTTCGCGCTGACCGCGGCCCACTGGAACCATGGCATCAATCGCCTTGATTCCGGTCTGCAGAGGCTGCTTCACCGGCTGTCGATCAATAATCCCTGCGGCAATTTTCTCTACCGGACGAGTTGCCTGTGTCTGCAGTGGGCCCTTACCATCAATTGGCTGACCAATCGGATTGACTACGCGACCCAGGAGTTCATGACCTACAGGAACGGCCATGACCTGACCTGTAGAACGAACCTCACTGCCTTCCTTGATTTTCTTGTAATCGCCGAAGGTGGCAACACCTACGGATCCCGCATCCAGATTCAGAACCATGCCGTAGAGGTCGTTTCCGAAGCTGACCAGTTCGCCCACGAGGGCTTCGTCCAGACCATGAATAGTCGCAATCCCGTCAGCAATCGCGGTTACGAAGCCGACTTCCTTGTGAATGGCGCCAACTTCGAAGTTTTCGATCTGGCTTTTGATAATTTTGGTAATTTCTTCCGGTTTGATTTGCATTTTATCCGTCCTGTCCCGTCAGAGTTTGGCTGCGAACACCTTATTGCGCAATGTTTCAAGCTGAGCCTGAATGCTGCAATCGTAGATGTCATATCCGAGTTGAACCACGAATCCCCCGACGAGATCCTTGTCCGTCGTGAAAGTAATCTCTACCTGATCGCCGGTCATGGATTTCAGTTTGTCTAGTAGCTTGTCCTGCTCTTCCTTGCTGAGTTCACTGGCACTGGTGACGGTTGCAATCCGGCGCTTCATCAGTCGATCCAGTTTGAGCTCCACCTGCTTGGCCACCTGGGGAACCAGGTGAATCCGGCGGTTCTTCAGCATGATTTTCAGAAGATTGGTTACTTCAGCACTGACACCCATTTTTTTGAGAACTTCCTCAAAAAGGGCCTGGCGGCGAACACTTCCCAGCCTGGGGCTGGTCAGGGATTCTCTCAGTTCCAGGCTTTCCTCCCATGACTGCTCAAACTGCTTGAGCTCTTCATGGAATTTTTCGGCTGCCTTGGGACTGTCCGCTGTCTGCATCAGGGCAGCCGCGTAATTTTCAGCAATTTTGTTTTCAGCCTGCATGGCTTGCCCCCATGGTTCCAATCATATGCTCGTTGAGCTGGCCCTGGGTTTTGGAATCTGCCCCGCCCAGTTCCGTGAGGACGCTGGATTCCAGCGTCTGGAACAGGCTTCGTTTCAGATTCTCCGAGGCTTCCGCTTCCACGGATACCTTGTCAGCCTCAAGCCTTTGCCGGATCGATTCCAGCTTGGCTTCCGTCTGGGCCGCATACTGGGTCTGGATATCAACAGCATCCTGCCTGGCCTGTTCAACCAGAGCCTGACCTTCAGTATCCACCCCATTCAAAGCTTCCTGAGCTTTGGCCAGCCGATCCGCCATTGCCCGTTTTTCCTGCTCTTCCCGACCAAGCCTGGTTTCAATATCAGCGATATTCTTATCCAAAAGCTTCAGAATGGGAAAAGCCACATAACGAACAAGCAGCCCCAACAGGACACAGACATTGACCCAGTCCATGGTGGTGCGCCAGACGCCCGTTTTGTAAAACGGCAGAGCTTCAGAAGCGGGAGCACCGGAAGCAGCGTAGGCACCACTGGTCATTGCGGCCAGAATCAACAAATGTAGAGCTTTCACAAATCTCTCCCCAGCCTATGCCGTAAACCTGGCAACCAGAAGTTGCTTCAGTCCACCCAGTTCGCCTTCCAGCTTCGCGGCTACCGACTGGATTTCTTTTCCGACGGCATCACGATGACCGGCAAGTTCTCCCATGGCCTTGGCCTGAGCCTCATCGACAGCCTTCAGCATTGCTGCTTCACACTCCCGGCGGGCCTGGGTACGAACCTCAGTAGCCTGACTCAGGTAATCCCCGAGTTTGCGGCGATAGTTTTCTTCAAGCTGCAGCAGTTCCTGACGTTCTGCTGCAAAGCCCGAATCCAGAGAGTTCAGGCGATGACGACGCTCATCCATAACCTGCAAAAGGGGTTGAAACAGAAAATGTTTCAGCAGGAAATAGATGATGGCGAAATTCACCAACTGAATCACCAGACTAATATTAATGTTAATCATGCTTGGACATCCTTCCTTTCCCGAACTTCATTCATTCGGGGATGAAACCGTTTTGAGCCCGCCGAAGCGGACTCAGATTCGGCTTATTGGAAGATCAGAAGCAGGGCAACTACGAGAGAGTAAATCCCTGTGGACTCGGATACAGCCTGCCCAATCAGCATGGAACGAGTCAGAAGAGGAGCCTGAGAAGGATTCAGGGACATACCCTCTACAGCCTTACCTGCAGCAAAGCCCTCACCAATACCGGGCCCAATCGCTCCAAGACCCATACAGACACCAGCACCCAGAAGAGCGCATCCCTTCACAACAGCTTCAGCCATTTCCATTTTTTCCTCCTTAAGCAGGCCACAGCATGTGACCTACGCGGTGTATTGAATCAACCTTCGTGTACAAAAATCAGAACCAGAGACACAACCAGAGCATAGATCACTGTAGAAGAAGTGACTGCCTGACCAATCAGCATGGTATTCATCAGAGCACCACGCTGTTTGGGCTGTCTGGCTACAGCAATGCAAGCCTCTGATCCGGGATAACCACAACCGATTGCCGAACCAATCGCCCCAAAGCCGATACAGAGCCCAGCTCCCAAGAGAGCCATGTTGTGGGCCAGACCCGTAATGGAATAGTCTCCAAAGATCATCACTAGGGAAACCACCAGCGAGAAGACCGCCGGATTTCCGGCAACAACGGAACCTATGAGCAGGATGAACGTTATATCCACCAGGGCGGAAGGATGTCGACCCACTCCTTCATTGGCCCTGGCGCCGCACATTCCCATACCAATGCCCGCTCCAACGGCTCCGATTCCAATCGCCAGACCTGATCCCAGACAGCCACAGACAATCGTCCAGGCATTGGCATCCGTCACATCAAACGGGCTCACAAAAAGAAGCAGCATGGCCACAACCAGAGCAAAAATCGAACTGGATTCAGCAACAGCCTGGCCAATCAGCATGGTCCTGAGAACCTCGCCACTCTTGGCTGGCTGGCGGCCAATCGCAGAAGCTGCCGAAGCCGCCCCCATGCCCTCGCCAACACCAGCTCCAATGGCCCCAAAGCCCATGGCAAGACCGGCAGAAATCAGCATGGCAGCCTTGACCACCAAATCCGGATTTTGTGTTAACTCATTCATTGTGCCGCTTCCTCTTGTTGCCCATGAACATCGATGTTCATGGAGATATAAGTCAGTGTCAGCATCATAAATACGAAGGCCTGGATAGTTCCCACGAAAATTCCGAAGAAGGCCACCAGCCCGACTGGCAATACAAAATAGGCCACCAGGTCACTGACCACAGCAATGATGATCGCCCCCCCCAGAATATTACCGAAGAGACGGAAGCTGATGGAAACAATTTTAGAAAGCTCCCCAATGACATTTAAGGGGAACATGATGATGGGGATCGGCTCCATAATCAGTTCACGGAAGTAACCGAATACACCTTTATACTTGAAGGCCACCAGAAGAGAGACCACAAACCCCAGAAGCCCCAAAGACAAGGGCAGATTGATAACCGAAGTCGGCTCACTGGTTCCGAAAGGAATCCAGATGCCCGCATAATTAGCAAACGCGATGAACAGAAAGACTGTAGCAATAAACGGAGTGAACGAACGCCCAATCCTGTCACCCATGGAATCCCGGCAGACCTCATCCACAAAGCCAACAATATACTCAGCGGCCAGCTGAAGTGGAGTTGGAACCATTTTACAGCGGGAACCAATCAGCCACCCCCCAATCAACAGAGGAGTCATGAC